>NZ_JBQKGG010000001.1:0-429184 GCF_052118925.1 Candidatus Paralachnospira sp. LCP21S3_A2
ACCTGAAGATTTCCGCAGGCGCAGGCTTCATCGTAGCGCTCACCGGTGAGATCATGACCATGCCCGGACTGCCCAAGGTACCCGCGGCTGAGAAGATCGATGTAGATGAGACCGGAAAGATCACAGGCTTATTCTAAAGAAAGAACCATAGGGATTCCGCAAAGCGGAATCCCTAATCATCATGGAGGTAGGAGACAATGGGTTTTTCAACAGTTGCATGCAATGAGTTTGTAGAGGTTCTGGCATCCAAGGCTCCCGTTCCCGGCGGCGGCGGCGCAAGTGCCCTGGTTGGTGCTGTTGGCACCGCACTTGGAAATATGGTTGGCTCCCTGACAGTCGGCAAGAAAAAATATGCGGATGTCGAGGAGGAAATGTGGGAGTTAAAGGGTAAGGCGGACGCACTTCAGAAGGAGCTTCTGGCTCTGATCGAGCGTGACGCAGAAGTATTCGAGCCCCTTTCCAAGGCTTACGGAATGCCCCGTGAGACTGAGGAAGAGAAGGCAGAGAAAGCACGTGTTATGGAGATCGTGTTAAAGGATGCCTGCTCCGTTCCCATGGAGATCATGGAAAAGTGCTGTGAGGCACTGGATCTCATTAAGGAATTTGCGGCAAAGGGTTCTGCCCTTGCCATCAGTGATGCCGGTGTCGGTGCCGTATTCTGCAAGGCTGCGCTCCAGGGTGCAAGCCTGAATGTTTACATCAACACAAAATCCATGAAGAACAGAGAGTACGCGGAAGAACTGAATACCAAGGCAGATGCCATGCTGGAGAAGTATACGAAGCTGGCGGATGAAGTATTCGAAAGCGTACTGGGACGTTTAAAATAGTATCAGGCTTCGAGAGAACGTACGGAGACAGTTTATAAATAGTATAAAACTTAGGAGGTTTTTTCCATGGCAAAGCAGCTTCTTGGAAAAGAAGTAACCGCAGCCCTCAATGAGAAGATCATGGGGCAGGTTGCTGAACTGAAAGCAAAGGGAATTGAGCCGAAGCTCTGCATTATCCGTGTCGGTGAAAATTCCAGCGATATTTCTTACGAAAAAGGCGCAACAAAGCGCTGTGATACTCTTGGTGTGGCAGTTGAGAAGATCCTGCTTCCCGAGGATGTATCCAAGGAAGAACTGTTACAGGTGATCGACAAGGTGAACAAGGATGATTCCATTCACGGCGTTTTGATGTTCCGTCCTCTGCCCAAGCATCTGAAAGCAGATCAGAGTGAGATCGAGAATGCGCTTGATCCTGCAAAGGATGTGGACTGCATGACCGATGGCTCTATGTCCGGCGTATTTACCGGAAAGCCCCTGGGCTTCCCTCCCTGCACCCCTCAGGCCTGCATGGAGATCCTGGATTACTACGGAATCGACTGCAAGGGCAAGAATGCCGTTGTTATCGGCAGAAGCCTGGTAGTCGGAAAGCCCGCAGCGATGATGCTGATGGCAAAGAATGCAACGGTTACCGTATGCCATACCAAGACAGTCAACACGGCTGAGATCGCAAAGAAAGCAGATATTCTGATCTCCGCAGCCGGCGTTCTGAACAGTCTGACCAAGGACTTTGTAAGCCCCGGACAGGTCGTGATCGACGTTTCCATCAACTGGGATGCAGACAAGCCCAACAGCAAGGGCGGAAAGGGTGCAATCGCAGGAGATGCAGTTTACGATGAGGTAGAGCCCATTGTCGGAGCGATTACCCCCGTTCCCGGCGGCGTAGGTGCAGTTACGACATCCGTACTGGTCGGACATGTAGTAGAAGCAGCGATGAGAACTGTGAAATAAAAAGAAGATAAAAGTAAAAACAGGCAGAGGTAAGCAATTCGGGCGTCTTCCCTTTGGAGGACAGCCGCGAAGTGTATACACTGCCTGTTTTTTATTTCATAGGAAAGTTCGTCCTGGTTTCAGTTTCCGGTACAAAGCACATGACAGAAGCATAAAAGGTGGAATCCCTGGTATCAAACCGGCAGAAACCACCATATTTTTCAGCAATATGGCGAATAGACTGGGTTCCGAGACCGACACCGGTGTGACGGGTAGATAAAAAAAGGCCGCCATCGGTGCGCATGACCGGACCGGAATAGGAGTTTTCGACGGAGATGCAGAGCGAGTGCTTATCCATGGAAGCCAGTACATTGATTTTCTGATTTTTGCCACCGGCATGTACGCAGGCATGATAAGCATTTTCCAGAAGATTTCCAAAGAGCACGGTCAGATCGTTGTTCTGGATTCCGCAGTTCTCCGGAATGACCACATGAACAGAATAGGAGATCTGTTTCTGCTTGGCCAGCTGGGCAAAATAGAGGAGTACCGTGTTGACGACCGGATTGGAGCAGAAGGAGGTCAGAGGATCATCGGGGATGCTTTGCTGATACTGGTCCAGATAATCCTTCAGTGCTTCGTAATCCTGCTGTTTCATGTATTCCTGCAGGATGGCAATATGGTGGCGTACATCATGGCGGATCCGTCTGGCATCGGTAATCTTGTCCTGGAGCTTCTGGTACTGAATGGTCTGGAGGGAAAGCTGATGGTTATTTTCCTGGAGCATCAGGTTCTTATCCTGTTCGGAGATCAGCTTAGCCACCACATAATAGATCAGACCGGCACCGATATTCATGAAGAACGAAAAAACAGAATTCCGGGGGGTTAAAGCGAGCTGAAGGCTGGTTTTTGCGGTGCTTCCGTAGATCTGGTAATACCAGATCAGATAAAACGTACCCGGAACCAGCCAGAGATAACGCCATTCAAAGCTGGATGGTTCCTTTTCCAGTGCCGGAGAGATTTTGCGGAGATAGAAAAACAGTGGTACAGAAATGCAAAGCTCCACCAGAAGCGTCATCAGAGAGAACGACCAGCGGTAGGACTGGAGGGAAAGCTCCGGGAAAAACTGTCCTTCCAGACATTTGGAACAGAGAACAACGAAGTTTGCCTGATTGGAAACCATGAGCAGCATGAACAGCAGCTTTCCCAGGCGCTTTTTTATCGTGAAAAAATAAAATAAGACATAGAGGAGCGTACTGAAAGCGCTGAGCACTCCGGCGTTTCCGTTTACAAAAAAGGCTGCCAGAATTCCCAGAAGCATCTGGATGATCGTAATTCCGAGAATCAGAATTCCGGTGATTTTCGGCGTAAGCCGGAAATCATGGCGGAACGGATAGACAGCCAGGAGGAGAAACGGAACAAAGCTCAGGAGTGAATAAATCAGAACTTCAAAGATGCGGGCTGCAGACGGCATTGAAATTCCCCCTTTGTCTGATGATTCAGGTTACGCTGCTTTCGGGGCTGTATATTTTTTATCAAAAAAGATCCCGACGCAGATGATCAGAATGCCGATCAGCTTTCCAAGAGGGAAGCTTCTGTACATGATCAGATCCACCAGGATCCCGGCGGAGATCTGTCCGATCAGCAGAAAAATAGTGGCGTGAAAGACCTTCATTTTTGCATAGCTTAAGCTGTTTAACACGCAGGAAATCGCTCCGATGGGGCCGGTCAGATAGCCAAGAGCGGGAGCTGATGCAAAGCCGGAGAAGGAGAGCTGTCCCTTCACGGAGATCAGATAGATTATAAACGAGACGATGGAACCAAATCCGGCGTTTGCGAAATTACCGTCCAGCTTGCCTACATATTTGCTTGCTTCGAAGTTGAACATCCGTGCAAACACGGTCACACAGCCGACAAGAATGGCGAAAATCAGAAGAAGGAACAGAAAGCCTCTTCCGGAGATTCCCTGGAAGGTATTGGCACCGGCAAAATTGATCACAAAAACGCCGGCGAGAATACAAAAAAAGCCGGGAAGCCGGCGGGCCTTAAAAGGAACCTTTTCAGATCCGAACCAGCCGAAATGATCCACGATGGCCGACATAAAAAGCTGACCGGAAACCGAGAGGCAGACGGTTACGGCAGTTCCCAGGTGTGCGACCAGATAACCGGAGAAGCCGAGCACGAACATGGCACAGACACCGCCGAAACAGTCATAAAAGGGGAGCCCTTTTAATCGGGGCGGCCGGTGAAAATAAATCAGGCTGAAAAAGAAGCTGGTCACTGCATTGAGAAGCTGGGAGACGAACCCGACGGCAATAACACCAATGAATGGGTACAGAAGACCGTTGCAGCTGCTCTGGCCGGAAATCAGCATACCGGACAGGATCGCCAGAAATGCGTACAACATGAAATGTTTCCTCCTCTTGTTTGTTCCAACTGATACGGAATATGACTGGTACCGATGGTATTTAACTGAATCCATTATAGTATCTGAGAATGAAATAATCAATAGAATTTCTGGTAATTCAAAACCGCGTATGGTATACTAAATACAATCTGAGTAAAAATAAAAGGAAAAAGAAAAGGAGGAGATAGGATGGCAACACCACATAACGAAGCGGAACGTGGACAGATCGCGGAAAGTATCCTGCTTCCCGGAGATCCACTTCGGGCAAGGTTTATTGCGGAGCATTTTTTAGAAGGTGCGGAGTGCTTTAATACCGTAAGAAATATGCTGGGCTATACAGGAATGTATCACGGAACGCGGATCTCAGTTATGGGAACGGGGATGGGCTGTCCGTCCATCGGGATCTATTCCTATGAGCTGATCCATGAATATGGAGTAAAAAATCTGATCCGGGTCGGCTCCTGCGGAGGAATCCAGAAGGATCTAAAGGTAGGAGAGCTGGTTATGGCGATGGGAGCCAGCACCGACGGCGCTTACGGTCATCAGTATGATCTTCCGGGAACGTACTCGGCCATTGGATCCTATGAGCTTCTGGAGCAGGCTGTACGTGCCGCAAGAGAACGGAACCATTCGTTCCGGGTAGGGAATGTCCTGTCTTCCGATCTGTTTTATACGGAGACACCGGAGTGGCAGCGCTGGGCGAAGATGGGGCTTCTGGCCATTGAAATGGAAAGCTATGCCCTGTACTGCAATGCCAGCCGGGCCGGTGTTCGCGCACTGGGGATCTTTACCGTATCGGATTCGATTGTAAATGGCGAGGCATTGTCGGCAAAGGAGCGGGAGACCGGCTTTACAGACATGATGGAGACCGCGCTTCTCACGGCAGCAGCGATGGAAGAATAAAAAAAGAGGAAGTTTTATGAAACGAAAGAAATATCTGACAAACCGGGTGATCGTTGCAGCAGTCGGGTTTCTGATTCAGCTGTTCTGGATCATTTTTCCCATGCTGAAGCTGGGAGAATATTCTGGCTGGATCAATGGCGGACTGAAAATATTAAGCCTTCTGATCGTGCTTTATATTATCCGGAAGGATGAAAACTCGGCATATAAGATTGCCTGGATCATTCTGATCGTCAGTCTCCCGCTGTTTGGCGGGATCCTGTATCTGTTTTTCGGCGATAAAAATCCGTCGAAAAAGATGAGACGGCGTCTGGATGCGGAACACCTTCAGATGGAGCGGGAGTTTCAGGATGACGGAACAACCCTGGACGAAATGCGGGCAGCAGATGCCGGGGCGGCCGGAATCTGCTCCTATCTGAAAAATGTCAGCGATTATGCGGTTCATAAGGACACGGAGGTGAAGTATTATCCGTCCGGGGAAGCGATGTTCAAAGACATGATCTGCGATCTGGAGCAGGCGGAGTATTATATTTTTCTGGAATATTTCATCATCGGCGAGGGAGTCATGTGGAACCGGATTCTGGAGATCCTGGAACGAAAGGTTTCCGAGGGCGTTGATGTGCGGCTGATCTATGATGATATGGGCTGTGCCACGCTGCTGCCCAGGGAATATGACCGGGAGCTGGAACGACGGGGAATCAAGTGTATGGCGTTTAACCGGATCGGGCCGTTCCGCTCCATGGTAATGAACCACCGGGATCACCGGAAAATCCTGGTGATTGATGGACATACGGCGTTTACCGGTGGGGTCAATCTGGCAGATGAATATATCAATGTGAAAAAGCGGTTCGGTCACTGGAAGGATACCGGCGTACGTCTGAAGGGTGAGGCCGTCTGGAATTTTACGCTGATGTTTCTGGAAATGTGGAATGCGTATCGGAAGGAGGATCACCGTCTGGAGCAGTTTATGCCACATGTCCATCATCCGGAGCCTTTTGCCGGGACGGGATATGTTCATCCGTTTGGAGATTCACCGTTAGATAATGAGACAGTGGCAGAAAATGTTTATATCGGAATTCTCAGCCAGGCAAAGCATTACTGTTATATTTTCACGCCTTATCTGATCGTGGATGATGAGATGAAGCTGGCAATTACGCTTGCTGCAAAGCGGGGGGTCGATGTGCGGATTGTCACACCTGGAATTCCGGACAAGCCGCTGGTATTCCGTCTAACCCGGTCCAACTATGTTCCGCTGCTGAAGGCCGGTGTGAAGATCTATGAATATGCGCCCGGGTTTATTCATGCAAAGAGCTATGTCTGCGATGACGAGTATGCAGTAGTGGGAACCATCAATATGGATTATCGGAGTCTGTATCTTCATTTTGAATGTGGAACCTTTTTATATCGGAATGATGCCGTCCTGGATCTGAAGCGGGACGCGATGGCAACGATCCGGGAGAGCCGGCCGGTTTCCATCCGGGAATGCCGGAGCGGACTGTTCGGAAGTCTGCTTGATGCGGTGCTTCGTATTCTGGCACCGCTGTTCTGAGACAAAAATCTGCACAATGACAGGTCTCTTTTTATTCATACTTTTTCACAAAAAGCAGTGCTGTCCGGAAAAATTGCTTACCTGTCCTCCAAAAACGTGATAAACTGAAGTCAGATGATAAAAAGAATGTCACGAAAGGAGGAACGATGAGATGTTTCAGGCAGGAGAACGGATCGTCTGTGATCACAACGGTGTGTGCCGGATTCTTTCAATCGCGGAACAGCCGGGGTTAAAGAAGGGAACACTTTACTATGAACTGGAACCGGTGGGAAAACCGGGAAGCCGGATCTTTGTTCCGGTGGACAGCAAAAAGCTGGTGCTGCGCCCGGTGATCAGCCGGGAGGAGGTCATGAAGTTGATCCGTGAGATTCCTCAGATCGAGACGGTATGGATTGTCAATGAGAAGAAACGGGAAGAGCAGTATCGGGAGACCGCAAAAAAGTATGATTGCCGGGAGTGGATCAAGATCATAAAGACAACGTATCAGAGAAAGAAAAGCCGCCGGCAGGAGGGAAAGAAGATCACTTACATTGATGAGAAGTATATGAAAATGGCTCAGGAAAATCTTTACGGCGAGCTGGGAGTATCTCTTTCCATGCCGGCAGAGCAGGTAGAGGATTTTATTCTGGAGAAGATCCGGGAACAGAAGATCACAAAATAGAAAAAATAGAAGAAGGGCAGAACACGATGGAGTATCCGGTGTTTTGCCTTTTGGTTTTTCGGGACGCACTTTCCGGGGAGAGATCTCATGTTTCCGAAAATAGGGCTTTCCTATTCTGAAAAAATCGGATATAATAAGGAACGGTGTAAACTTACGGGAGTGAATGAGAGAGGTGATATGGTTTGGCGTATGAAATTTTAAGGCAGATGCTGGCGGAAAGCCGGAGGATCATGGTATTAAGCGGTATGGGGATGATCCGGGAATCAGGGATCTCTTATTTTCGGGATGAACCGTATGCGTACCAGATTGAGGCAAGATATGGATATTCGCCGGAGGATTTTTTAAGTGCAGCGTTTTATGCCAGCCGTCCCGGATCGTTTTATAAATTTTACAAGGAAGAGGTCCTGAAGCTTCGTTATGATGCAAAGCCGAATGTCGCGCATAAGGCACTGGCAAGACTGGAACAACAGAAAGAAGCGGAAGGCGGAAGGGTGGCGATCGCGACACGAAGCATCAGCGGACTTCATCAGAAAGCAGGATGCAAAAACGTGATCGAGCTGTGCGGAAATCTGTTCCGGAATACCTGTACACGGTGCGGAAAAAAGTTTCCGCCGGAATATATTATGCAGTCTAAAGGAATTCCTCACTGTGATAAATGTCAGAGTGCAATCCGTCCGGGAATTCTCCTTGCCGGAGAAATGCTGGACAATGGCCTGGTGACCAGAGTGGCGGAAGAGACAGAGACCGCAGATATGCTTCTGGTAGTCGGTACCCATCTGGATGCGTACATGACAAAGCGGTTTCGTCAGTATTATACGGGAGATCGGCTGGTGCTTATCACGGATGAACATCATCCCACCGATTATGAGGCCAATCTGGTGATCTATGAGCGGGTGTCCGATGTGCTTCCGAAGGTGATTCCGGAAGTGAGCCGACAGGAGAACAAGACGGATAAAAAGCAAAAGAACGATCACTGTGCGGACCGGTAAGGATCATACATATAGTGAGTTTGCGGAAAGGATAACAAAGAAAAGAGGATATCTATCATGGGAAAAGTAAGAACAAGATTTGCACCCAGTCCCACAGGCCGGATGCATGTTGGAAATTTAAGAACAGCGCTGTATGCATATCTGATCGCCAAGCATGAGGGCGGCGATTTTCTGCTGCGGATCGAGGACACTGACCAGGAGCGGTTCGTGGACGGTGCACTGGAGATCATTTACCGGACGCTGGAAAAGACCGGTTTAATTCATGACGAAGGACCGGATAAGGATGGCGGCTGCGGTCCCTATGTGCAGAGTGAGCGACAGGCTCAGGGCTTATACTTGAAGTATGCCAAGGAGCTGATCGAAAAGGGAGAGGCTTATTACTGCTTCTGCGATAAGGAGCGTCTGGAGTCCTTAAAGAAGGAGGTAGCCGGAAAAGAAATCGTGGTATACGACAAGCATTGTCTTCATCTGTCCAAAGAGGAGATTGAGGAGAAGCTGGCAGCAGGCGTGCCTTATGTGATCCGTCAGAACAACCCTACTGAGGGCACGACTACATTCTCCGATGAAATTTACGGAGATATCACCGTCAACAATGATGAGCTGGATGACATGATCCTGATCAAGTCTGACGGTTATCCGACGTATAACTTCGCAAACGTGGTGGATGATCATCTCATGGGAATCACCCATGTGGTAAGAGGAAACGAATATCTGTCCTCCTCCCCGAAATATACCAGACTGTATAACGCCTTTGGCTGGGAAGAGCCGGTTTATGTACACTGCCCGCTGATCACGGATGAGACTCATAAGAAATTAAGTAAGCGGAGCGGCCATTCCTCCTTCGAGGACCTGATCGATCAGGGATTTGTGACGGAGGCCGTGGTCAATTATGTGGCACTTCTTGGCTGGTGTCCGGAGGATAACCGGGAAATCTTCTCTCTGGAGGAGCTGGTAAAGGTCTTTGATTATCATCATATGAGCAAGTCCCCGGCGGTGTTTGATATCCAGAAGTTAAAGTGGATGAACGGAGAATACGTAAAGGCCATGGACTTTGAGAAGTTCTATGAGCTGGCTGAGCCGTATTTGAAGAAGGTTATCACAAAGGATCTGGATCTGAAGAAGATCGCAGCCATGGTAAAGACCAGAATCGAGATTTTCCCCGATATCGAGGAGCTTGTGGACTTTTTCGAGGAACTTCCCGAGTATGATCCGGCGATGTATACCCATAAGAAAATGAAGACCAACAGCGAGACCTCTCTGGCAGTGTTAAAGGAGCTCCTTCCGATCCTGGAAGCACAGGAGGATTACACCAATGATGCTCTTTACGGACTGCTTCAGGGCTATGCCAAAGAGAATGGCTATAAGAACGGCTATGTGCTGTGGCCGGTACGGACGGCTGTTTCCGGAAAGCAGATGACGCCTGCCGGAGCAACGGAGATCATGGAGATCCTCGGGAAAGAGGAGACTCTGAACCGGATCCGAAAGGGAATCGAGCTGTTAAGCAATTAGATCCGGAATGTACAGAAGCATGTGTGGATCTGATAGAAAGTAAATGAGCTGCGAATGAGTCTGAATCAATCTCAGAAAATGGCAGTCTGCCATAAAGACGGGCCGGCGCTTGTTCTTGCCGGTCCCGGTTCCGGAAAAACCATGGTGATCACTCACCGGATCAAGGAATTGATCGATACATACGGAGCCGCCCCCGGCGAGATCCTGGTGATCACCTTCACCAGGGCCGCGGCGGCGGAGATGAAAACACGGTTTGACGCACTGATGGGCGGCAGAAGACTGCCGGTGACCTTCGGTACGTTTCATTCCGTGTATTTCCGTATTCTTAAATATGCCTATCATTATGATGCGTCCCAGATCATCGGTGAGGAGGCGCGGCTGAGGCTGCTGTCAGAGGAGCTTTCCGACCTGGAGCCGACCATGGCGGAGGAGTCCATTGATGTCCTCCAGGAGATCCTGGGAGAGATCAGCTCTGTCAAAAATGATATGCTTTCGCTGGAGCATTACTATGCCAAAAGCTGTTCGGCGGAGGTGTTTTCCAGACTGTTTCAGGCATATGAAAAACGGCTTCGGAAGGAAAATGTCATTGATTTCGATGACATGCTCATGCTCTGCTATGAGCTGTTCAAGGCCAGACCTGACATTCTGGGCGGCTGGCAGAGAAAATATAAATACATTCTCTGCGATGAGTTTCAGGACATCAACCGGCTCCAGTATGAGATTTTAAAGCTGCTGGCCCTTCCGGAAAACAACCTGTTTATTGTGGGCGATGATGACCAGGCCATTTATCGGTTCCGCGGAGCAAGACCGGAGCTGATGCTGGGATTTCCCAGGGAGTTTCGGGAAGCAAAGCAGTATCTGCTGGGAATCAATTACCGCTGCCCCGATCCGGTCATTAAGGCAGCGGGAAATCTGATTGCCTGTAATCACATGCGGTTTCAAAAGGAAATCAGCGGAACGAAGAAGTCCGGAGGACCGGTGATTCTGGGAACCTTTCCGGCGCAGGCAGAGGAAAATAAACGGATCATCGACCATATCCGGGCATATCATGATGCGGGGATTCCCTATGAGGAGATGGCCGTGCTGGTCCGCATCAATACGGGAGCCCGTTCGCTGGCCGGAAAGCTGATGGAATACAATATTCCGTTCCAGACAAGGGACATGGTTCCCAGCCTCTATACGCACTGGATCTGCGGAGATCTGACAGCCTATCTGCGGGCGGCCATGGGAGAGCAGACCAGGGATCAGCTTCTTCGGATCATTAACAAGCCCTGCCGTTATATTGCCAGAAGCGCGTTCCTCGGCGGAGAGACGACACTGGATCAGCTGGAGGCCATGTATGAGGAAAAGCCATGGATTGCCAGAAGAGTGGCTCAGCTTTCGGAGGATTTAAAGATTCTGTCCAGACGTTCCCCCTATGAGGCGGTCACTTATATCCGGAAGCAGATCGGGTATGACGACTATCTCCGGGAATATGCGAAGGAGCGGAACCTTACGGAGACGGAGCTTTCCACGGTGCTGGAGGAGCTTCATGCGGATGCCGGGGAGCATCAGACGGCTCTTTCCTGGTTTTCCCATATGGAGCGGTATAAGCAGGAGATGAAGCGGCAGCAGGAGAAGCAGGGCCGGGAGGGAACGGGAGTGGTTCTTTCCACCATGCACCGGGCGAAGGGGCTGGAATACCGGATCGTGTTTCTGCCGGACGCCAATGAGGGCGTGATCCCCTATGAGAAGGCAGAGGGCGCGGCCGACCTGGAGGAGGAGCGGCGCCTGTTTTATGTGGCTATGACGAGAGCTGCGGAAAAGCTTCATATTTATTCGGTAAAGGAGCTGTACGGACGGGCATCGGCGGCCAGCCGGTTTGTCCGGGAACTGAAGGGAACAAACGGAAATAACGGGAACAAAAGCCGGAGCGAAACAGCAAAAAGACCGGCAGTTACCGGAAAACCTGAACAAAAAGGAGAGTTGTGATTGGAATTGTTATTTGATGCACTGGCAGACGGAATACTGGATACGGCGAAAATGGTTCCGTTTTTATTCATTGCCTTTCTGATCCTGGAGGCGGTGGAGCATTATTCGGAAAAGCACCGGGACGGACTGATGAAAAAGATCGGCGGAGCAGGACCATTCATTGGCGGACTGCTTGGCTGCTTTCCGCAGTGCGGGTTTTCCGTGGCAGCGGCAAACCTTTATTCCGGCGGCGTGATCACGCTGGGGACCATGATCGCTGTGTTTCTGGCAACCTCGGATGAGGCGGTGCTTCTGCTTCTGGGAAATCCCGGACAGGGCGGGACCGTTTTAAAGCTGATCCTCTGCAAGGCGGTGATCGGCGTGCTCCTGGGCTATGCGGTGGATCTGATCTTTCGGCATAGTACCATGGATCACTGCCATCTGGGCGAGATCTGCGAGGACTGCGGCTGCGAAAAGGAACACAGCATTGGAAAGGCGGCACTGCATCATACCATTGAGATCACGCTGTATCTGCTCCTGGTGAACTGTGTCCTGAATGTGATTCTGGAATTTGTCGGGATTGCGAAGCTTTCCCGGTATCTGTTAAAGGATTCCCTGCTCCAGCCGGTCCTGGCATCAGTCATCGGCCTGATCCCCAACTGCGGGGCGTCGGTGGCGTTGACCGAATTATATCTGGAGGGCGTGTTGAGCTTCGGTTCGGTCATTGCCGGACTTCTTTCCGGTGCCGGTGTGGGGCTGGCGGTATTATTTAAGGTCAATAAGCATAAGAAAGAAAATCTGAAGATCGTCGGGATCCTGCTGGTATGTGCGATCCTGCCGGGGATCCTGCTGCAGATTGTCGGATTATAACAAAGAGGAAGCCTATGGCGCAGAACAGACAAAGCTACAGAAGAAAATCAAAGAAACCGGCGGCAGCGGTAATTCTTGCCGTTTTAGCGGTTCTGAGTCTTGTGATATGGTTTCGGAACCGTGCGAAGCCGGCGGTATCCGCCGAATGGGCAGGAACCACCGGAGAGGGGAAAACTTATACCACAAACGCAGACGGAACAAGGACCATCAACTGGGATTTCATTATGGTGCCGGACTGGATCGAACGGGATCTGATCCCGGTGAATCCCTATTCCCGCTCGGGGAAGCTTTTGTCTTCCATTGATGGAATTGTGGTTCATTACACAGCCAATCCGGGAACCACGGCGAAGCAGAACCGGAATTATTTTGCCGGACTGGCAGATGGAAGCGGAACATCGGCGTCCAGCCATTTTATTATTGATACAGACGGGACGATCCTTCAGTGCGTACCCATGAGCGAGATTGCCTATGCGTCCAATGACCGGAACCGCGATACCTTATCCATTGAATGCTGTCATGAGGACGAAAGCGGGAAGTTTACGAAGGAAACGTATCAGTCCCTGGTAAAGCTTACTGCATGGCTCTGCGATACATACGGACTGGAAACCGATCAGGTGATCCGCCATTATGATGTGACCGGAAAGCTCTGCCCGAAATATTATGTGGAGCATGAGGATAAGTGGGATACACTGAAAAAAGACATTGAAAAAGCCAGATAACAACGGGAATTGTTTGAAAAGTCGGGAAGCTTGTACTTATGTGAGTACAGTTCTTGACTTTTTTTCTCGTTCTGGTTATACTGCAACCGTCACTTGTAAACGCATTGTATCCCGATTCCGCAAAGGCGGACAGGGAACAGTAGCAGGAGGAGAAAAAATGAATACTTCGGCAAAAACCCGAAACATGGTACTGACTGCGGTCATTGCAGCCATTATCATCCTGATGGCCTTCGTTCCTTACGTTGGCTATATCAATCTTGTGGTGATCAAAGCCACTCTGATCCATGTACCCGTCATTATCGGATCCGTGATCCTCGGACCGAAAAAGGGCGCGTTCCTTGGATTCATCTTTGGGCTGACCAGCCTGATCAACAACACCTTTAATCCCAGTTTACTATCCTTTGCATTTTCCCCCTTTTATTCCGGAGGAAACTTCTGGAGCCTTGTGATCTGCTTCATACCCCGGATCCTGGTGGGCGTCGTTCCTTATTTTGTATTTAAGGGACTGATGAAGCTTGGAAATAATAAAAAACCCATGGAATATGTGGCCCTTCCCGTGGCCGGAGCCATTGGTGCGGTGGTAAACACCCTGCTGGTCATGAATCTGATCTATTTCTGCTTTGCAGGTCAGTTTGCGGCGGTGAAGAACATTGCTCTGAGTGCGGTTTATGATGTGATCATCGGTATTATTTTTGCAAACGGTGTTCCCGAAGCCATTGTGGGCGCGGTGCTGACCCTGGCGCTTGGAAAGGTGCTTCTGCACTTCAATCATCAGTAACGGCAGCAGGACATCTGTTTTTAGAAAACGCATACAGAAATTCGGAAACGGAACGGAAAATCCCTTGCAGCTTCCGGAATCGCTTGGATGAGAGGCGGTCCGGAGCTGTGAAGGGATTTTTAAAATGGAATGACAAACGAAGGATTTTCCGGTATACTACGAGGAGTGAGCAGTGAAGGAGGAGGAAGTTCTTTGAAGATAACGGTTCTTGCCGTGGGAAAGGTAAAGGAAAAATTTTATGTGCAGGCCATCGCCGAGTATGCAAAGCGTCTTGGCCGGTACTGTAAGCTGGAGATCATTGAGGTGGCGGATGAGAAAACCCCGGATGGTGCCGGAGAAGCTGTCTGCCGGAAGATCAGGGAAAAAGAGGGAGAACGGCTTCTTGCCCATATTCGGGACGGCATGTATGTGACGGCCCTTGCCATCGAGGGGAAAGAACGGACCTCTGAGGAGCTGGCGGCCAGGCTGGATTTCCTTACGGTACGCGGCGAAAGCCATCTGGCATTTGTCATCGGCGGTTCACTGGGCCTTTCGGAGGAGGTCATGGCACGGGCAGATGAAGCGCTGAGCTTTTCCAGAATGACCTTTCCCCACCAGCTCATGCGGGTGATCCTGTTAGAACAGATTTACCGGAGCTTCCGGATCTTAAAGGGAGAGCCGTATCACAAATAGAAAAAGAGAAAAGAGGACACAACTATGGTAAATCCGGCACAGCTGATGAAGCTGATGGGAATGAAAAAGAAATTTTCCGATACGCATCCGAAGTTTGCGGCGTTCTGGAATGATATGCTGGCAGGCGGCGTGGAGGCAGGAACGATTCTTGAGATTACCGTGACCAGACCCGGAAAAGAGCCGGTAACGGCCAATATGAAGGTTCAGCCTTCCGATCTGGAGATGATCCAGGATCTGAAAAATATGGGAAAATAAAAGAAAAAATTCAGTTGTCACCACTCTTTCTCTGCGTTATAATGGGAACGCAGATTTAAAGAAAAGAGGAGAATAGCAATGAGAAAAACCATGAAAACCATGATCTGCACGACTGCGGCGGTTCTGATGATGAGCCTGGCAGCCTGCGGTGGATCAAAGACAGAGACAACAAAGGCGGCAGAGACCACCGCGGAGGCAGAAACAACGGAAGAAACTCTTGCAGAAACAACCGAGACGGGGGACACAAGCCCGACCATCGTAGAAGGAAAGTTTGCTTCGGTTGCCGAGTTTGCAGCGTCTGATGCAGTCCAGAGCCAGTTATCTTCTCTGAAGGAATCCCTTTCCGCCAGCGGAATGGACATCAGCATCAGCGGAGAGGACAATAAGTTAATTTATACTTATACATATTCTCAGAATGTGGATACCAGCCAGATGGCGGACACCTTAAAAAACGCCATGGCTTCCCAGGCTGATACCTTCAAGAATGTGGCTTCCAGCATCAAGGCTGCTGTTGAAGTGGAGAATCCGGTTGTGGTTGTCCGCTATCTGAATGCAGACGGAAGCGAGATCTATTCGGAAGAGTTTGCGGCAGAATAAAAAATCTAAAGGAAACGGGTCCTGTTCAGACAGAAAGCATGTCGGACAGGGCCTGTTTTTTTCATAGGAAAGTTTGTCCTATGAAATAAAAAACGCTTTCATAGGAAATCTCAGGCTTTTTGCAATTTCCGGTTCTGTCACCGGGGACAGGCTCATAGAGTAGGGATAGGAGGCAGGTGAGCAGATGAACGGAGGCAGAGAGTTTTTGCAGATCCTTTCAGAGCCGGTACGAAAGCAGCTGGAGAAGACAGAAATCTCCTTTGCGGGACTTCAGGAGGTACGGATCCGGGTGGGAAGGCCGGTGCTTCTCCGGGTATGGGGAAAGGAATATTCCCTGGACTGTCTGGCCGGACAGCGGGACATTCAGGAGACCCTTTCCTATGCGGGAAATTATTCTCTGTATGCCTATGAGGAGGAATTCCGTCAGGGTTTTTTTACAATCCGCGGAGGACACCGGATCGGTCTTTCCGGGCGGGCAAATCTGGAAAATGGAAGGATCGCCTCGATCCGGCCGGTTTCCTGTTTAAATATCCGTCTGGCCCATGAGCAGATCGGCTGCGGTGTTTGGGCAGAGCCGTATCTCTGGGAAGGGGGGAGACTAAAGTCGTTGCTGATCCTGTCACCGCCGGGCTGCGGGAAGACCACGCTTCTTCGGGATCTTGTGCGGATCCTTTCGGATGAACGGGGTGTTACGGTAAGTGTGGTGGATGAGCGGTCGGAGATCGCCGCCTGCTTTCAGGGAGTACCGCAGAACCGGGTGGGACTGCGGACGGATGTACTGGACGGAGCACCGAAGGCGGAGGGGCTTTTCCAGGTGATCCGTACCATGGCGCCGGAGGCGGCTGCTGTCGATGAGCTGGGAGGAGGACGGGATGTGGAGGCAGTGCGGGAGGCAGGCCGCTGCGGCTGCGCTGTTCTGGCAACGGCCCATGGAAGCAGTCTGGACGAGATCCGGAAAAAACCGGGGCTTGGGGAGCTTCTCGGGGAGCAGATGTTCGGGCGGATCCTGGTGCTGGGGCGGGCGGAAAACGGAATGCCTGGAGTGGGAAAAGTCATTTATGACGGAACCGGCCGCAGTCTTTGGAGGCAGGAAAACCGGTGAGTGCAGGGGGGACAGATATGGGAAGAATCATCGGGGCAGTTCTGGTGATCACAGCCTGTTCGGCCATGGGGCTTTCCATGAGCCGGCGGATTTCCGGCCGGTACCGGGAGCTGGTGGAATGGAAGCGGATTCTTGGCCTCATAGAAGGGAGAATCCGGTTCGGCGGAGGAACGCTCCGGGAAATCTTCACCGAGCTGGCAGAGAAGGAGGGAGCACCGTATGACCGTTTTTTTGCCCATACGGCAGCAGCCATGGAACAGGGTACAGGCATTCGCTTGTCGGAGCACTGGAGCAGTGCGTTAAAGGCAGAGTTATCCGATGCATGGCTCTCTTCGGATGATCTGGCCTTTTTAGACGGGCTGGGCCGGGATCTGGGGGAATTGGATAAGGTGGCCCAGCTGCAGACGCTGGCCTTTGCGAAGCAGCAGCTGGAGGAGCGCAGGCAGGAGCTTCTTCGGGAGCTTCCGGTGAAGCGGCGGCTGTACGGCTGTCTCGGCGTGCTGTCCGGGCTGTTTCTGACGATATTGCTGATATGAGGGAAAGGAGGGGCAGATGACAGTAAGCCTGATCTTTAAGATTGCCGCAGTGGGGGTGCTTGTTTCGGTCATCTGCCAGGTGCTGAAGCACAGTGGAAGGGAGGAGCATGCGTTTTTGACCAGCCTGGCGGGTCTGATCCTGGTGCTGTACTGGCTGGTGCCCTATATTTATGACTTGTTCGAGTCTATCAAAGAACTGTTTTCTCTCTGAAAAGAGATGGAAAGGAGGGAGTACGATGATCAAAATTGCGGCCGTGGGAGTGGCTGCGGTGCTCATGGCCATGCAGCTTCGGGAGATGAAGCCGGAGTACGGAATGTATCTGATCTTCGGAACGGGATTGCTGATCTTTTTTTATGCCGCAAAAAAGCTGTCGTTTCTGGCAGAGACGCTGGAAGAGCTGCGGACGGCAGCGTCCATTGATCCTCAGTATCTGGAAATCCTGCTGAAAATGCTGGGGATCAGCTATCTGTCGGAGTTTGCCGCGTCGTTATGCCGGGATGGAGGATACGGTTCAGCGGCTGGACAGATCGAGCTGTTCGGAAAGCTGTCGATCCTGGTGGTGAGCATGCCGGTGGTGCGGGCGCTTCTGGAGACCATGGGGGGACTGCTTTCATGAATGGAAGGAACCTATGCGTCCTTCTGCTGATCGTATGGATATTTATGGGAGTTTCTGTTTCAGCATCGGAAGCCACGGATCTGGATTCCTATGATTATTCCGGCATGCAGGAGGTTTTGGACGAGGCATCAGAGGATCCGCCTTCGTTTTCGGAGCTGGCAAAGCAGTTTTTTTCAGGGCAGGGAAAGGAGGCGCTTTCTCAGATTCCGTCCTGGCTGGAAAATCGTTTTTTTTCAGAACTGAAGGGCGGCCGACGTCTGCTCGGCCAGGTGCTTTTTCTGGCAGCGTTCGGTGCCGTGTTTTCGGGATTGTCTGATGCATTCCGGGACAAACAGGCGGGGGAAACAGGATTTTATGTGACCTATCTTCTTTTGCTGTCGCTGTTGTTTGCCGGATTTCAGGAGGCAGTGTCGTCGGCAGAAACGGTCATGAACCAGGTCACGGCCTTCATGGGGGCACTGGTTCCGGCCTTCACCCTGTCGGTGGCGGCATCGGGAAAACCTTTGACAGCCGTATTTTCCTATGAGTTTATTTTAATCTGTGTCAATGCGGCCCAGTGGTGCTTCCGGATGATCTTTCTTCCTGGGATCCAGATTTTTGCGGTGGTGAGTCTGGTGGGACAGATTTCCAGGGAGGAAATGCTGGGAAAACTGCAGGAGCTTCTGGAGCTGGTTCTTGGATGGGGAATGAAGGCGCTTATGGGGGTGATACTGGGATACGGTGCAATCCAGAGTCTGGTCCTTCCGTTAGCGGATTCCCTGAAAACCGGTGCGGTAACGCGGATTTTAAGTGCGATTCCGGGAATCGGAAACAGTGCCGGTGCGGCAGCCGGACTGGTGGCCGGAATGGCGAACCTGATCAAAAACAGTATGGGAGCGGCAGCGCTGGCGGCACTTCTGTTTCTGGCGGTTATTCCGTTGTTGAAGCTTCTGGTACTGGCACTGCTTTATCAGGGAGCGGCAGCACTGGTTCAGCCGGCGGCGGATGAGCGGGTAACCGAGTGCTTATCCTCCATGGCCAGAGGGATGCTTCTGTTATTTAAGCTGACCGGAGGCACAGTCTGTCTCTTTTTTCTGTCGGTGGCGCTTGTGTGCGGATTTCCTTCGGCAGGGCTTTAATGGGGGAGGAGCAAGGGATGGTAATGGAATGGATCCGGCGGATCGCGTTTTGTCTGATTGTGCTCTCCCTGACAGAAAAGCTGTTCCCGGACGGAAAACAGTTAAAGTATGTGAGATCCTTTCTCGGCATGCTTCTGATCCTTTTGGTGTTTGCACCGCTTGGAACGGTTCTCGGACTGGAGAAAAGCAGGAAGGGTCTGGAGAAGAAGTTTCAGGAAGAGGAAGAGCAGAAGGAATTTCTGGAGGAGCTGGAGCTCATGGGAGCAGATTATGAGGCGCAGGTAACAGCGCAGTATGAGGAGGCACTGGCTGGGACGGCGGAGGAGGCTGTCCGGAAGGCGGGCTATGAGGCCAAGGTGTCTGTAAGCATCGAGACGGGAACCGACGGGCGGGGAAAGGATCAGGCTTCGGTGAGCAGTGTAACAGTCTCGCTTCTTGATGGAAGCAACGAGGGGGACATTGTGATCTCGAAAAAGCAGGTGCAGATCCTTAATGAAGAGGAGAATTTTTATACCAATGCCGAACGGGAAACGATCCGGGAAGCGGCAGCGCAGGCACTAGACGTAGATGCGGAGATCGTGACCGTACAGTGAGCCGGAAAGGAGGAGCGGTTATGACAGGACAGCAGAAGGACGGCGGACGAAAAGCCTTTTTTGGATTTATCAAAAACAAAAAGCAGGAGAAGTGGCTCTTACTTCTTCTGGTGGGGATTCTGCTTCTGGTGATCTCTTTTCCGACTAAGCAGAAAACAGCGGACGAAAGCGGAGGAATCATCTCGGAAACCGAAACGGACTACGAGGTCTATGAACGACGACTGGAGCGGCGGGTGGAGCAGCTCCTCGGTTCCATGGAAGGAATCGGAAGGGTTAAGGTCATGGTGACGCTGGAGGCGGGCAGCGAGTCGGTCCTCCAGACGGATTCGTCTGTGGAGGAACGGCAGGTACAGGAGACGGACAGCAGCGGAGGAACAGGCCTTACAAAGGAGAAAAACCAGTCGGTCCAGACGGTGCTCACGGGAAGCGGCGACCTCCCCTATGTGGTCAAGGAGCTGACACCGAAGGTATCCGGGATCGTTATCATGGCACAGGGCGGTGAAAGTCCGCAGAAAGCATCGGAAATCACGGCTGCTATGGAAGCATTATTCGGGGTTCCCGCACATAAGATTAAAGTATTAGAGGGAGTTCATGAATAGTTTGAAAAGGAGCGGTACTGTGAAACGAATTGTGAAGAAGAACCAGTTCATCTTAACGCTTCTGGCAGTGATGATTGCCATAGCGGGGTACTTAAGCTATGCCGGGAAATTTCAGATGTCCGGAAAGAAACAGGCAGCAGCGACGGCAGCAGAGACCGGGGAGGGTACACTGGCGGCCGGGCTTCTGGAAATCTCCGATGAGGAGCTTCTGGCGGAAAATCAGGCAGGGAAGGATATTTCCGTGGCCGAGGAAGGACAGGAGGAGGCGCTGGCACAGGAGACTGGTACAGCGGATGAGTCAGGCGCTGATACGGCAGGAGCCGATACGCCCGGAGAGGCTGTCTTAACCGGAGGAAGCGCAGTCACCAACTATGTATCCCAGGCACAGTTAAGCCGGGAGCAGGTGCGGAGCAAAAACAAGGAAACGCTTCTGGAGGTCATTAACAACACGGCTCTTTCCGAGGATCAGAAAAACGAGGCTGTGAGTCAGATGATCGCTCTGACCGAGACAGCAGAGAAGGAGAATGCGGCGGAGACACTTCTGGGGGCTAAGGGATTTACCGGTTCGGTAGTCTGTATCAACGGCTCTACCGTTGATGTGGTGGTGGGAAAGACGGAGCTCACCGATGCCCAGCGGGCACAGATCGAGGATATTGTGAAGCGAAAGACCGAAGCCGATGCGGCTGATGTGGTGATCACCTTGATGGATCCGGATCAGTAACATGCCGGGCCGGCGTGAAATGATTCCGTATAAAAAATGGCAAAGTGCAATAAAATCCATGATCCGGTTGATAAATACCTGTTTTTTTGCTATAATAAGAAACAAATGTCGAGGCAGGCGTCCGTCTGCCTCCGTTTGAAATCTTAAGGTACGGGAGGTATCGGCAGTGGAACAGGATAAGAGAAATACGCATACCCTGCATCATGATAAGGAAACGATCGGAGAAGTCCAGATCGCAGATGAGGTCGTGGCAATCATCGCCGGACTGGCGGCGACAGAGGTTGAGGGTGTCGCTTCCATGGCCGGAAACATCACCAACGAGCTGGTGGGCAGACTCGGTATGAAGAATCTGTCAAAGGGAGTGAAAGTCGATGTACTTGACACCTCCGTTTCGGTGGATCTGACGCTGACCATGGAATACGGGTACAGTATTCCGGAGGTTTGTGCACAGGTTCAGGATCGTGTAAAATCCGCGATCGAAAACATGACCGGGCTTTCGGTGATCGATGTGAATGTAAAGATCGCCGGTGTGAATATTGACAAGACCAGATAGGAATGGAGATCAAAACGAACTGAAAAAGGGTGCTGGCGAAAGGCACCCTTTTCTTTTTCGGAGAGTGAGAGGAAGAGAACATGAGCAGAAGAGAATTGCGGGAGCATATTTTCCGGATGTTGTTCCGAAAGGAATTTTTTGCATCGGAGGAAGAGTTTGAGGCACAGACGGCGCTGTATATGGAGGAGCTGGAGCCGTTGGAGGAGAAGGACCGTCGGTACATGCAGACCAAGGTAGCCGATATCTATGCGAAGGTGCCGGAGCTGGACGAAAAGCTCAATGAGGTGGCAAAGGGCTGGAAGACCGGCCGTATGGGAAAGGTCGATCTGACCGTGCTTCGGCTGGCGCTTTATGAAATGGCTTATGAAGAAGGAATCCCGGAGCGGGTGGCCATCAACGAGGCTGTTGAGATCGCCAGAAAGTACGGTGGAAACGAGTCTCCGTCCTTTGTAAACGGTGTGCTGGCCAAGCTGGTAACGGAAAAACAGTAACAGGAGCCGGTAACGGAAAACAGTAACGAAGCGGAAGGATCCGAACGGATCGGAGCGTTTAAACGGAGGGACCATGAAACAGAATATTTATTCGGTAAAGCAGGTCAATGCCTATGTGAAAAATATGTTTGACCAGGATTTTCTGCTTTGCCGGATCCAGGTCCGCGGCGAGGTTTCCAACTGCAAGTATCATACCTCCGGTCATATTTATTTCACCCTGAAGGATGGTGCCGCGGCGCTGGCGGCCGTCATGTTTGCCGGAAACCGGGGCGGTCTGCCTTTTTTGCTGGCGGACGGGCAGCAGGTGGTGGTGACCGGTTATGTGAATATTTACGAGCGGGATGGCAAATACCAGTTATATGCCAGAGCCATCGAAAAGGAGGGCACCGGAGACCTCTATGAGCGGTTTGAAGCACTGAAGCGGGAGCTTTCAGAGCGCGGCCTGTTTGCGGAGGAGTACAAGCAGCCGATTCCGAAGATGATCCGGACGCTGGGGGTTGTAACGGCGCAGACCGGGGCTGCAGTCCGTGATATCATCAATATCACCAGACGGAGAAATCCCTATGTCCAGATTATTCTCTATCCGGCGAAGGTCCAGGGTGAGGGGGCAGCGAGAACCATCGTCCGCGGGATCGGAGCTTTGGAGGCTTACGGCGCGGACTGTATCATTGTCGGCCGCGGCGGCGGCTCCATCGAGGATCTCTGGGCTTTTAACGAAGAAACCGTGGCACAGGCGATTTTTGACTGTTCCGTACCGGTGATCTCGGCAGTGGGCCATGAAACGGACTTTACGATCGCAGATTTTGCGGCGGATCTGCGTGCACCGACGCCTTCGGCGGCAGCAGAGCTGGCGGTTTATGAATACCGGGCGTTCTCCGAGACATTAAAGGACTGTGAACGGCGGCTTTCAGGTGCAATGGGGCGGAAGCTTACCATGGCAAGGCTTCAGCTGGATCAGCGGAAGCTGCGGCTTGAGAAATTCCGTCCGGAGCATCAGATCGCTGCGGGCCGGCAGACTCTGGATCATCTGGAGGACCGGCTCCGTGCAGCCATGAAGGGAATGTTATCCAGACAGGAGAACCGGCTGGCACTGTATGCCCAGCGGTTGAAGGGCTGTTCTCCGCTGGAACGGATCACAAAGGGCTATGCCTTTGTGACAAAGGAGAACGGGACAAGGTTACAGTCGGTGTCGGAGGTTCAGAACGGGGAAAAGCTGGTGCTCCGTCTGGCGGACGGAACGGTACATGCAGCGGTGACAGCGGTATATAAGGAGGAAGAGCATGAGTGAGACACGATCCATTGAGGAGACCTTCGAGACCCTTGACGGGCTCATTCAGAAGCTGGAGCGGGACGAGCTTTCCATGGAGGAATCCTTTGAGGCATACGCAAGGGGGCTTGCATTATTAAAGGAATGCCGGGAGAGTATCGATAAAGTGGAGAAGAACGTGCTTGTATTGGACGAAAGTGGGGATTTACATGAGCTTTAAAGAAGAAATGAATCGAAGAGTGGGGGATATTGAAAAAACGATCCAGGCGTTTCTTCCGGAGGAGACCGGATTTCAGAAAACGGTCATGGAAGCCATGAATTACAGTATTCTGGCAGGAGGCAAACGGCTCCGCCCGCTTCTTATGTCGGAGAGCTGCCGGCTGTTCGGGCGGACGGCAAAGGAGCTTTCGCCGTTTCTGGCAGCCATCGAGATGATCCATACGTCGTCTCTAGTCCATGATGATCTGCCGGCTATGGATGCCGATGAATACCGGAGGGGCAAAAAGACCACCTGGACGGTCTACGGGGAGGACATGGCGATCCTTGCAGGAGATGCGCTGATGATCTATGCCTTTGAGACGGCAGCGAAGGCCTTTCGTGATACGGACCGCCCCGACCTGGTGGGACGGTGCATCGGAGTTCTGGCGGAAAAGACCGGGATTTACGGCATGATCGGCGGCCAGACCGTCGATGTGGAGCTGACCGGAAAGCCGATTCCGGCGGAAAAGCTGGATTTTATCTATCGGTTAAAAACCGGAGCATTACTGGAATGCGCTTTAATGATCGGAGCAATTCTCGGCGGTGCCGATGATGCACAGGTGCGGATCATGGAGCAGGTAGCTTCGGATGTGGGACTGGCTTTCCAGATCCGGGACGATATCCTGGATGTGACCAGTACATCGGAGGTGCTCGGAAAGCCGGTCGGAAGCGATGAAAAGAACGAGAAAACCACGTATGTGACGCTGGAGGGTCTGGAACAGGCAGAAAACGAGGTGGATCGTTATTCCAACCGCGCAGTGGAAAACTTAAAAAGCCTGCCGGTGAGCAATCCGTTCCTGGAGGAGCTTCTGCTTACCCTGATCCACAGAGAAAAATAGAGGGAAAACAATTACCATGTTAGAGGAAATTCATAATCCGGAGGATTTAAAGGCTCTGGATCCGGCCCGCTATCCGGAACTGGCAAAAGAAATCCGCCAGTTTCTGATCGAGAAGGTAAGCGAGCACGGCGGTCACCTGGCATCTAACTTAGGTGTGGTGGAGCTTACCATCGCACTGCATCTGGCGCTGGATCTGCCGGAGGACAAGATCGTCTGGGATGTGGGACATCAGTCCTATACCCATAAGCTGCTGTCCGGCAGACGGGAGGGCTTTGAGACCCTGCGGGAGTTCGGCGGCATGAGCGGCTTTCCGAAGCGGCGGGAATCGGAATACGACAGCTTTGATACGGGGCACAGCTCCACGTCGATCTCGGCGGGATTAGGGCTGGCAACGGCCAGAGATCAGCTGGGAGAGCACTATACGGTGGTGTCGGTCATCGGTGACGGGGCGCTTTCCGGCGGAATGGCCTATGAGGCACTTAATAATGCTTCTAAGCTAAAGAGTAATTTTCTGATCATTCTCAATGATAATCAGATGTCCATTTCAGAGAGCACAGGGGGCTTTTCCAGTTATCTGTCCAAGATCCGGCTGGGAAGCGGCTATAATCATTTAAAACGGGATGTGAGAAAGAGCCTTTCCAAGGTCCCGGGTGTGGGCGAATCCCTGGCGGCCAATATCAGCCAGGCCAAGATGGCACTGAAGCAGATGATGGTGCCGGGCATGTTTTTCGAGGATATGGACATCACCTATGTGGGACCGTTGGACGGGCACGATATTCACCAGATGGTGCGGATCTTTGAGGAAGCAAAGAAGATCGACCGTCCGGTCCTGATCCATGTAAAGACGAAAAAGGGAAAGGGCTATGCTCCGGCAGAAAAATATCCGTCTCATTTTCACGGCGTTTCGCCTTTTGACATTGCAACAGGAAAGGCGAAAGCACCGAAGAACGGGATCAGCTGGACGGAGGCATTTTCCCATACCTTGTGCCGGGAGGCAAAAAAGGATCCGTCCATTGTGGCAGTAACGGCAGCCATGCCGGAGGGAACCGGATTAAAGAAGTTCGGACAGAGCTTTCCGGACCGGCTTTATGATGTGGGAATTGCCGAGGAGCATGCGGTCACCTTTGCAGCCGGTATGGCGGCAGGCGGCTTAAAGCCTGTGGTAGCGGTTTATTCGTCCTTCCTGCAGCGTGCCTATGATCAGATTCTTCATGATGTCTGTCTCCAGAACCTGCCGGTGGTTTTTGCCATTGACCGGGCAGGACTGGTTGGCAGTGACGGAGAGACCCATCATGGAACCTTTGATCTGTCATATATGAGCGGCATGCCCAATATGACAGTGTTTGCACCGAAAAACAAATATGAGCTGCGGGACGGTCTGACCTTTGGCTTACAGCTTGGAACTCCCTTTGCGATCCGTTATCCGAGAGGTACGGCTTACAGCGGGCTGCGGGAATACCGGGCGCCCATCGAGCTTGGGAAAAGCGAGCGGATCTATAACGGATGCGGGATCGCCATTCTTTCGGTAGGCGCCATGATGGAGACGGCGCAGGCGGTATATGAGCGGCTT
Organism: Candidatus Paralachnospira sp. LCP21S3_A2; assembly: GCF_052118925.1. Lineage (NCBI taxonomy): Bacteria > Bacillati > Bacillota > Clostridia > Candidatus Paralachnospira > Candidatus Paralachnospira sp. LCP21S3_A2. Next base: position 25,872 of record NZ_JBQKGG010000001.1, read on the forward strand.
TCGGCGGACGGCTATACGCCCAGCCTTGTCAATGTCCGGTTTGTGAAGCCCATGGACCGGGAGCTTTTGCGTACTCTGGCTGAAACGCACCGGCTGTTTCTGGTGCTGGAGGACAATGAGGAGGCCGGCGGTTATGGCGAAGCGGTGTCGGCGTTTTTCAATGAAGAGGCGCTCGCGGCGAGAGTGTTAAGCGGAGCCATTAAGGACCGGTTTGTGGAGCAGGGTCCGGTGGGAACGCTGCGGGATACTCTGGGGCTTTCGGCAGACAGCCTGGCAGAACAGACAGAAACGGCGTGGAGGAGCATGAAACAATGAAAGAACGATTAGATGTGCTGCTGGTTTCCAGAGGACTGGCGGAATCCAGAGAGAAGGCAAAGACCATGATCATGGAGGGCATTGTCTTTGTGAACGGGCAGCGGGAGGATAAAGCGGGAGCTTCCTTTGCAGCCGATGCACCCATTGAGGTGCGGGGGCAGACTCTGCGCTATGTAAGCCGCGGAGGCTTAAAGTTAGAGAAGGCCATGACCCATTTCGGTGTCACACTGGCTGGAAAGGTCTGCATGGATGTGGGCGCCTCCACCGGCGGATTTACCGACTGTATGCTCCAGAACGGCGCCGTGAAGGTGTTTTCCGTGGATGTGGGACGGGGCCAGCTTGCCTGGAAGCTTCGGAACGATGAACGGGTGGTCTGCATGGAAAAGACCAATATCCGCTATGTGACACCGGAGGACATCGGTGTTCCGGTGGAGTTTTCGTCCATTGATGTGTCCTTTATTTCCCTTACCAAGGTCCTTCTTCCGGTCCGGGAGATTTTAACAGACCATGGCGAGATCGTCTGCCTGATCAAGCCTCAGTTTGAAGCAGGACGGGAAAAGGTCGGAAAGAAAGGGGTTGTTCGGGAGCCGGAAACTCATCTGGAAGTGATCGAGAAGGTCATGGATTATGCAAAGGAGCTGGGCTTTGGCCGGAAGCATCTGGAATTTTCTCCTATCAAGGGACCGGAGGGAAATATTGAATATCTGCTCCATCTGGAGAAAAACGGAACGGACGAGGCCGGAATCGATCCCAATGAGATTGTCCGCCGTGCCCATGAGGAACTGAAATGAAACGTTTTTACATCATCACAAACAGACAGAAGGACCCGGAGCTTGCGGTGACGAATAAGATCCGCGCCATGCTGGAGGGAAAGGGTGTTTCCTGTACCCTGGCATCGGAAGCGCCGATGGAAGCCCATACAGACTGTGCCCTGGTTTTAGGCGGAGACGGAACGCTTCTTCAGGCGGCCAGAGAACTGCGGTTCAGCGAGGTGCCGCTTCTCGGTGTCAATTTAGGGACCCTGGGGTATCTGGCAGAGCTGGATATCCATCAGGCCGAGGAGGGACTGAACGAGCTTCTGGAGCGTGGTCCGGCGGAAATCGAGGAGCGCATGATGTTAAAGGGAACGGTCTGCCAGAACGGGAAACCGGTGTATGAGGACATGGCACTCAACGATATTGTCATCGGAAGAAGATCCGGCTTTAAGATCATCCGGTTTAATGTTTATGTGGACGGGGAGTTTTTAAGTGCCTATGCGGCAGACGGGATCATTGTAGCCACTCCTACCGGCTCGACCGCATACAGTCTGTCGGCGGGAGGTCCCATTGTGGAGCCGACGGCATCGCTTCTGGTTATGACTCCGGTGGCACCTCACGGAATGCTGAATCGGAGCATTGTGTTCTCAGATCAGAGTACCATCAAGCTGGAACCGGCATCTCCGGCAGGACGGCCCGATACCGAGGTACTGGCAGGCTTTGACAGTGACAGCCAGTTCCCGCTCCGGAAGGGCGATTATATTGAGATCCGGAAAGCGGAGCAGACCACAAAGATCTTAAAGCTCAGCCGGATCGGATTTCTGGAGACGCTCCGTCATAAAATGTCGGCAGAGTAAAAAAGGAGGCGGAAGCCATGAAGATAGAGCGCCACAGCAAAATTGTGGAACTGATCGGAAAATATGATATTGAAACCCAGGAGGAGCTGGCGGAAAAGCTGAACGAAGCCGGGTTCAAGGTAACTCAGGCAACGGTTTCCAGAGATATCCGGGAGCTGAAGCTGACAAAGGTGGCGGTAGATGGCGGCCATCAGAAATATGTGGTTCTCCATAAAGCAGACAGCGGCCTGAATGACAAATATATCCGGATCCTGCGGGACGGGTTTGTTTCGATGGATATGGCACAGAATATCCTGGTGATCAAAACGGTCTCCGGTATGGCCATGGCGGTGGCGGCAGCGCTGGATGCCCTTCATTTTCATGAGATCGTCGGCTGCATTGCCGGGGATGATGTGATCATGTGTGCCAACCGCAGCATGGATGATACGATCATCGTCATGGAGAAGCTCCGGCGGATCATGTCCTGAAAGTGTCCTGAAAGGAGGAGTACATGTTACTGAACCTGCATGTAAAGAACGTGGCGCTGATCGACGAGGCCGATGTGAGCCTGGGCGACGGATTAAATATTTTAACCGGTGAGACCGGGGCCGGAAAATCCATTTTGATCGATTCAGTCAATATGGCGCTGGGGGCCAAGGTATCCAGAAGTCTCCTGCGGGATGACGGCGAGGCGGCCGGTGTGGAGCTGTTATTCAGTGTGGAAGAGGAAAAGCGGGAAGCGTTAGAGGCACTTGGTGTTACACCGGACGAGGACGGATCTGTGCTCATTGCCAGACGGCTTTCTCAGGGACGCAGTATCTGCCGGATCAACGATGAGACGGTGACCGCTGCCAGGCTGCGGGCCGTGACAGGCCTGCTGATTGATATTCACGGACAGCATGAGCACCAGTCTTTGATCCATAAGGCGAAGCATCTGGAGATTCTGGATGCTTATGCAAAAAACCAGGAGGCACCTGTCCGGAGAAAGCTTTCAGATGCTTACCGGGTTTATGAGGAAGCAAAAGCAGAACGGGACAGCTACGAGATCGGCAGTGAAGAGCGGATCCGGGAGCTGGATTTTTTGAATTATGAGATTGGCGAGCTGGAGGGCGCCGGGTTAAAGCCGGGGGAGCTTGAGGAACTGGAGAGCCGGTTCCGTCTTCTTGCCAACAGCCGCCGGATTGCCGAGAGTGTGGGGCGTGCCTGTGGCTATGCGGGAAATGAGAGCGGTGCGCAGGAGCTTTTGGGACGTGCCGTGCGGGAGCTTTTTGAAGCGGCCGGATATGATGAGAGCGTGGCGCCGCTTCTTTCCCAGGCGGAGGAAGTGGAGAGTCTTCTGGGGGATCTGAACCGGGCGCTTTATGAATATGTGCAGGAGCTGGAGTTTGAGGACGGGGAACTGGAGGAGATGGAAAAGCGGCTGGATGCGCTCCATAATCTCCAGGTCAAATACGGCGACAGCTATGAAGAGATGATGCAGGCGCTTGAAAAACGACAGGGACGCCGGGATCAGCTTCTGGATTTTGATACACGCAAGCAGCAGGCAGAGGAAGCCTTTCTGGAGGCAGAGGAGGAGGTTATGACCTATGCCGCTTCCTTATCGGAAATCCGAAAGGTGGAAGCGCTCCATCTGACCGAATCCATTCGTTCGGCGCTGGTAGATTTAAATTTTCTGGATGTTCAGTTTTCTATGGAATTTACGAAAAAGGATCACGTGACGGAGAATGGCTTTGATGAAATGGAATTTCTGATCTCCACCAATCCCGGTGAGAGCCTGAAGCCGCTTGGCCAGGTGGCCTCCGGCGGTGAGCTTTCCAGGATCATGCTTGCCATCAAGGCGGTTCTTGCCGATACGGACGAGATCGGAACGTTGATCTTCGATGAGATCGATGCGGGAATCAGCGGCCGGACGGCTCAGAAAGTGGCGGAGAAGCTCCATGACATCGGCCGGAGCCATCAGGTCATCTGCATTACCCACCTGCCTCAGATCGCAGCCATGGCAGACTGCCATTATAAGATCGAAAAGAAGGTAGAAAACGGACGGACCATCACGGGAGTGGAGCAGCTTGATGAGGATCAGGAGATCGCCGAGCTCTGCCGGCTTTTGGGCGGCGTGACCATTACCGATGCCGTGGAGGAGAATGCCAGAGAGATGAAAACGCTGGCGAAGAGCTATCGGTAAAAGCAATTTGGATATAGTTTTTTTTGAAGGATATCATTTTAGATTGTACGGAAAAAATATCCCGTATTTGATTTCTGGTTCTGTCCATACTAAGAACGAGTGATCCGGTTTTCGGAGCGCAAGTCCAGAGTACAGGAGGGCAGGCCATGACGCGAAAAGAAACTTACAGAAGGATCCTGATCCGGTTTATCTGGTTCATGATCCTTTTTACTTGTCTGTTTTCATATTGGTATCTTCGCGGGAGGATTCCGGGGAAACTTCATGTAATCACCGGAGAGGAGGATCAGTTCCGCTTTTCCATTCCCCTGGGCGGAACACTGGAATCCGATGATGAAGAGGTGGCGCTTGGAACACCCTCCAATATCCCGGAGGGTGCGGCGCGGATCACCGGAAAGCCGGTGGCGGTAGGCGGACGTGAAGCGTTTACGTTGTCCTGTTCGGAAACAGGAAGCTACCGCATGACCGTGAAGCTGTTCGGCTGGCTGCCGTTAAAAGAGATTCAGGTAGAAGCAGTGGAACAGAAAGAACTGATCCCAGGCGGCGAGGCAGTTGGAATCTATCTGGAAACAGAGGGAGTCATGGTGGTGGGAACCAGTGAGCTGACAGATGAACAAGGTGTGGTGACGGAGCCGGCCTACGGCGCTTTGCAGTCCGGTGATTATATTCTGGAAGCAGACGGGAAGGAAACGCCGGATAAGGAGACGTTAATCGAGGCCATCTCCGGGACAGAAGGCCGGGCATGTACGTTTAAAATCCGCCGGGAGGAGGAAATCCTGGAAACGAGAGTGAAAACAGTCAAAACCGAGGATGGTAGCATAAAAGCCGGAATCTGGGTACGGGATGATGCCCAGGGGATCGGAACGCTGACATACGCTGACCAAAACGGAAGATATGGTGTTTTAGGCCATGCCATGAGCGACAGTGATACAGGAAAGAGGTTTGAGGTCTCCGGCGGAACCCTGGAGAAGGCAAATATTCAGGATGTGATCCGCGGCCGGTCCGGAACGCCGGGTTCGCTTCTCGGCACTATCGTATATGGAAACGGAATCCTCGGGACTGTGAAAAAGAATACAGAAGCAGGTGTATTCGGAAGCCTGGAAGCGGATCAGATCCCGGATGATGAACCGCTTCCTGTCGGCTTCAAGCAGGATGTGGTGCCGGGTCCGGCAGTGATCCGCTGCCCCGCGGACGGAACCGTGCAGGAATATGAGATCGAGATCTTAAAAGCAGATCCGGCAGCCTCCGGAAACAAGGGTATGGTGGTCCAGGTCACAGATGAACGCCTGCTTCAACTGACCGGCGGGATCGTCCAGGGCATGAGTGGCAGCCCGATCATTCAGAACGGAAGGCTTGTCGGCGCCGTCACCCATGTCTTTATCAGCGATTCCACCAAAGGGTACGGGATCTTTCTGGAAGATATGCTGGAGGCAGCGGAGTGATCAGTTAGGAACGTGTGATCAGACAGAAAAACAGCCTGTAAAAGAAATAAAGCAGCCGGTTGACGGAAAGAGAGTGATTGGTTAGAATGGAAAGGTAGACGCCGGGAGGAAATTAACCGCCGTACAGACGGAAACGGGCGGACACGGGAGTGAAAACAAAACGGATAAAGGAGAATGGGGAATGGAGTATTCAGAAGTTTTGGAACAAGCAAGAAAAACCATCGGACCGAATTGCAAGGTCTGTCCGGTATGCAACGGACTTGGATGCGGAAATCTGATGCCGGGTCCGGGGTCAAAAGCACCGGGGAACGGAGCCAATGACAATTATAAGGCATGGCGCCGTATTAAGCTGAACATGGATACCTTTGTGGAAAACAGTCCGGTGGACACTTCCACAGAGCTGTTTGGCAGAGCTTTTGCGTTTCCGCTGATCACGGCACCCATCGGATCAATTAAGTTACAGTTCAATCCAACGGATGATGTAAGTGATTTTAATGAAAAATGTATGGCAGCATGTGAATCCAGAGGGATCATGCACGCGTTTGGAAATGGTCCGGAAAAACGGATCTGTGATCAGGCCATTGCCTCAGGACGCAGCCACGGAAACAACGGAATTCCGGTATATAACCCCGATACTGTCGAGAAGATCGAAGCTCTGATGGATCTGTATCAGGGCGGGATCCTGCCGGAAGCCATGTGTGTCGTTGTGGATAGCGCGGGTCTTCCCCATCTGCGAAAGCTGCGCGGGAAAGGCGGAACAAAGACCGTTGAAGAATTACAGGAATTAAAAGCGTATGCAAAAACACCGATGATCATCAAAGGAATCATGACAGCGGACGCAGCAGAGAAAGCCGTAAAAGCAGGTGCGGACGCGATCATCGTGTCAAACCACGGAGGCCGGGTGCTTTCTGATACACCAGGAACGGCGGAGGTTCTGCCGGAGATCGTGGAAGCTGTAAAAGGAAAAACAAAAATCCTGGTGGATGGCGGGATCCGTTCCGGCCTGGATCTTTTCAAAGCGCTGGCCATGGGTGCGGACATGTGCCTGATCTGCCGTCCGGTTCTGATTTCCTATTATGGCGGAGGCCAGGAGGGGATCGAGTGTTACCTGGACAAGATCAGGCAGGAGCTGAGCGATACCATGTATATGTGCGGAGCCAGAAAGATCTCGGATATTTCACCGAGAATGATCCGGTATCCCAGAGAGTAGGAAGGAAGAATAAAGCAGGAAGCGGTTTAGCCGAGGTGCGATAACGAAGTATTTATGTAAGGTGGCGGTACAGCGAAAGCTGTGCCGCCGCTTTGCGTTATCAGGCTGTTTTCTTCTTTCGGTTTTGCATACCGAGTCTGCCATCGAGGGCAACGCAATCCTCATCAGAAATATTGATGATTCCAACAGCCTTGTAGTAAACCTCGTTCTGTTCGCCGTTGTCGATGAGTGCTTTTACAAAAATTCCTCAAAAATTTTTCTCACCCAATCACTCGCTAACAGCACCAAAACACATAGAGTGGTGGGTGACGGTATTTTCTCTTAGCATACCGCAGGCTTTAGGTGGTGTTGCCACATCTCAATCTTACATCTATTCAGTTGTAGTTCCTCATAAGAGGGATTTTATTTTACTGTACAGAATGTATATTAGTCAATGCTTTTTTGAAAAAATACTGAATTTATTGAAAAAATGTTGACATTTACGTATAATGAGTATATAATAATATAATTTAGATTCAGTAAAATCTATTTGGGCGGCTTGGGATAAAAGGAGATATTATGATTATGCACGATTTCGAGTATGTTCCAAAAGAAGAATGGAAACCGATTAGAGATGAACTTTTTGAAATTATCCACAGATTACAAAACGAAGTAAGAGATGATTTTACTTTTCAATATCATTTTGTGGGCAGTAGCAAACGAAATATGATAACTCGTGACCGAAAATCTAACGAGGGTTTTGACTTTGATGTAAATATTGAAGTGAATGATCCGGACGAAGATTATTCTGCCGAAGAAATCCGAAACATTCTTCGTAAAGGTCTCGATAAAATCATTAATCCCTATGGATATTCGATTTTCGGATATGATTACACCGAAGATTCCACCCGTGTTCTCACCATCAAAGTAAAAGATGGAGCCAACTCTTGTATCTTGTATAGTTGTGACTTTTGTATTATATATGAGTGTAGCGATGGACGGCAACAATATATTCGCTATAACAAAGAACAACACAGTTATTCGTGGGAATATCAGCCCAAAGGGTATTATGCTCTACCGAACAAAATTGAGTGGGTTAAAAAACATAAACTGTGGCAACAAGTCAGAGATAATTACATAGATAAGAAGAATACAAACACTGATGATAATAAAAAGTCTAGATCAATTTTTGCTGAAACAATTCATCAAGTCTGTCAGCAAAATGGATATTATCGATAACAAAAGCGGAGGATAAGTTATTATGTATTGTAAAAATTGTGGTAGAACTGTAGATGATACTTCATCATATTGTAATAACTGCGGAGCACGGATTGATAATAAGCCAAATGCCGATGTTTCTGAAGATAGTTCAAGTTTGGGATTCGCTATCTTGGGATTTTTTATTCCGATTGTAGGTTTCATCCTCTTTCTCATATACGAAGAAAAGAAACCCAAACGAGCTAAGTATGCAGGCAAAGGTGCCTTGATTGGCTTTATTACTAAAATTGTTTTAAAAATCATTTTTGTAATTCTTGCTGTTTCGTTTTTTTAATAATATATCAAATGATATTGAATCTAATATACCTGCAATTGGTGATGTGTTTAGAGAAGAAACGACAGATAAAATTTTAGAAAAATATGTTGACGGTTCTTTTGGAGAATTACATATTATATCCGGTTGGTCTAACGATGAAGATGATGATTAAAATAACGACGGCAGTGAGATACTAATCTCACTGCCGCCGTTGTTGTTTAGGTATAAATTATATCGTGGTATACGATTTCTGTGGCTCTGCTGCGGATGCTATTCATCCGAGCTACCCACTCCATTTGATTGTCTGCTTTGAGTTTTTCCGTCACGCCCTCACGCTCTGCCATCTGTTTTACGAGCCGAAAAAAAACAACTCCTCAGCCTGCTTGTCAATGTCAGCGAGATAGACATTTAACTTGCCGCTTGTAAGCAGATTGACATATCGCACCTTGTGATGATGATTCTTAATATATCTCAAATGTCTTTGTCCCCATACACCAATCTCAACTTGTTCTTCATTGGGTAAGGTTAGAGTGGGAATGAGATAACCGTTTTCCTCACGATAAGTGCCACCCATTTGTTCAAATAATGATTTCATTGCAGTTTCCTCCAAATATAAATTTAAGATTATTTTTGCAATATACCGTACCGATTGTCTTTACCACTTGTTTTCAAAACCTTCGTTACAGCACCTCATCATTCGGCTGTTTCCTGTTTTTTTCAGCGTGTATTCTTTGCGTTTTTGGAAAATCTGGTGAATGAAGGGCTTGACATATACCCTGTAGGGGTATATAATAACGACAGTTAAAGAAAACGGACCAACAGAAACCGGAGGAAACGAAGATGGAACAATATACCGTGACAGGAATGAGCTGTGCGGCCTGTGTGACCCGGGTGGAAAAGGCAGTTGGAAAGGTGCCGGGTGTTACGTCCTGCTCAGTAAGCCTTTTGACAAATTCCATGGGCATCGAGGGAACGGCGTCTCCCAGTGAGATCATTCGGGCGGTGGAGGAAGCAGGCTACGGCGCTTCGAAAAAAGGGGAGGAACAGGCTGCGAGAGGAGCAGAAGCCTCGGAAGACGCGCTGAAGGACCGAGAGACACCGATTCTCAGACGGCGGCTGATCGCATCAGTGGGATTTTTGCTGGTGCTTATGTACTTTTCCATGGGTCATATGATGTGGGGCTGGCCGCTGCCGAAGTTTTTTGAAGGAAATCATGTGGCCATGGGACTGGTCCAGCTGCTGCTGGCAGGGATCGTCATGGTCATCAATCAGAAGTTTTTTATAAACGGCTTTAAGGGGCTGATCCACCGTTCGCCCAATATGGACACGCTGGTAGCCCTCGGCTCCGGCGCATCATTTATATGGAGCGTCTACGCCCTGTTTGCCATGACAGATGCGCAGGTGCACGGCGACATGGCCGGTGTCATGACTTATATGGATGAGTTTTATTTTGAATCGGCAGCCATGATCCTGGCGCTGATCACCGTTGGAAAAATGCTGGAGGCAAGATCCAAGGGAAAGACCACGGATGCGTTAAAGAGCCTGATGAAGCTGGCTCCCAGGACGGCAACGCTTGTACGGAACGGAAAGGAAGAAGCCGTTCCCATCGAACAGGTAAAGCAGGGCGATATTTTTGTAGTGCGGCCTGGAGAAAATATCCCCGTGGACGGTGTGGTACTGGAAGGAACCAGCGCGGTCAACGAATCGGCACTGACGGGAGAGAGTATTCCGGTGGACAAGGTCCCCGGAGATCCGGTTTCGGCGGCAACCGTGAACCAGTCTGGCTTTATCCGCTGTGAGGCGTCCCGGGTGGGCGAGGATACGACCCTGTCCCAGATCATCAAAATGGTAAGTGATGCGGCTGCGACAAAAGCGCCCATCGCCAAGGTGGCCGATAAGGTTTCCGGCGTGTTTGTGCCTACCGTGATCTCCATTTCCGTTGTGACGATGGTCGTATGGCTCATTGCCGGGCAGAGCGTTGCCTATGCGCTGGCAAGAGGGATTTCTGTTCTGGTCATCAGCTGTCCCTGTGCACTGGGGCTTGCAACACCGGTGGCCATCATGGTCGGAAACGGCATGGGGGCCAGGAACGGAATCCTGTTTAAGACAGCTGCCTCCCTGGAGGAAACCGGAAAAGCACGGATCATTGCATTGGATAAGACTGGAACTATTACAAACGGTGAACCAAAGGTTACCGATGTGATCCCCGCAGAGGGCGTAAAGGAGCAGGAGCTTTTACAGTACGCTTATGCGCTGGAGAAAAAGAGTGAGCATCCGCTGGCAGGGGCTGTCACGGAAAAGGCCGGAGAGCTGGGGCTTTCGGCGGCAGAGGTCACAGAGTTTAGAGCACTCCCCGGAAACGGACTGTCAGCAAAATTGAACGGAAAAACGCTTTTTGGCGGAAGCATGACCTATATGAAGGAACAGACGGCAGTTCCGGAAACGCTGGAGGCGCGGATCCATGCCCTTTCGGAGGAAGGAAAGACGCCGCTGCTGTTCAGCTTCGGAGAACGGTTCCTCGGTGTCATCGCCGTAGCGGATGTCATCAAGGAGGACAGCCCTCAGGCCGTGAGGGAGCTTCAGAACATGGGGATCGAGGTGGTAATGCTGACCGGGGACAATGAGCGTACAGCCAGAGCCATCGGAGCCCAGGCCGGTGCAGACCGGGTAATTGCGGGTGTTCTTCCTGACGGAAAGGAAAGCGTGATCCGGGAATTAAAGAAAAAGGGCAGTGTCATCATGGTCGGTGACGGGATCAATGATGCGCCGGCGCTTACCAGAGCGGATATCGGAATCGCTATCGGAGCAGGAACCGACATTGCCATTGATGCGGCAGATGTGGTACTGATGAAGAGCCGGCTTCTCGATGTTCCTGCAGCAGTCAGGCTGAGTCGTGCAACCCTGAGAAATATCCATGAAAACCTGTTCTGGGCATTCTTCTATAATGTCATCGGAATCCCGCTGGCAGCCGGTGTCTGGATCCCGCGCTTCGGCTGGAAATTGAACCCCATGTTCGGGGCGGCGGCCATGAGCTTATCCAGCTTCTGTGTGGTATCGAATGCACTGCGGCTTAATTTCTTCAATATCCGCAGTACAAAAAAAGATAAAAAAAGAAAGCAAAAACAAAAAGAGAAAAAGGAGAACAATGCGATGGTAAGGACAATGAAAATCAACGGTATGATGTGCGGACACTGTGAGGCAGCTGTAAAGAAAGCACTGGAGGCAGTTCCCGGTGTGGAAAGCGCAGAGGTAAGCCATGAGGCGGGAACCGCAGTCGTAACGTTAAAGGAAGAGGTTGACAATGCGGTATTGAAAAAAGCGGTCGAGGATAAGGATTATACCGTAACGGGAATCGAATAAGACCGAACGGGAGAAGTCGATGAACCCCGGAGCACTCCGGAAGAATCTGACCGTTTTTCAGAATTACTGAAACAGTATTCCGAAGAGACGCATGCTTTCGACAAAAATAGACACGTTTTTGTCGAGACCCGCGTCTCTTTTCCGTTGCCGCATACGGTTCCTTCCAAGTATAATAAAGAGGTATTTTTTTGCCGCAGGAGATTCCAGGCAATTCCCTGCGCGTAAAAGGCAGGAATGTGCAGAGCTGCATTCGTTTATACGGAAAACCGCAATTTGCCGGCGGTTCCGGGAATAGGAGGAGTAAAAATGGCAAAATTACAGGTGGCAATTGCCGATGATAACGAAAGAATCGTCCAGCTTCTTGACAACATCATCAGCCATGATCAGGAATTTGAGGTAATTGGAAAGGCGAATAACGGAGAAGACGCCTACAGCCTGATCCGGGAAAAACAGCCGGATATTATGCTTCTTGATATCATTATGCCGAAACTGGATGGATTATCGGTGATGGAAAAGGTCGGGAAAGACGAAAAGCTGAAGAAAAAGCCGGAGTTTATTGTGATCACGGCCATCGGGCAGGAGCGGATCACCGAGGATGCGTTTCAGCTTGGTGCATCCTATTATATCATGAAGCCCTTTGATTCCGATATGGTGCTGAACCGGATGAAGCATATCGGGAGAAGCAAGACCTACGGAGCGGAGAGCAGACGGATCGCTCCTTATGAAAAGAAAGAACAGTACATCGAACGAAACCTGGAAAGTGATGTGACAAACCTGATCCATGAGATCGGTGTACCGGCTCATATCAAAGGCTACACGTATCTGCGGGATGCCATTATCCTGTCGGTATCCGACATGGAGATGTTAAATTCCATCACGAAGCTTCTGTATCCGACCATCGCGAAGATGCACCAGACAACACCGAGCCGCGTAGAACGTGCGATCCGTCATGCCATTGAGGTTGCATGGAACCGCGGAAAGATGGATACGATCGATGCCCTGTTCGGCTATACGATCAACACTGGAAAAGGAAAGCCCACCAACTCGGAGTTTGTGGCGCTGATTGCCGATAAGATTCGGCTGGAGTACAAGAATAAGTAACAGGAAATTGCAAAAGAAAGGGAAATCAGACGGCAGACGAAAGGAAAACTGCTTCCCATTTTCAGACAAATCGAGTATAATAGAATTCAGAGGGTTTTTGAGAAGGAAAATCTGGATCTGGAGGTAGAAGCGTGAAGAAGATATTATTTGCAGCATCAGAATGTGTGCCGTTTATAAAAACAGGCGGTCTGGCAGATGTTGTTGGATCTCTGCCGAAAAACTTTGATAAAGAACAGTATGATGTACGGGTGATCCTGCCGTATTATCAGTGCATTCCCGCGAAGTTTAAGGAACAGGCGAAGTACCTGACCAACTTTTATATGAACTATATGTGGGAGGATCGCTATGTAGGATTGTTTGAAATAGAATATGAGGGCGTTCTCTTTTATTTTATCGACAATGAATGGTATTTCAGCGGAGACCGGCCTTATACGGATATGTATTTTGACCTGGAGAAGTTTGCGTTTTTCTCGAAGGCAGTTCTTTCTGCACTTCCGGTGCTGGATTTCCGGCCGGATATTATCCACTGCCACGACTGGCAGACCGGCCTGATTCCGGTGCATTTGAAGGACAAATTCCAGGCAAACCCGTTTTATCGGGGGATCAAGTCCATCATGACCATCCATAACCTGAAATTCCAGGGCGTATGGAGCGTGGATGTGATCCAGCGGATTTCCGAGCTTTCAGATTATTATTTTACACCGGATAAGCTGGAATCCTATAATAACGGAAATATGTTAAAGGGCGGAATTGTTTATGCCGATAAGGTGACGACGGTAAGCAATACGTATGCCCAGGAGATCAAGATGCCGTTTTACGGGGAAGGACTCGATGGCTTAATGCGGGCAAGAAGCAGTGATCTCTGGGGAATTTTAAACGGAATCGATTACAAAGAGTATGATCCGGAAGCAGATCCGCTGATCCCTCAGAATTATGATGCCAGAACCTTCCGGAAGGAGAAGGCGAAGAACAAGACGGCGCTCCAGCAGGAGCTGGGACTGGAAGTGAATCCGAAAAAGTTTATGATCGGAATCGTATCCCGTCTGACCAGTCAGAAGGGACTGGATCTTGTACAGTGCGTCATGGATCAGATCTGTTCCGAGGATCTTCAGTTCGTGATCCTGGGCACCGGTGATGAGAAGTATGAAAATATGTTCCGCCACTATGACTGGAAGTACGGTGACAGCGTTTCCGCCAATATTTATTATTCGGAAGCCATGTCCCATAAGGTTTATGCGGCCTGTGATGCATACCTGATGCCCAGTCTCTTCGAGCCCTGCGGTTTGAGCCAGATCATCAGCCTGCGCTACGGGACGGTGCCGATTGTCCGGGAGACCGGCGGCCTGAGGGATACCGTGGAGCCGTATAACGAATACGAAAATACCGGAACCGGTTTCTCCTTTGCAAACTACAATGCGCATGAGATGCTGGGAAGCATTCTCTATGCAGAGCATGTATATTATGACCGGAAACGGGAATGGAATAAAATCATTGACCGGGGCATGGCGAAGGATTTCTCCTGGACCAGCTCGGCCAGGAAGTACGAGGAGCTTTACAGTGTTCTGTAGAAAGAAAAAGCCTGTGGATTTTCATCTTCACGGAGAAGAAAAACGGCAGGCAGAGGAATGGGTGAAGAATGAAACCTGGGTTGTCAGAGAAGCCTACCAGGACGATGAGACATATATGATGTGCGTGAAGGATATCATGGAGAATCCGGTGTTCCAGTCCATGGATCAGTTTATCCAGCATGGAAATACCACCACAAAGGCACACTGCATCCAGGTTTCCTATATGAGCTACTGTATCTGCCGGAAGTATGGGTGGAATTATGAAGCGGCGGCGAGAGCCGGTCTGCTCCACGATCTTTTTCTTTATGACTGGCATACGGCAAAGAATCATATCCACGGGTTTACCCACCCGCGGGTTGCCATGAACAACGCGAAAAAACATTTTGATCTGACGGACCAGGAATTGAATATTATCCTGCGCCATATGTGGCCGTTGACGCCGATCCCGCCCAAAAGCCGGGAAGGTATGGTCATCGTATATGCAGATAAATTCTGCGGGATCCATGAAGTGTATGGACGGATCCGCAGTGCCTTCCGTCGGACCGCCCAGGCATAGAAAACGGTTAAGAACAGAAACCGTGCGTGTTTTGGCATAACCTGTAAGGTATTAGAAGTTCCAGAAAACCAAACGAGTGTCATCTGATCCGGAAATGGATCGGACGGCACTCGTTTGGTTTTTGTAAAAAAGCACTTGACAAAACCGGTTCCTCTTCGTATACTTTTAAAGTAAAATAATTTGAAAGTCAAACTAAAAGAAAGCGAAAAGCGAGATGGAAGTCAAAATTGCAGGAACCGGGAGCTATGTACCGGAAAAGCTTCTGACCAACGAGGAGTTGGAACGGATGGTGGATACCAGCGATTCCTGGATCCGGGAGCGGACAGGGATCGGTTCGAGAAGGATCAGCAGTTCCGGAACGGCCGATATGGCGGCGCGTGCAGCAGAGCGTGCACTTGCCGATGCCGGACTGGAGGCAGGACAGATCGAGCTGATCCTTGTAGGAACTTCCACTGGGGATTGTCTGTTTCCCAGTACCGCCTGCCAGGTTCAGGAATGGCTGGGTGCTTCCGGGGCCGCATGCTTTGATGTGAGTGCTGCCTGCTCCGGGTTTTTATACGCCTTAAACACTGCGGCGGTGTATCTGGAGACCGGGCAGTTTCGGAATGTTCTTGTCATTGGTGCGGATGCCATGTCGAAAGCCGTGGACTGGACTGACCGGAGTACCTGTATTCTGTTCGGAGACGGCGCTGGGGCAGTGGTACTGGAGGCCGGAATGAAGACAGAGAATCCGGCAGAAGGTGCAGGGAAATCCGGAAGCGGTCTGGGCCCCTTTGTTCTGGGTGCGGACGGAAGCCGCGGCAGTGTACTTCGCTGTCCGTCCGACAAAGATGCATCCGCTGGACTGACGATGAATGGACAGGAGGTGTTCCGGTTTGCGGTCCGGGTAATTCCGGAGGTCATCGGACAGGTACTGGAAAAGGCCTCGCTTTCTGCGGCGGAAATCCGATATTTTCTTCTGCACCAGGCAAACCGGCGGATCATTGAAGCCGCAGCGAAGCGCATGAAGCAGCCCCTGTCCAGGTTTCCGATGAATCTGGAGCATTACGGAAACACATCGGCCGCCAGTATCCCGGTCCTTCTGGACGAGCTGGCCCGGAGCGGCACACTGAAATGCGGAGATCTCCTGGTTCTGGCCGGCTTCGGAGCAGGGCTTACCTGGGGAGCGGCTGTCCTTCGCTGGAGCAAGGAACGCAGAGAACTATCAGAAATCCGGTAAAACAAAGAAAAGAAGCAGAAAAGGAAAACAGAAAAAAATAAAAAAGGAATGGCGGGAATCGCCGAAAGGAGAACAGGATGTTAGAGAAAATGAAAGAAATGATCGGAGATCAGCTGAATGTGGATGTGGAGCAGGTGACGGAGGCAACATCGTTTAAAGATGATCTGGGAGCGGATTCTCTGGATTTGTTTGAGCTTGTTATGGCGATGGAGGAGGAATTCGGAGTAGAGATTCCTTCGGAGGAGCTGGAAACGCTGACCACTGTCGGTGCGGTTATGAATTATCTGAAGGAGCACGGAGCAGAAGTATAAGAGCGGTAAAATATAAGAAGGGGAAAAGGAAGCGTAAAAACGCGGAAAAGTCCTGAAGACAGAACGAGCCAAGCGGAGGTAGGAAACCATTCATGGAGACAAGGATCACAAAACTTTTAAATATAGAATATCCGATCATCCAGGGAGGAATGGCCTGGGTGGCTGAGCATCATCTTGCTGCAGCTGTTTCAGAAGCAGGTGGCCTTGGGATCATCGGAGCAGCCAATGCACCGGCAGACTGGGTAAGAAACGAAATCCGGAAAACAAGAGAACGGACTGACAAGCCCTTTGGAGTCAACATTATGCTGTTAAGCCCTTATGCGGCAGAGGTGGCGCAGGCAGCGGCCGAGGAGGGGGTCAAGGTGATCACCACCGGTGCGGGAAATCCGGAAAAATACATGGAGCTCTGGAAGAATGCCGGGGCCAGGGTGATCCCGGTGGTGGCTTCTGTGGCACTGGCCAAGCGCATGGAACGGTGCGGTGCTGATGCGGTGATTGCAGAAGGCTGTGAATCCGGCGGTCACATCGGGGAGTCAACCACCATGACACTGCTGCCCCAGGTGGCCGATGCGGTGGATATTCCGGTGATCGGAGCCGGAGGTGCGGCAGACGGAAGAGGAATCGCGGCAATGATCATGCTGGGAGCCGAGGCAGTCCAGATGGGAACCAGGTTTGTGGCATCGACCGAGGCCCAGGTCCATGACAATTATAAAAACAGGATTCTGGCGGCCAAGGATATTGACAGCGTTGTGACAGGACGAAGCACCGGTCATCCGGTCCGCCTCCTGCGTAATCAGATGACCAGGGAATATCTGGAGCTGGAAAAACAGGGCGCTTCCTTTGAAGAGCTGGAAATGCTGACCCTCGGAGGCCTGAGAAAGGCGGTACAGGAGGGCGATATTAAAAACGGAAATGTCATGGCAGGACAGATCGCCGGTCTTATTAAAGAAACAAAAAGCTGCCGGGAGATCATCGAAGAGCTGATGGCACAGACAGAAGCCGTATTGGAGAGAGCACATGGGTAAAACTGCATATTTGTTTCCCGGACAGGGCGCTCAGAAAGCCGGTATGGGAAAGGATTTTTATGAACACAGCGCGGCGGCGCGGACATTTTTTGAAGAAGCTTCGGAACAGCTTCAGATGGATCTGAAGACCTTATGCTTTACGGATAACGAAAACCTGAATCGGACCGCATATACGCAGCCGGCCATGGTGACGGCAGAGCTTGCCATTGTGGAAGCGATGAAGGAAGCCGGGATTTTCTGCCCGGATGCGGCAGCGGGATTAAGCCTCGGAGAGTACAGCGCACTGGCGGCGGCCGGAGTTTTAGCACCCATGGATGCAGTCCGTGCAGTAAAAAGCCGCGGAAGGCTCATGGAAGAGGCTGTTCCTGCAGGCGAAGGAGCGATGTCGGCGGTGCTTGCCATGAAACCGGAGACGGTGGAAGAAATTCTTGGAGATCTGGGAGAAGTCTGGATCGCCAACGATAACTGTCCGGGCCAGCTGGTGATCTCCGGAAGGACAGAGGCTGTGGAACGGGCCGAAGAAGCCCTTCGGAGGGCCGGAGCGAAACGGGTGATCCGGCTGAAGGTAAGCGGCCCCTTTCATTCTCCTCTTCTGAAAAAAGCAGGAGAAGCGCTGGGAACCGTTCTGGAACCGATTCCGGCCGCCAGGCCGGAGATCCCGTATGTGGCCAATGTGACAGGTGTCTATGTCCGGGAAAAGGAGCCGGTCAAGGAACTGCTGATCAGACAGGTATCGGGGCAGGTAAGATGGAGACAGAGCATTCTTATGATGCTGGAGGATGGCGTGGATACGTTTGTAGAGATCGGTCCGGGAAAAACCCTGAGTGCCTTTGTGAGAAAAATTTCAAGAGAAGCCGTGGTGCGGAACCTTGAAACATGGGAGGATCTGTTGCAATGGACATGATGCAGACAAAAAACCAGGAAAACCGGCGGGTTGCGGTCGTAACGGGAGCGTCCGGCGGCATCGGACGTGCCATTGCCCGGAAGCTGGCCGGGGACGGCTGTTTCGTAGTAGTAAACTACTGTGGTTCCGGAGAACGGGCGGAAGCGGTAGTGAAGGAAATCCAAAGCGCCGGTGGAGAAGCCTGTGCCATGCAGTGCGATGTTTCCCGGTTTTCGGAAGCAGAGAAATTTTTCAAAGAGGTTCTGGCATTAAAGGGACGGATCGATATCCTTGTGAATAATGCCGGGATTACCAGGGACGGCCTGCTCATGAAGATGAGCGAGGAGGATTTTGACCGGGTATTAGAGGTGAATTTAAAGGGAGCATTCAACGGGCTCCGTCAAGTGTCCAGACAGATGGTAAAGCAGCGGAGCGGCCGGATCATCAGTATTTCCTCGGTGTCGGGAGTCCTCGGAAATGCCGGACAGGCCAATTATGCGGCATCAAAGGCCGGGATCATCGGCCTGACCAAGTCGGCGGCAAGGGAGCTGGCCTCCAGAGGAATTACGGTGAATGCCGTGGCCCCCGGCTTTGTGGATACGGAAATGACCAGAGTGCTGTCTGATTCCGTGCGGGAACGGGCAGTTGGTGCGATTCCCATGGGGCGGTTCGGCAGGCCGGAGGAGATTGCGGAGGCTGTCTCCTTCCTGGCATCGGAACAGGCCGGTTATATTACCGGTCAAGTACTCTGTGTGGACGGCGGAATGGCGATGTAGAACAGGAGAAAGCATGAGCAGACGAGTGGCAGTAACCGGATTGGGCGCTGTGACGCCCATCGGAAATCATGTGAAAGAATTCTGGGAGGGAATCCGGTCCGGCAAAGTCGGAATCGGTCCCATTACCAGGTTTGATCCGTCAGATTATAAGGTAAAGCTGGCGGCAGAAGTGAAAAATTTTGATCCGAGGGAACGGATGGAATTCCGGGCGGCAAAGCGGATGGAGCTGTTCAGCCAGTATGCGGTGGCCGCGGCGGGAGAGGCACTGGAGGATTCCGGCCTTTCTGTAAAACAGGAGGATCCGTTTCGGATCGGCGTGAGCATCGGTTCCGGGATCGGAAGCCTTCAGGCTATGGAGCGTGAGCATGAACGGCTTTTAACAAAGGGACCGGGGCGGGTCGGACCGCTTCTGGTTCCTCTGATGATCTCCAATATGGCGGCAGGAAATGTAGGAATCCAGTATGGATTAAAGGGAAAAAACATCAATGTGGTGACTGCCTGTGCCACGGGAACCCATTCCATCGGGGAAGCATACCGCTCGATCCAGTACGGAGAGGCTGACGTGATGGTGGCAGGCGGAACGGAGGGAAGCATCTGTCCCATCGGAGTCGCCGGATTTACGGCACTGACGGCACTTTCCACTTCGGAGGATCCACTTCGCGCCTCAATTCCCTTTGATAAAGAGAGAAGCGGCTTTGTCATGGGAGAAGGCGCCGGTATTCTGGTTCTGGAGGAGCTGGAGCATGCAAGGCGGAGAGGTGCTCATATCTACGCGGAGATTGCCGGATACGGAGCGACCTGTGATGCCTACCATATCACTTCTCCGGCAGAGGATGGAAGCGGTGCGGCGAGAGCCATGACGGAGGCCATGAAGGACGGCGGGATCACGCCGGAACAGGTGACTTATATCAATGCCCACGGAACCGGCACCCATCATAACGACCTGTTTGAGACGAGAGCCATTCACCTTGCCATGGGAAAGGCGGCGGAAGCAGTGAAAATCAATTCCACCAAATCCATGATCGGTCATCTTCTGGGAGCTGCCGGAGGTGTGGAGCTGATCACCTGCGTGAAATCCATCGAAGAGGGATATATTCATCCGACTGTCGGTTATCAGGTGCCTGATGAGGAATGCGATCTGGATTATGTGACCAGAGGGGGCATTTCCATGGAGGTGGAATATGCACTCAGCAATTCTCTGGGCTTCGGTGGTCATAATGCATCCATTCTGGTGAAAAAATACAGGGAGTAGGGTCATGGAATTTGAGAAAATCTTAAAGCTGATCGATGCGGTGGCAGAGTCCGGCCTGTCCGGGTTTGAACTGGAAGAGAACGGAAGCCGGCTGCATCTGGAGAATATGGCGACTTCGGAGAAAACCTGTAAAGGCGGAGAGCCGTACGGAGAAAGAAACGGAACAGTCCGTGGAAATGCCGTGCAGGTGAAGGAGTCCTCCGTTACAGAAGGAGAAAACACAACAGCGGCGAAAGCAGACGGCGACATAACCGGATCAGGGAAGGAAACTCAGAGCGCAGGGAAAACGGAGGATCACACCGCTCTTTCCGGCGAGACGGTCCGTGCCCCGTTAGTCGGAACCTTTTATTCGGCACCCGCTGAGGGAGAGAAAGCCTTTGTAAAACCGGGAGACCGGGTGACGAAGGGACAGATACTGGGAATCATTGAGGCCATGAAGCTGATGAATGAGATCGAATCGGAGTATGACGGGATCGTGGAGGCTGTCCTGGTAAACAACGAACAGGTGGTGGAATATGGACAGCCTCTGTTTTCGGTGAAAGCCGATTCATGATCTGCGCAGAGCGTTTTTGTTTCACAGGCCACCCGTTTGTGTGAAACAAATCAGAAAGAGGAAATTATGCTTGGAATAAAGGAAATTGAGGAACTGATCCCGCACCGCCACCCGTTTCTTCTGGTGGACTGCATTGAGGAGCTGGAGCCCGGTGTGCGTGCCGTCGGTTATAAATGTGTGACGTTCCGGGAGGATTTTTTTAAGGGACATTTTCCGGGGGAGCCGGTAATGCCGGGAGTGCTGATCGTGGAAGCACTGGCTCAGGTGGGCGCAGCCGCCGTACTCAGCCTGGAGGAAAATAAAGGAAAAACGGCGTATTTCGGCGCCATCGATCATGTCCGTTTCCGGAGAAAGGTGATTCCGGGTGACAGGCTTCGTCTGGAGTGTGAGCTGATCCGCCGGAAGGGACCGGTCGGAGTCGGACGGGCGGAGGCATCGGTGGACGGTGAGACGGCTGTCACAGCAGAATTGACCTTTATGATCGGATAAGGAGCAGTTATGTTTAAAAAAGTTCTGATTGCCAACCGCGGGGAGATCGCGGTGCGGATCATTCGTGCCTGCCGGGAAATGGGGATTGCTACGGTGGCCGTCTATTCGGAGGCAGACAGCGAAGCACTTCATACGCATCTGGCCGATGAGGCGGTCTGTATCGGACCGGCAAAGTCTCAGGACAGCTATCTGAATATGGAACGGATCCTGTCGGCGGCGGTGGTCATGGGGGCTGATGCGATTCATCCGGGCTTCGGCTTTCTGTCGGAAAATGCCAGGTTTGCGGAGCTTTGCAGCCGCTGTCATCTGACCTTTATCGGTCCTTCTGCCGGGGTGATTGCCAAAATGGGAAACAAGGCGGAAGCGAGAAAGACTATGACAGCAGCCGGAATTCCGGTGGTACCGGGAGGCTGCGAGCCGGTAAGAACTCCGGAGGAAGGACTTTTGCAGGCAGAGCAGACGGGGTATCCGGTGATGATCAAGGCGGCTCTCGGTGGCGGCGGAAAGGGCATGCGGATCGCCAGAACAAAGGAGGAATTCACCGGAAACTTTCTCAGTGCCAGAATGGAGGCAGAAAAGGCATTTTCGGATGATTCCATGTATATTGAACGTTATCTGGAGCATCCCAGACATATCGAATTTCAGGTCCTGGCAGATGAGCACGGCAATGTGATCCATCTGGGGGAGCGGGACTGCTCTGTGCAGAAAAATCACCAGAAGCTTCTGGAGGAGTCTCCGTCTCCGGCACTGTCGGAGGAGCTTCGCAGCCGCATGGGAGAAACGGCGGTAAGGGCGGCAAGGGCAGCAGGCTATACGAACGCAGGGACCGTGGAATTTCTTCTGGATCAGGAGCAGCAGTTTTATTTTATTGAGATGAATACCAGGATCCAGGTGGAACACCCGGTGACGGAAATGGTAACCGGACTGGATCTGATCCGGGAACAGCTCCGGATCGCGGCGGGAGAGGTGCTTGGCCGGAAGCAGGAGGACATTGATCTGTCCGGTCATGCTGTCGAATGCCGGATCAATGCAAAAACTCCGGGTATTATAAAGAAGCTTCTGTTACCGGGCGGCTGCGGGATCCGTGTCGATACGGCAGTCTATAACGGCTGCAGTGTTCCGCCGTATTATGATGCCATGCTGGTCAAGCTCATTGCCCATGGTGCTGACCGCAGGCAGGCTATTGAGAAGCTGAAGGGAGCTCTGGACGAGGTAGTGATCGACGGAATTGAAACCAATCTGGAATCCCAGTATGAAATTCTGGAAAACCCGGTGTATCAGGCAGGAGAGGCCGATACCGGATTTATGGAAACACAGTTTGGAGAACGGGAGCGGTAAATCATGCGGAAGCGTTTATTTAAGAGGACGCCGTCCAATTCCTATATCAGGATTCCGGCCGGCAGCGAAAAAGCAGACGGCAGAGCAGAGGTTCCACAGGGAATATGGAAAAAATGCAATCAGTGCGGAAAACCGGTTTTTACGGAGGATGTAAAAGCGGCGGCTTATATCTGCCCCCATTGCGGCGGCTATTTTCGGATGAATGCCTGGGCAAGAATCCATATCCTGACAGATCAGTTTGAGGAGTGGGATCAGGAAATTCCGGATAAGAATCCCCTGGGCCTTTCCGGATATGCGAAAAAGCTGGAGGCGGTACGGGAGAAAACAGGTCTTGATGAGGCAGTTGTGACCGGAAAGGCACGGATCGGGGAGCAGGAAACGGTTCTCGGAGTGATGGACGGACGGTTTATCATGGGAAGCATGGGAGAAGCTGTCGGTGAAAAAATTACAAGGGCAGTGGAACGGGCAACGAAGCTTCGTCTTCCAGTGATCCTGTTTTGTTGTTCCGGCGGTGCAAGAATGCAGGAAGGGATCTTGTCTCTGATGCAGATGGCCAAAACAGCTGCGGCTCTCCGGCGTCACAGCGATGCCGGGCTTCTGTATGTGCCGGTTCTGACGGAGCCGACTATGGGAGGAGTCACGGCCAGCTTTGCGATGCTGGGAGATCTTGTTCTGGCTGAGCCCGGTGCGCGGATCGGGTTTGCCGGTCCCCGTGTGATCGAACAGACCATCGGGGAAACGCTTCCGGCCGGGTTTCAGCGTGCGGAGTTTCTTCTGGAGCATGGATTTATTGACCGGATCCTTTACCGGGAGGAGGCAAAGCAGGTGCTGGAAGAGATCCTGCGGGTTCATGCAGATAACAGGAGGCTTCCAAAATCCGCAGAGCATTCGGAGGAGCTGTCGGAAGACCGGCAGAAGAAACGGATAAAAGGCTCGGACAGAGCGGCTGCGGGGAAAGAAAAAGGCCATCCGTTCGCAGCAGCCGATGTGGAAGCCTGGGCGCGTGTCTGCCGTTCCAGAGACCGGAAAAGGCCGACGGCACTGGATTATATTGAAGGGATGTTTGAGTCGTTTACAGAGCTTCACGGGGATCGGCTGTTCGGAGAGGACCCGGCGGTGGTCGGAGGACTCGCCTGGTTCCGGGGAATCCCGGTGACGGTGATCGGGCAGCAGAAGGGACGCAGCACAAAAGAAAATGTAAAGAGAAACTTCGGAATGCCGTCTCCGGAAGGCTATCGGAAAACGAAGCGGCTGATGGAGCAGGCAGAAAAGTTCGGAAGACCGGTGATCTGTTTTGTGGATACACCGGGAGCCTTCTGCGGAATCGGAGCCGAGGAGCGGGGACAGGGAGCGGCCATTGCCGAAAACCTGAAAACGCTTGCCGGATTAAAGGTCCCGGTTCTTTCGATTGTGATCGGGGAAGGCGGAAGCGGCGGAGCTCTGGCTCTGGCACAGGCCAATGAGGTCTGGATCCTGGAAAATGCGGTATATTCCATTCTTTCACCGGAGGGTTTTGCATCCATTGTCTGGAAGGACAGTGGACGTGCGGCGGAGGCAGCCGGACTGATGAAGCTGACTGCCGGAGAGCTTTATGAACAGGGAATCGTTGACCGGGTGATCCCGGAAAACGCACCGGCGGACCGGGCGGACTGTCAGGAGCTGTACCGGACAATGGAAGAGGAGATCGGACAGTTTCTGGACCGGTTCGGTGACCTCACACCGGAAGAGCTCTGCGAACAGCGGTACCGGCGCTTCCGTGGATTTTAGGAAAGGCGAAATTATGAAGGAACATACACTGATTATGGGAGAACTCCGGCCCCAAATCCCTCTGATCCAGGGCGGCATGGGTGTCGGGATCAGTCTTTCCGGCCTTTCCGGCGCTGTGGCAAAGGCCGGAGGGATCGGTCTGATCTCCACAGCGCAGATCGGATTTCAAAAGCCGGAGTTTTCGAAGAATCCCATTGAAACCAATCTCCGGACGATTCCGGAGGAGCTGGAAAGGGCGAGACGGATCGCACCGGACGGAATCCTCGGCTTCAATATTATGACAGCCACCAGACAGTATGAGGCGTATGTGCGGGCGGCTGTGAAGGCCGGGGCCGATCTGATTGTTTCGGGCGCCGGACTTCCTGTGAAGCTGCCGGAGCTGACCGCCGGTTCCCGCACAAAGATTGCTCCCATCGTATCCTCGGAAAAAGCGGCCGCGGTGATCTGTAAGCTCTGGGACCGTCATTATCACACAGCTCCGGATCTTCTGATAGCGGAAGGTCCACTGGCCGGCGGTCATCTGGGCTTTAAGCGGGAACAGCTGGAACCGGAGGAGGAAGAACAGAAAAGCATCCGGCAGTTTGAGCATGGAATTGGCAGGATCAAAGAGCTGGCGGAGGATTATGGCAGACGTTATGGAAAAAAGATTCCGGTGGTAACAGCCGGCGGGATCTATGATCACAGCGATGTCCGTTACCATCTGGAAGCGCTGGGGGCCGATGGAGTCCAGATTGCGACCAGGTTTGTGACGACGGAGGAATGCGATGCACCGACGGCGTATAAGCAGGCGTATCTGAGAGCCGGAGAAAAGGATCTTGTCATCACCGACAGTCCGGTTGGAATGCCGGGACGCGCGATCCAAAATGACTTTTTGAGAAAGCGGCAGCAGGGACGAAAACCGGTAAAAAACTGTTTCCGGTGTTTGGAGGGCTGTGATCCGGCCCGGGTTCCCTACTGTATCACCGAAGCACTGGTCCATGCCGCCAGAGGCGAAATCGAAGAGGCTCTTCTGTTCTGCGGTGCAAAGGCTTACCGGGCAGAGCAGATCGAAACCGTTCCGGAAGTGGTTCGGGAGCTGTTTCCGGAATTTATGTGAAAAATATGGGATACCGGCAAAAGAGTGGCTGTCGGAATCTGCATTGACAAAGTCGGATATTTTCAGTAGAATAAAAAGAGCGAAAAACGAAGCCAGAATCTTGCTTTGTTATAATTATGGAATACAGTTTACATGTCAAGTAATAATAGGAAATCCGGTTTATTCCCGGAGCAGAAGCGGAAATCGCCGCGAGAGTGGAAAGCCCACGAGCCTGCTGTTTTCTCTTTGTATATGGATGGGAGACAGCAGGCATAGTTTATTTATAATTAAAATAAAAGAGTCTCCCCTGGAAATGGGAAGGCTTTTTTTATTTCACAGGAAAGTGCGTTCTATGGAATAAAAAATATGTTACAGGATCGCCCTTCTCTGGCAGATGTGGGCTTTTCGGTGTTTCGCGGAAAAGGAAGGGTGATCCCGGCCTCAGAATAAAACGGGAAATAAAAAAAGAGAGGAAATGAGCATGAAAGAACTACAAACAACGAACCGCTTTTTGGCTCTTCTGCTGGCAGTCGTCATGATGGTTATGACCGGCCTGGGACACTGGACACCGTCTGTAGCTGAAGCGGCGGAGGAAAAGGCCGGAGAAATTACACTGACCGTGATCGGAGATACCAGTGATCACAGCGAAAGCAATCATACCGGTTATGTGTACTGGATGAAGGATGAACCGTTAGAGCTTTCGGAAGAAGCACAAAACAGCGGTTATGTTGCGGAGAATTGTAAGGATCAGATCCTGAGTCTGTTTGAGGATTACGGAATCGAGGCAGATAATGACAATTCCACATGCTATATGTCTGAGGCAGCGTATGACGGAGTAACACTGGGGTTTGGCTGGAGTGTGATTGTGGCCTATGCAGACGGTACATTCAGCTCTGATGGCTGGGGCAATTACAGCGGTGCGGCAAAATTAAAGCCTGGCTGCCGCCTGATCTATTACTGGAGCCATGATAATTCTTCAGACTGCCGTCTGAGTACAGATGATAATTATCAGACGCATTTGAATTATGATACCGATGCAGTGACAGGCCTGACGTTCTATACCGAAGACAGTGAGGACCTTCCGGTTGATAAGCTTACCATGGCCGGAGGAGATTCGGTAGAGCTTCGGACAAACTTCCATGTTCCGCCGACCTCATCTGTCAGCCGCAAACTGGACTGGAGTCTGGACAATGTTAGTGGAAGTGCAAAGCTCGAGGAAACAGAGAACGGTGCAAAGATCACAGCGATGAAGGAGGGCAGTGTACGGGTTACGGCACAGATGACGAATACTCTGGGAGATCGGATCAAAGCAAGCTGTGATATTACCATAACCAGTGATTATACCATGCCGGAACTGATCCCCGGAGAGGTTTCGAGAGACGGTAAAACGGCACAGGTGAATGTGACGGCAAATAAAGAGGGAACCCTCTACTGGATTGTTTCAGAGCAGGAAGCTACACTCGAGGAGGTAAAGGGCTCCGCAAATCAGATGGCAGTGACAGCCGGAGTCAATACGTTGAAGTTGTCGGAGCTTGGTACAGCAAAGTCCGGGGTATATCTGGCCTTAAAAGATTCCAATGGTTATTGGAGCAGTCTGGCGAAGGCCGAGATTCCGGAGGGAGAGGTAATTGCCGGTATCACCCTGGATCAGACAGCTCTTGTCATGGAAGAGGGAGCGGAAACAAACCTGACTGCAGCGATTCTTCCAGAGGGAGCGGAAGAGGGAAAAGAGATCACCTGGACTTCTGATAAGCCCGGAGTGGCAGTCGTGACCGGAAACGGAAAAAACGCAGTGATTACAGCCGCCGGAAAGTCCGGGGAAACAGCAGTGATTACCGTGGCCTGCGGGGACCAGAGTGCGTCCTGTAACGTAACCGTTACCAGGGTAAAGAGCCTAAATGTAACGCCGGATTCTCTGAACGAGATGATGACTGGGGATAAGGAAACCTTGACGCTCCAGGTAACGTGGGAAAACGATCAGAAGGACGGAACCGTGATCGAAAAAGATGCCGCAGTCTGGTCAGCGGATGATGAGAGCGTTGTAAAGGTGACCGGAAACGGAAAGACGGCAGAGGTGGAAGCTGTCGGCGCCGGTACGGCAAATGTTAAGGCGGAAAAAGGCGGAAAGAGCGTAATCTGTGAGGTGGAGGCCATGAGACAGCCGCTCCTTCTGGAAAAGATTATCTGCAGCATGTCAGCCTCTTCCAGCTTTTATGAAGCAAGTGAGATCGATGCGGATACGCTGGAATGTACCGTTTATGCACCGGAAGAGACCAACATGTTTTATGTAAAGCCGGTTCTGGCGGCAGGAACAGTCGGAAAGACAACAATCACGGCAAACTATCAGAATACCAACAATGTGGCAAGAAGCGTAACGCTGACGAACAACAGCGCATCGTCATTGTCACAGTTTATGAAATCCAATAATTATGAAGAGCGGACACTAACCATCAAGGTCACGGTGGGAGAACGGACAGAAACCTACAAGGTTCATGTAAAGCGGCTTTCCAAGCTGAAAGCTCTGGCATTGGCGGATGATCAGGGAGCTGCTGTTTCCTATACGCCGGCGTTTGCAAAGGATACAAAGACCTATAATGTCTCGGTACCTGCAAATAAGAAGAGTCTTACGTTTACCATGACAGCAAATTATTCTAAGAATAAGGTGTATACCGTTGATGGAAATGCGGCAGAGTTTACCGGAACAAGTACAACAAGCAAGGGTACGTATACCCTGCCTCTGGACGGAACCGATAAAACGGTGACATTCTGTGCCGGAAATGAAAGCGGTGCCGTTCCGGTGGAATATACGCTGAACATTAAGATCCTTCCGGTTTATGAACTGACACTCAAGACGGATCCGGAGGATGCAGTCACTGTAATCTACGATTCCAACTGGAATCGTGTTCTTCCGGAGAACGGTGTTTATACGCTGGTCGGAAAAACAACGTATACGTATACCGTTGGAAAACCCGGCTATGTTTCCAAGTCCGGAACCATCGTTCTCAGCCAGGATAAGGCGGAGACCGTCAGTCTGGAAAAGGCAGAAGAAACAACCTTCGAGCCGGTGGATTCCTCCTGGGGAGGATATTACGCCGGAAGCGATAATTTAAATGTTGTGGATGCAAAGGCACCGGAGTCCAAAAACGCAGCGGAGATCAAGTGGGATGTGGTCAGCGGAACGAATGCACAAAGCCTGGATACCCGAAGTGATGCGATCCTGCTGGGCAATCAGCTCTGCCTGTTCCATGGCAACAAGCTCCAGCTGGTAAATAAAGAAACCGGAGAGGTCGAAAAAGAAGTGACCATGTCCGACAGCGCAAACAGCACCAGAATCAAGCCGCTCTATGCAGACGGCATGATCTTTGTGGCACTGCGGACCGGAAACGTTCAGGCATTTCAGGCAAAGACACTGGAATCTCTCTGGATCTATCAGGCCAGGACGTTTGTGATGCCGGCAGCTGCCATGCAGTATGAAAACGGACTTTTATATATCAGTGAGGAGAGTAATAAGTCCGGAGGCAAGCTGATCTGTATCAGTACTACCGATGAAGATCCGGAAAAGACGGATGAAACAAAGGTTGAGCTTTGGAGCCACTATATGTCCGAGGGCTGTGTGACAGAGAATACGGTATGCTATCTCTCGGGAGAGTATGTAATAACCGCGGGAAACGGACGGAACCTGTACTGTCTGAATAAGAAAAACGGAACCGTGGCGCAGACCGTGGATATCGGAGTTACCGGAAACGGCGGTGTTTATACCGGTATTTCTTACGCAAACGGACGAATCTATTTTGTCAGTGCCAGCGGTTACCTCAACTCCTTTAAGCTCACGCCGGACGGACTGATCGACAAGTCCAGCAAGCAGGCAGTAAGAATTTACACACAGAGTACGATAAGCACCTATAATTGTGCGCTTGCAACTCCTCTTGTATACAACGGACGGATCTATGTGGGAAGCCGCGGATACTATACGCCTGAGGATATAAGAAAATACGCTCCGGCAATGACTGTTGTGGAGGAGAACCGGGAGAACGGAGCTCTGCGGTGTGTGTATAACTTTGAAACGGATGGAAAGCCATGCAGTGAGCCGACCCTTGTAAAGGCAGAGGATGGAAGCCTCCGGGTGTACTTTGTGACCGACAGAGGAAATCTTTATCTGATGCGGGATCAGGCCGGACAGACAGAGGCAGACTACGAGCTGATTTATGAGAAGCCTGCCGGGGACAGTACCTATATCAGCGAAGGCCAGGTTCTGGTGGATGCGGACGGAACGCTGTATGTACGCTACCAGAACGGCCATATGCTGTCCATTAAGCGCAGCAGTATGTATTTAAACAACGTAACTGTGGAAAACGGAAATGCAGTGATGGATGATGGGGCAGTCTTTGACGCACAGGAAAAGGAGCACCGCGTACTGGTTGATGCCGGAACAAAAACCTTAAAGGTAACGGCAGAGGCAAACGCCGGAACGACCGTTTCCATGAACGGAACGGAGGGCGCTTCCCAGGAAATCACTCTGAAGGCCGGTGAGATCACAACGATCCGGGTGGAGCTGTCCAGAGACGGTGAGACAAGAGGCTATGTTCTGAATGTACGGGAAAAGAGTTCCGATGCGAAGCTTTCCGATCTGCGGATCATGTATGATTATTCCGGAAACAAAGCGGAAATGGATCCGACTCCGAACTTTGATCCCGAGGTAACGGAATACAAAGTAACCCATTATAACACCATGTACAATACCATGTATGTGTATGTGGAGGCTGCTGATCCCAATGCTTCTGTAAAGGTTACCGTAGTGTCCGGTGTCCGCTCGAAAAAGGAAGGCGATGTCCTGAACGGAAGGCTCAGCTCCAGTGAATGGAGTGATAAGAAGCTCATGGGATACAATGCGTCCTTTGCAAGCGATACGGATCCGATGGTATTAAAGGTGACGGTGACGGCGGAGGACGGCACCACGGTGAAGGAGTATCAGGTGACCGGCGAGCATGATGCCGATAAGACGAAGCCGGTGATCACGGCAGCGGAAACACCGTTCTCTGCAAGAACGACAGACACGGTGAGGTTTGCGTTCAGTTCTACCATGCGAGGCCGTCTCTACTACCTGGTTGATACCGATGGTACCTACAGTTCGGCTCCCAATGTGGCAACCATGAAGAAGAAGGGGGTTCGTTACGGCGAGGTATCGGAAATCGGTGACAATACGGTAACACTTTCGAATATTCCTTCTGATTTTAAGGGAACGATCTACTTTATGCTGGAAGGAATCAATCAGTATAACGGAGACCGGATCGCCTGTGAGCTGAGTCTGGATCCGATGCTTGCCGGTGACATCAATGGAGACGGATTGGTAAATCTTTCCGATGCCATTGCACTGTTGGACAAGGTAACAGCGGGAGAAGATGTAGAGCTGTTCCTTGGCGATATCAACGGCGATGGAATTGTAAATCTTTCCGATGCCATTGCATTGTTGGATCAGGTGACGGCAGACGTATAGAAAGCTGGCTGCGCACAGACAGAAAATTAAAAATCCGGAGAAGATCCGGAAGACAGGAGCCGATTCCGGGGCAGGAGTATGCCCCGGAGTCTTCCTGTTCTGTTTCTTTTATCGGAGCTGGAATCTGATAAAAGAAAAACAAAAATCACAGAGGAAACAGAAATGAAAAAAATCTGGAAAAAGAGTAAAAAACCAATCATGGCGGTTCTTTCGTCCGTACTGCTTGTACTGGCGGTTGTTTTGCTGTTCGGACAAACGAAGGCAGAGCCGGAGAATCCCATGGATGGGAAAAACAAACAGGCGTCCCAGATGTATCTGACCTCCTCCAGACTTGCCATGGACCGATCGCTCCTGGAGGGTGTGGAGAATGCCAATATCCATGCGGGGGACAGTGAGAACCAGACAGACGGACAGGGACAGCAGAACAAGCCGGAGGAAGTACAGGAAAACCAGGATCAGCCTCAGGATCGGAACGATTCTGGTGATCCGGAAAACCGGGACAGCGAAAGCGGGGAACCGACTGACAGCCGTCAGGATTCCACGCCGCAGGAGAACGGACAGGCAGGAGAAGACGGAGCGGCAGGAACAAAAGGGTTACGTTCTCTGATCGCAAGGAAGCAGGCGGAGAGTGGAACAGACAGCTCCGGAGCCGGAAACGGAACAAAGCCGGGAGGCGGAAACGGAGATCAGGGATCAGGCGGAGGAACCAAGAATCCCGTCTGGGGAGGCAGCGAGAACCAGGTGTCGCCGGACGAGGCGTCCGAGCTTTTTACAACGTCCATTAAAAACGGGGAAACGGTCACAAAGCCGGATTACTTTTTTACGATTTCCTTAACCGAAAAAGGAAAGAAACTGACACTGGTAAGCACCACCGTGGAGGTCAACGGGGCGGCGTCTCCCTTCGAGAGCGGCGGAAGCGTAACGCTCCGGGAGGGCCGTAATTCAATCGTGGTGACGCTGCGGTTCCGTGATGAAAAATTAAATCAGATCGTGGCGCCGTCAAAAACGTATACCGTTTATTATGTGCCGGAAAGCCATTATCTGTTGACGGTTCAGAATGTAAAGACCGGGGAGTGGTTAAGCGACGGATGGGAGGAGACAACGGAAGATCCGGAGCTGGTACTCCATGTAACGGCTCAGAAGGGTCAGAATGCAAAAGAGGCGAGAGTCCGGCAGAATCTCAAAACCATATCAAAGCAGGACGATGGCAATTATCATATGACGTTAAAGCTGGGAGAAAATACCATTAAGATCATGGCCGGCTCCGGCGTGAACCAGGCGGTTATGGTGCTTCAGTTTTATTATCAGCCACAGGATTCCAGGTTTTCCATAAGCTTTGAGAGCGCGGCGGTGAACCAGACCATCAGCGGTGATCAGTTCGGCGGGACAACCTCGGCAGAGTATGCGTCTGATTCCGATGCGTTCGCATTTCGGGTAAGCTGTGCGGGAACGACCGGAAAAGAGAAGATCACCAGTGTGCTGGTGACGAACCGGTTTGGTTCAACGGAAATGGTCTACATGACCGGAGGAGACGGGTATATCCACTGTACACTGGAAGGTTCCAGCATCGGGACTTCCATTCAGGTCACCGGACAGGACGGCGACGGGAATGCCAAAGTCTATACCTGGAAGATCCGTTACCGGCGCCTGAGTACGCCGGAGGCTAAGAAGCCCAATGTGCTGATCCGGCTGGCCAACGAGACGGTCACGAATCCGAAAACGATCGTCGGGATCTCCGCTAACGATTATCAGCTCAATGCCCTCAATTCCGGGAACTTTGTAGTGACATTGAACGGAGTCGAAATCGACTGCAGCGGAATCACAGGCACGTACTATGAATACAACCTGTTTCTGGAGCAGGGGGCAAATGATCTGGAAGTAACGGTGACCGATGCCCAGCAGAATTTTGTGACGGAGCACAGGACGATCACCTACGCGCCGCCGGATACCGACGATACGATCACGGTGACGCTGGTGGTCGATGCAGAGAATGTTGGTGCGGCGCCCATGATCCGGGAGACGGTTCAGGTCCGCGGAGATCTTTCCATCGGACAGCTTCTGGAACAGCGGCTGGCAGCGTACGGCTATACCACAAATTATAAGGGTGATCCGGCTGACGGCTCCTATTATCTGGCGCGGATCCTGAAGCCCGGAATTTTAAACGGCTGGCATATTTCCGATGAACGGAGAGCCGATCTTTTCGCATCCGGATTTGATATTCGGGAGCCGCTGGAGGACGAGCTGGGGAGCCTGGGAGAATTTGATTTTACAAAAGGTTCCGGATGGATGATCTCCATCAATGAGGATTATTATATCGGCCAGAGTATGGGGTCCAGAGATTACCGGGACGGCGATCTCATTCATGTGGCGTTTACGCTGGATTACGGACGGGATCTTGGGAGCACGATGAACTGACCGGTTTACAGAAAAGAGAGGTTGTTATGAAAAAATCGAGGCTTCTGTGGGGGCTGTGGCTGGTGCTCACAGTGGTTTACTGGTTCTTTTCCGACAGTTATCTGGCGGTGTTTCTGCCGGTGGTATCGGTTTTGCTTCCGCTGTTGTCCGCTCCGGTCACGCGGCATGGAGCGAAGAAGCTTTATGCAGAGCTTTCCATAAGACGGGAGGGGGAAAAAGGTGAGCGGCTGGAGGGAATCCTGACGCTTCGGAATCAAAGCCTTCTGCCCCTGGACCGGGTGCTGATCCGGGGAGTTTGCAAAAACCGTCTGACCGGGGAAAAACAGGTCCTTCGGATCCGGACAGCAGCCCTTCCGAAAGCACAGACGCGACAGAGTTTTTTTGTTTCCTCGGAGACCTGTGGAGTATTACAGCTGACGCTATCGGAGGCAGTCGTTTACGATCCGTTTGGGCTGTTCTGCTTTCGGGTGCCGTTACAGGGAGAAGCGGATACGCTGGTGCGGCCGGAGCTTTATCCTTCGGAACTTTCGGTCCTTTACGGCGAGAGCATGAGCCTGGACAGCGAGGAATATTCCATGAAGCGGGCGGGCTTTGATCCCAGTGAAACCTTTGCAATCCGGGAATACCGGGTAGGTGACGGAATCCGCCAGATCCACTGGAAGCTGTCGGAAAAGCTGGAAACGCTGATGGTACGGGACTACGGTCTGCCGATCCAGAATACAATCCTGCTTTTATTGGAAACCGGTTATGCACCAGGCGGGGAAAAGCCGGAGCCGGCGTGTATAAGCGCACTGGCAGAAGGGCTTCTTTCAGTGTCGGAGAGCCTGGGGCAGATGCAGCTTACCCACAGCATCGGCTGGCAGGATCATGAAACAGGGAGCTTTTCCTGTATGGAAATCGATGAAACCGAAGACCGGACGCTCTCCATGGCCGGGCTTCTGAACGCAGCCTGCGGGGAGGATCCGGAATCGGTGCTGGAGCATTATCTGGAAGGACATGAGCAGATGGAGTCTGCCCATGTGGTGTTATTTACGGCAGAAGCAATCGACGAGGCAGCTGCACTGGCGGAACACTGTATGGTAACAGAGGTTCTCTGTACCCCGGACGGCACAGGGACATCGGAGCAGGCTGGTGTATCGGTATGTGTTTCTTCTCCGGAGCAGCTTGCGGAGACGATTTCTTATCTTGAGATATAACGGAGTGAAACAGATTTATGATGAAACAGAAACGAACAGCCCTCTGGGTTACCGTTCTGGCAGACGGCGGCCTTCTGTGGTTTTATCTGACGGCGGTTTTTGGAATGATCGCATCCATGCTGAAGCTTCCCATATCAGAGCTTCTTCTGCTGCCTGCGGCAGTTCCGTCGTTTTTTTCAGTCCTGATTATGATGAAACCGGCAAAACGGCAAAGAAGGAGCCTGCTGGTGGGATACGGATGCCTGTTTTTTTGGGCAGCCATACTTCTGCCATTCTGGAAAAGTGGGATCAATACGCTTCTAAACCATGCGGTGGATACGGTGGGAGCCAGGTTTCCCTATGAATTTCCGGTATTTGAAACCGGGGAGAACGCAGCAGTTATGGCGCAGGTTGTCTGGCTCTGGCTGATCTGCTGCGCTTCGGCTCCGGCAGCCCTGCTGATCCGGAAAGGCAACCGGTATTTTCTGGTGCTTCTGGTCGTTGGAATTCTGGGAATCCAGACCATTACGGGGATTACACCGTCCCTGTTCTGGAACGCAGTCTTCTTAACAGCATCGCTGGCTGTCTGGCTCAGAGGGCATGGCGAGCGTCTGGAGGATGGAATGAGACGGCTTGTGCTTCCGGCGCTTCTGGCAGTTCTGGTTCTGGCTGGTATGATGCTGTTCGGACTGCTCCAGATTATCTGTCCTGTCCGGACGTATCAGAAAAACGAAACCGTGACAGCGCTTCGGGATTCTCTGGGGAAAGCCGTTCATGAGGCGCGTTACGGGTCTGATCCGGTACTGCCGGAGGGACAGCTTTCGGGACTCGCCTCCTTTCAGCCGGCCGGAGAGGATTATTTAAGCGTAACCATGACAAATCCCCAGTCCTATTACCTCCGCGGCTTTACGGGAAGTAACTATACCGGGACGTCCTGGAAGGAAGCGGATCCGGAAAACAGCTGGAAGGGACGGGATCTGTTTTACTGGCTTCATAAAGCCGGTTTTTACGGGCAGACGGAGCTTGCCAGTGCAGCTCTTACTCTGGATCCGGAAACGGTGACAGAGGAACGGAATAGCATTACGGTGGAGAATCACTCGGCCTGCAGCCATTACCTGTATGCGCCGTATGAGCTGACCGGAAGCGCATTTCTGGCCGGGCAGAGGCTGGGCGAAGAGGGGATAAAAACAACCGGAATTTCCGGGGAACGGACGTATTCTTATGAAGCGGTATCCGGCCAGGTTTCCAGGTATCTGCGTCTTACAGAAGCCCTGGCGGATCCGTCGTCGTTCACGGCGGCAGAGACTGCTTATGCGGAGCAGGAATCCTATTATAATTCCTATGTCTATGAAACCTGTCTGGAGCTGCCGGAAAACCTCAGGGCGCAGATCGGAAATCTTCTCGGTGCGTATGAGACTCCGGAGGGCGGGAAGCATGCCGATTACACGGAAGCCAAGGAGGAAATCCTTTATGCACTTCAGTCAGGCTGTACCTATTCCGAGATCCTGGAACAGCCATGGAAGGGAACCGATTTCATCGAAGACTTTCTTTCGGATACAAAAACCGGTTACTCTGTTCATTATGCCAGTGCGGCAGTCATGATGTTCCGATATTACGGGATCCCCGCGCGGTATGTGGAGGGCTGTCTGATCACGCCGGAGGATGCACGTTCCATGAAAGCAGGAGAATGGTATGATCTGGATGACAGTCATGCACATGCCTGGGCAGAGTATTACCAGGATGGGGTCGGATGGCTTCCCTTTGAGGTGACACCGGCCTATATGAATGTGATGGAGCAGACACAGGACTATCAGGATATCTCCGGCATGGTGCCGGAGGGCAGTCAGGTAGAGGAGGATCAGCAGGAGGAAACGCCGCAGGATTCCGCGGCACAGGAGACGCCGGGCTTTGACTGGCTGCTTCTGATCGAGATCCTGTTACTTGTGCTCCTGGTTCTTGTAATGCTTCTGATCCTCGGCTTTTTTGTCTGGATCATCTGGAAGCGGCAGAAGAGCCGGAAAGAAATCCGGCTGTTTGCGCATGAGGACTGTGCCCTGGCGGTGCGCCATATTTTTAATTATGTCATGAACATTCTGGCGGTTTCCGGACTTCCGGATGAGCATGTTTCTTTGTATGATTACCGGAAACAGGTGGAAAAGCTGTTCGGAGCGGAGACGGCAGCACAGTATGAGGAAAGCGTTGCACTGCGGCAGAAGGCTGTGTACAGCGGTGGGACCTCCGATGAGCAGGACCGGAAGATTCTTCTGCGCTTCAAGGATCAGCTCTGGAAGCAGGTGTATGAGAATGGAACCAGACTGCAGAAGCTTCGATTAACCTATATTTATTTCCTGTAACACGGCGGACGGTGCAGAAAATCCGGCAGCATGAAAATCAGGACAGACAAGAGGAGTCAGGCATGAGAGAGCGTAAAATACAAGGTCGAAAACAGAAGAGAGGAATCCGGGCAGCGGCCTGGTGTCTGGCCGTAATACTGTTACTTGGTGCGGCGCTTACGCCGGTCGGAACCGTCTTTGCAGCGCCGCCTGGCGGGATCTGGGACGGAGAATCCGTCAGTATGCCGAAGACGGATGAGAACGGAACCTTTCTTATCAGCACCGGAGCAGAGCTTGCATGGTTTGCCAAAGAGGTCAACAGCGGGAACGGACGGATCAATGCCAGACTGGAAAAAAACATTTATCTTAACAATTATAATACCAGATATCTCTGGATGATGATCGGTGATACGACCGCACATCCATTCCGCGGAAGCTTCGACGGTAATGGAAAGCGGATCAATTATATGCGTGTACGGATCACCACGGACGATATGAGCCGCCCCTATGGCGGTCTGTTCGGTGTCATTGACGGCGGCGTGGTAAAAGACCTGACAGTCATGGGAAGTGTGGAGCATGCGTTCGGTAATTATGGAAAATTCGGGGCATATGACGAAACAGCCTGCGGAAGCGGTGCCATTGCCGGATATTTGAAAAACGGCCAGATCATCCGCTGCACCAATAAGACCACAACGACTATGGAGGGGGAAACCATGAACCGCAATGCCGGCGGAATCGTCGGGCTTTGTAAGGGACAGGTGATCCGCTGCGTGAACCAGGGTGTGATCACCACGCAGGTCCATATGGCACAGAATCAGATCGGCGGAATCGTCGGGCTGCTTTATGGTGAACAGGCACAGATTCTTTATTCCGTCAACAAAGGTGAGGTACAGGGCTATTTCACCGTTGGAGGAATTGCCGGAGCAGTTAAGTACGGCGCAGAGATCCGAAACTGCTGTAACTACGGAACCATTGTGGGAAACAGTATCCTGGGTGGAATTGCCGGGAAGATCGGCGGAACAGGAACGGCCTCAGACGGAACGGCAAAGCAGTCGGTGATTTCCACAGTCTATAACCTGGGCTCCATCGAGGGCGGCGATATAACGAATTCTCCATCCCACATGGGAGGAATTGTCGGGGAAGCCGGGTATGATGACTGGAAAGAAGAGGAGCTTCCGCCCATGCCGGTGATCGAGACAGGCTATTCCACCGCAGTTTATGAAGGTACCGTGTTTGACATGCGGGGAGCGGTGATTGGATATTTCAAGAGCGGCACCGCAGGAAGACTGTATGGATTACAATACGGAAAGCTGCAGCCGATTGCCCTGAAGGATATCAAGGGCACAACGCTTTCGGGTGAGGTGGCGTTAAAGACGGAAGCCGACATGAAAAAAGCACTGTTTGTACGGAGGCTTGGAAATGCCTTTGCTTTACCGGATGGATCGGATACAGAAAATAACGGATATCCCCGGTTTGTATGGCAGGGGCAGACCTCGGAGCTGGCGAAGCAGGTTGATGAGGCACTTTTAGAGCTGAAGGGCTGGCTCAGTGAGGAAAACCGGGCAAAATACGGGACGGCCTATCAGGAGCTGGAACGGATCGTAGCCTCTTATGAAGAAAAGCTCAGTCTGATCGACAGCGAAAAGGCACTGGAGGAACTGATGAAGAGCGCCAGAGAGGAGCTTTCCGCGGTGAAGCCAGGCTCACAGGTGGATTCGGAACTGGCAGAAGCCATTGACCAGGGAATTACGGCACTGGAGGAGTATCGGGACAGTCTTTTAGAAGCACATGAGGATCTTAAGGAAGAACAGAAAAAGGAACTGGACTTCTATGTAACAGATTACAGCGGACAGCTTCAGAATGCGAAGGATTCAGATGAAGTAAAGCGCCTTGTCCGGAATGGAAAAGATGATATGGATGCTTATATTGCGGCCTGTGAGGAGGCAAAGCGGATCGAGGAGGTCCGCCGCAATGCGGTGAATGCCCTGAATGCGTATCGAACCGAACCGCAGGAGGAGCCATGGGCAGCTCAGATCGCAGCGGCAAGGAGCACCGGAATCGAAAAAATCCGGGCGGCGGAATCCGTTTCCGGGATCACGGAGGCTCTGAATGAAGCCAGGGAAATGATCGACCGGATTCTGGAGCAGATCCCCGATGAGGACGCATGGGACGGAGAGACAAAAACGGAGCCGAAGTCCGATGACAAGGGCGTTTATCAGATCACCTCCGGTGCGGAGCTGGCATGGTTTGCGGAGCTGGTAAATAAAAGCGGAAGCCGGACGAAGTTTCAGGCGGTTCTCTGTAATGATATTAACCTGGGAAATCAGGAATGGACCCCCATCGGAATGAAGAAGAACGTGTATCGGGGCAGCTTCGATGGCG
This sequence comes from Candidatus Paralachnospira sp. LCP21S3_A2, assembly GCF_052118925.1. Lineage (NCBI taxonomy): Bacteria > Bacillati > Bacillota > Clostridia > Candidatus Paralachnospira > Candidatus Paralachnospira sp. LCP21S3_A2. The sequence continues at coordinate 65,194 of NZ_JBQKGG010000001.1, forward strand.
GAGGCTATAAAATCCGTGGTCTGCTTGTAACAGAAGCTGAGAATTATGCCGGACTGTTCGGAATCGTATACGGAGATGAGAAGGATTCCATCCGGAATCTGACCGTGGCGGGAACGGTGAACTGCTCCAACCGTGTCCAGTATGCCGGAGGACTGATCGGTTATATTTACGGAAAAAACGATGGACAGCGTCCCAGTGTGCAGGACTGTCACAATGAAGCCTCGGTGACAGTCCGGGAGGTTCGGATCAGTTCCTCTGCCATTGGAGGTATCGCCGGCCGGGCGGAATTCACCTGGTTCCGGAACTGCTCCAATACCGGAACCGTCTCCTTTCCAACGGAGGGAAAGGGCGGGATCCATTATTATGCCGGAGGTCTGATCGGAAGCACCGGTCTCAGTATAAGCCTTCGCCGTTCCTATAACAGCGGATCGGTGCAGGCAGATTCCAGTGCCGGGGGACTGGTCGGAAAGCTGGCAGGCTCCGGAGCGAAGGTGACCTCCTGTTATAACAGCGGTGAGGTGAAAAGCAAGCGTTATGCCGGAGGTCTGGTCGGACAGATCGGCAGTGAGGCAGCAGGAAGTCAGGTGAGCTGGTGCTATAACTGCGGACCGATCAACTTAAATATCAACGGCAGATATATGGGAGCCATTTTCGGAGGCATGGAAGCCGGAGATTATGAAAACCTGTTTGCATTAAAACGGACCGATCAGCCAGACCGTGCCATGGTCGGATATTCAGCTGATTTTACATCCCCAGGCTATTTCCTGTCGGCTTCGGAGCTGCAAAGTGATGAGTATTTAAACAGCTTAAACGGTGGAGGAAATCATTTTATCCATGATTATCTCGGCTTTCAGAGCGGCTATCCGATCCTTTCCTGGCAGCTTACCCTGGAGGATCTGAAAACGGGAGCTGTTTCAGAGCTGGAGAGCTTTGTCTCGGAAGAGGATTATGAGCCGGAAAACTGGGCGCTTGTCAAACAGGAGATCGAAGCCGGATCAGAACGGATCCGGGCCGGATCCACCATGGACGAGGTAAGCGCGATTTTAACAGAAACAAAAGAAGCGATTTATCAGATTGAATCCAAGGCAGATGCGGAGGCGCGGAAGCTGAAAGAAGAGAAAGAAGCCGCTCTTTCCCTGCTGGAGCATTATGTGGATCCGGAGCAGTATCGGGAAGAAGAGCAGATGAAGCTGGAAACCTATCTGGCGGATGCAAGAAAGCTTATTGCAGCGGCAGAAACCAGGGATGAGGTGGCGCGTCATCTGAGGGAAACAAAAGAAAATATCGATGCCCTGCCAACGGCTTCCCAGTATCAGTATGCGGCGGACAAAGCGGCGGCGGCACAGACCGACAGCTATATTCGGAACATCGGAGATGTGGTGCTGGCAGCTTATGTAAAGACGGCGATCCGGATCGCCAGAGCATCCTATGATGGCCTGACGGACGCACAGAAAGAGCTGGTGGAGCATTATCAGACGTTACTGGACGCGGAGGAGGCATATCGAAAGCTGGAAGAGGAATTCCAGGTTACGGATGAAGACATCGAGCTGGCAAAGCAGGTAGATGCCCTGATTGCAGCCATCGGGGAAGTAACGCCGGAAAGCGAAGAAGCGATCCATAAGGCGCGGCTGGCCTATGATTCCCTTACCGAAGCACAGAAGCGGTTAGTGGAAAGTCCGGAAATACTGTTCCAGGCGGAGGAAGCCTATGATCATCTGCGGGCGGCAGAGGTTTCGGCCGTAATCGCGTCTATGGGTATGATCACGCTGGACAGACGGGAAGTGATCGAGCATGCTCAGAGCCTGTATGACAGTCTGACGGAAACGCAGAAATCCTATGTTACGGACTATCCGGTGCTGGCAGCGGCAGTGGAGCGGTTCAAGGATCTGACTGCGGCTGCTCCGGTGGAAAAACTGATCGCATCCATCGGAGAAGTGACCTTAAACAGCCAGGCGGCCATTGAGCAGGCAATCCTGGCCTACAATGCACTGACCGGGAATCAGCAGGCTCTTGTATCAAATTATGGCATACTGGAACAGGCAGCGGCAGCCTTTGACCGCTTATCGGCAGTTGCCGATGTTATCCTGAAAATTGACCGGATCGGTGCCGTGAGCAGTGCAAGCGGCGGAGCAATCCAGGAGGCCAGAGCAGCCTATGATGCGCTGGATGCAGAGCAGAAAGCACAGGTCACCAATTATGGGGTGCTGGAGCAGGCAGAAGCCGCTTATCGGGCATTGACTGCACCGGAGCCTGATCTGGATCAGGGCGGCGGCTATCATACCGGCGGAGCAGGCGGAAATGCCGGAAGGGGAGAAACGAACGGAGAACTTCATACCGGAGGTGCCGGGGCAGCTGAGGCAGCAGCGGGCACGGAAAGCGAAGCCCTTGCGGATGATCCGCAGCTGCTTCTGGAAGAACTGCTGGAGCAGATCGTGGACGCAGGGGAGCAGGGAGTACTGTTGACAGAGGATGTTTATGACGAAGCGGCAGACGGGATTCCGGCAGAGGCAGAAACAGAAGCGGAAGATCCGTTAGCCGGACAGGTATCTGTCGAAGAAGAACGGCGCACATTATTAAAAGCCTCCAGAAAACGGACGGTTCGGCTTCTGGGAATCCTTCTCGCCGCCTCCGGAACCGTGGCTGTGTTCCTGGTGGGAACTGCCGTTGCTTCCGCAAAGAAACGGAAAGAGAAACGGGTACGGTATTAAAGGGAGACAGAATGGTTCACTGGCCTTGATGTTTGGAAAGAAAAATGGGAATATAGAATTGAACTGAAAAACCGGGGAGTAAGATGGTTTCTATCTTATCCCCCGGTTTTTATACTCGGAAAAGGGCGCATGGTTCGAATGATGAAAGTTATTTCAATAAAAGTGTCCGGTTCATATACCTAGTCATAATATCCGTTATGCTGGCATACCTGATGGATCGTTTCGGCGAAAATGGATCTTGATTTTTTATGCTCGTCGGTATTGGTATTCTTTTTGTCCAGGTAAAGATTCCGGACATCCGACCATAACCTCTTGTTTTTTTTGCAAAAGTCAATTTTTTTCGGTAACTGGCCGAAGCCTTCGGGCTGATATTTCCATGAATAATTGTTTTGTTTTTTATTATAATGAATATACTGCTGCCTCCCGTCATCGGACTGGCGCACGATACAGAAGTCACAGCTATGAAGAATGCGGGCGTTTTTCTGATCTTTTACCTTAATTGTAAGAACACGGGTGGAGTCTTCGGCATAATCATATCCCTCATTGACGCCTCTGTCGAGTCCACAAAAATAGTCACAAGGAGTGTATTGTCTGTGAGGATAAGAACCGATGAGAGAATGTATACCTACGCCGCCAACAATAATAGTGGAGCCACCCGAGTGATCATAAGAAAAGATACTAGGACGATGTATATCGTTAGAAACAGAATGGCATGGATGCGTAATGTTATCAAGACCGTTGCGCAGAATATCTCTAATTTGCTTTGGCGAATATTGTTCATCAGGATCATTTACTTCAAGATTTACATCAAAATCAAAACCGACATTGGTGTTTCGGTCACGTGTTATCATGTTTCTCTGACTGCTGCCGACAAAATGATATTGAAACGTGAACCTGTCTCTGACTTGCTCCTGCAACTTCTGAATGATGTTCAATAATTCCTGTTTCACGGAGAACCACTCAGACTTTAATACATACTCAAACCTGTGCATAATGATCTCCTTTTATCCCAAGCCGCTCAATTAGATTTTCATCAATCTAAATCGTTATAATATACATGAAGTCCAGGATATTGTCAATTGGTTTTCGATAAAATTCTTTGGGGTATGCCGGTTGGCTGGTTTGGATGGTCTGCAAAAGGCAATTCCCAAGCAACGATATGCCGGGGTAAATGGATCTGTGAGATAGAAAAATAATAATGACGCTGTCTGTCGCCTGTGCTATACTACTTTCAGTGATACGCACTTGTGTTTGAGCATAACGGTTTTGAACTGTATTCTATATCAGGAGGTATATCTCATGGACTTAAATCCTTTTTTCAAAAGTGTACTGGAGCAGGATCATGCGGCGGTGGTGCTCTGTGACCTGTCTCATACCATTCTTTATATGAATCCGGCGGCAGTCCGCCAGTATGAGAACTACGGAGGTGCGTTGCTGGTCGGAAAGAATCTGTGCGGCTGCCATAACCCGGCATCGGTTAAGCGGATCGAACAGGTCCTCGCCTGGTTTTCTGAAGCTCCGGAACATAATCAGATTTATATTCACCACAGTGAAAAGAAAAACCGGGACGATTACATGATCGCTCTCCGTGACGAAGACGGAACTCTCATCGGATATTATGAAAAGCACGAATACCGTGATCCGGAAACAGAACCGGTGTACGTTTTTTGCTGAGAATAACGGAACCAAGCCCCGGGAAATCCCGGGGCTTGCACTTTCAGATCCTTTATGGTAAAATTTTACCGGTATCCGTTCGGGACACACACGCCTGCGTGGAACCTGTCTCCGAACAAAGAACCATTCTATTGATTTTTGGAATAAATGATCCACAATCCCTTTAACAAAAGGCTGTCATCATAGATGATCTTATGACGGCAGTGCGGGATGATCGCTTTGGAAAGACCGCCGGTGGCGATGACCGTCGGAAGCTCGCCAAGCTCCGTGGCGAACCGGTCGATCATGCCGTCTAGCATGGCAGCGTTTCCGAATACGATTCCGCTGCGCATACAGTCGATGGTGTTTTTCCCGATGGCACGCTTCGGCGTTTCCAGACTGATGTTGTGAAGCTGAGCGGCACGCTGGGCCAGGGATTCCAGAGAAACACGGACACCGGGCATGATGGCGCCGCCGATGTAGTTGTGGTTTTTGTCCACACAGGTGATGGTGGTAGCGGTTCCCATGTCGATGACCACAAAGGGAGCCTTGTATTCCTTAATACCGGCAACGGCCGTAACCACCAGATCACTTCCGACCGTGGCAGGGTTGTCCATCTGGATATTCAGTCCGGTTTTCACACCGGGGCCGACCAGCAGGCAGGGTTTTCCGATGACCTTTTCCACAGAACGGCGGACGGTGTTGGAAATATTGGGAACCACAGAGGAGATGATCGCGCCCTCCAGCCCCTTTGGATTGATATGATACAGTTCCAGAATATTCTTAAAGGTAATGGCATATTCCAGGGTGGTCTGATCCGTGCTGGTGGAGATCCGCTCCACAAAGCAGGTTTCCTGTTCGTCGATGCAGCCGACTACGATGTTGGTATTTCCGATATCAATGGCAAGAATCATGGATAGGAAGTCCTTTCTTATAAAAGTTGATGAATCAGCCTTAACTATAGCATGAATCGCCGGGCGGCGCAAGCAGTTGGCGGGATAGGAGAGAACCATGTTAAAAGGAAAAACAGTACTTCTTGCAGTGACGGGAAGCATTGCAGCCTATAAAATACCGAATCTGGCAAGGCTTTTGAAAAAGCAGCATGCTGCGGTCCATGTTCTGATGACACAGAACGCCACGAATTTTATCACAGCAACCACCTTCGAGACGCTGACGGGAACGAAATGCCTGATCGACACCTTCGACCGGAATTTTGAATTTTCCGTGGAGCATGTGGCATTGGCGAAGCAGGCAGATCTTGTCATGGTGGCACCGGCAAGCGCTAACGTAATCGGAAAACTGGCAGGCGGGATCGCCGATGATATGCTGACAACGACCATCATGGCCTGCCCCTGCAAAAAGATGATCGCACCGGCCATGAACACCAATATGTATAACAATCCGATCGTTCAGGATAATATGAAAAAGCTGGCGGGCTACGGTTATGAATTTGTAGACCCGGTTGTCGGTATGCTGGCCAACGGCGATACGGGAAACGGAAAGATGGCCGATGAAGAAACGCTGCTTTCTTATATCATGAAGGAGCTGGCCTGTGAAAAGGATCTGGCTGGAAAGCGGGTTCTGGTAACGGCAGGACCCACCTGTGAGGCCATTGATCCGGTGCGGTATATCACTAATCATTCCACAGGAAAGATGGGCTATGCCCTGGCGAAGCAGGCCATGTACCGGGGCGCCGATGTGACGCTGGTAACCGGACCGACGGCGTTAAAGAAGCCCGGCTTTATGAAGGTGGTGGAAATCACCTCAGCGAAGGATCTGTATGAGGCAGTCACCTCCCGTGCGGAAGAGCAGGATATTATCATCAAGGCAGCCGCAGTGGCGGATTACCGGCCGGAGCATGTGAGCAGCGAAAAGGTAAAAAAGAAGGATGGAGCCATGTCCATCGGACTGGAACGGACGGAGGATACCCTGGGATATCTGGGCAGTCATAAGACGCACCAGTTCCTCTGCGGTTTCTCTATGGAGACGGAGCACATGGTTGAAAATTCCAGAGCAAAGCTGCAGAAGAAAAACCTGGATATGATCGTGGCCAACAATTTAAAGGTGGCCGGTGCCGGCTTCGGTACCGATACCAACGTGGTGACGATCCTGACATCGGACGGAGATATGACCCTTCCGATGCTGTCAAAAGAAAAAGTGGCGGATAAGATCCTGGATGAGATCTTAAAACGCCTGTCATAGAGATACGAGGAGGACGGAAACAGTGGCTGACAAACAGCAGGAATTATTGAAAAAAGAGATTGAAAAACGAAGGACGTTTGCTATCATATCCCACCCGGATGCCGGTAAAACGACGCTGACAGAGAAATTTCTTCTTTACGGCGGCGCCATCAATCTGGCGGGCTCCGTAAAGGGCAAGAAAACGGCGAAGCACGCGGTTTCCGACTGGATGGAGATCGAAAAGCAGAGAGGTATTTCCGTTACCTCCTCCGTACTGCAGTTTAATTACGGCGGATTCTGCATCAACATTCTGGACACCCCCGGTCATCAGGATTTCTCCGAGGATACGTACCGAACCCTCATGGCAGCGGATTCGGCCGTTATGGTCATCGATGCCAGCAAGGGCGTGGAGGCGCAGACCATCAAGCTGTTCAAGGTCTGTCTGCTCCGTCATATCCCGATTTTTACGTTCATCAACAAGATGGACCGGGAAGCAAACGATCCCTTTGAACTGATGGACGAGATCGAATCTGTTCTGGGGATTACGACCTGCCCCATCAACTGGCCCATCGGATCAGGAAAGGAATTCAAGGGCGTTTATGAGCGGGATAAGAAGTGCATTACCACGTTTACGGCTGCCATGAACGGACAGAAAGCGGTAGATACCAACGTGTTGGATATCAATGATCCGAAGGTTCATGATCTCATCGGCGAGAGCTTCCACAGCCAGCTTATGGATGATATTGAATTATTGGACGGCGCCGGTCAGGAGCTCGATATGGAACTGGTCTGGGAAGGAAAGCTCTCTCCGGTATTCTTCGGTTCCGCACTCACCAACTTCGGTGTGGAGACCTTTTTGAAGCATTTCCTGAAAATGACAACACCGCCGCTTCCCCGAAAGGCCGATATCGGCATCATTGATCCCTTCTCTGAAGAGTTCTCGGCCTTTGTGTTCAAGATCCAGGCAAACATGAACAAGGCCCATCGCGACCGGATCGCGTTTATGCGGATCTGTTCCGGAAAGTTTGAGGCGGGTATGGAGGTCAACCATATCCAGGGTGGCAGAAAGGTGAAGCTTTCCCAGCCCCAGCAGATGATGGCGGATGAGCGTAAGATCGTGGACGAGGCCTATGCCGGTGACATCATCGGTGTGTTCGATCCGGGCCTCTTTGCCATCGGCGATACCTTTACTTCTTCCAGTAAAAAATTTGCCTATGAGGGAATCCCGACCTTTGCACCGGAGCATTTTGCGAGACTGCGTCAGATTGATACCATGAAACGGAAGCAGTTCTTAAAAGGGGTCAACCAGATCGCCCAGGAGGGTGCCATTCAGATTTTCCAGGAGTTTCATACCGGCATGGAAGAGATCATCGTGGGCGTGGTCGGTGTCCTTCAGTTTGATGTACTGCTGTTCCGCCTGAATAATGAGTATAACGTGGAAGTCAAGCTGGAGCCGCTGCCCTATGAGTATATCCGCTGGGTAGCCAACAAGGACGAGATCAATGTGGAGAAGATCCAGGGTACATCGGATATGAAACGTGTCATGGATCTCAAGGGCAATCCCCTTCTTCTGTTTGCCAACAGCTGGAGCGTCGGTATGGTCCTCGACCGGAATCCCGGCCTGAAATTAGAGGAATTCAGCCGGAATTAGCCGAACGCTTTTGAGAAAATGTTCATATTCTAAGAAAAAGACGGTTCGGGGGTATTCCCTTGCGTATCTGTGATCTGCGGCTGAAGGAGGTCATCAACCTCTGTGACGGAAAGCGGCTGGGCTACATCACCGACATGGAGTTCGACTGCAAGACCGGCTGTATCATGAAATTTATTATTCCCGGGCCGGCCCCGATCTGTGGATTTTTAGGACGGGATACGGAGTACATTATCCCGTTCTGTGCCGTGGAGCAGATCGGTGAGGATTTTGTCCTGGTGAAGGTCATAACGTCGGACTGTGTCCATAAATGCAAACCATAAAGGAGGAACGTGCCATGAAGTGTCCGTTCTGCAGCAGTGAAAACATTAAGGTCATCGATTCCCGGCCGGCGGAGGACAACAATGCCATTCGCCGGAGACGGCAGTGCGAGGCATGCGGCCGCCGGTTTACCACCTATGAAAAGATTGAGACGATCCCGTTTATGGTGGTGAAGAAGGACAACACCAGAGAGCCCTTTGACCGTTCCAAGATCGAGGCCGGTGTGCTTCTTGCCTGCCATAAGCGTCCCGTGTCGGCCCAGGATATCAGCCGCCTGGTGGACGAGGTAGAAAATGAGGTGGTCAATACCGAGGAAAAAGAGGTGGCGACCACGGAGATCGGAAACCTGGTCATGGACAAGCTAAAGGATCTGGATGAGGTGGCCTATGTCCGTTTTTCCTCTGTTTACCGGGAATTCAAGGATGTGAATACCTTTTTGAAGGAGCTGGAAAAGCTGTACCGGGATCAGAAAAAACGGCAGTAAGAGACGACAGAAAGAAGGAAAGGCATGATCGTAGAACGGTTTTATCCGGATGAATATGTGGATTCCACCTATGGGATCGATTTTGAAAAGCTGAGGAAAAGGGGAATCAGAGGACTGCTCTTTGATATTGACAATACACTGGTGCCCCACGGAAAGCCGGCCACGAAGGAGTCGGTGGAGCTGTTTCAGCGACTTCATGAGCTGGGCTTTGAGACCTGCCTGATCTCCAATAACCAGAAGCCCCGTGTGGAGCCTTTTGCGAAGGCGATGAAGACCCGTTATCTTTATAATGCGCATAAGCCATTGCCGAAGAATTATCTTCTTGCCATGGAAAAGATGGGAACGGGGCTCACCGACACCGTGTTTATCGGTGATCAGCTGTTCACCGATGTTTGGGGTGCGAAAAAAGCCGGGATCTACAGCATTCTGGTAAAACCGATCCATCCGAAGGAGGAGATCCAGATTGTTTTAAAACGAAGACTGGAACGGATTGTGCTGTATTTTTATAAAAAGTCCTTGAAAAAAACGACAATATAGTATAAAATTAAACAGATAATGTCAGTTGGCACTAGGAAAACAGTCCATGCCGGCCGGCGCCTGAGAACTTGAATTTAAGGAGGAGTATCAAAAGATGGTATCTGCTGGTGATTTCAGAAACGGCATGACCGTGGAAATTGATGGAAACGTATATCAGATTATTGAGTTTCAGCATGTTAAGCCCGGAAAGGGTGCTGCGTTCGTAAGAACAAAGTTAAAGAATATCAAGAGCGGCGGCGTAGTAGAAAAGACCTTCCGTCCTACTGAGAAGTTTGAGAACGCTCATATTGACAGAGCTGATATGCAGTATCTGTACAATGATGGTGACCTGTATTACTTCATGGATGTAAATACTTACGACCAGATCCCGTTAAGCAGCGATATGGTAGGCGATTCCCTGAAGTTTGTAAAAGAAAATGAAATGGTTAAGATCTGTTCCCATAAGGGCCAGGTATTCTCCATCGAGCCTCCGCTGTTCGTAGAGCTGGAGATCACCGAGACCGAGCCCGGCTTTAAGGGAGATACCGCAACCGGTGCTACAAAGCCCGCAGTTGTGGAGACCGGTGCAACCGTATATGTTCCCCTGTTCGTAGATCAGGGCGACAAGATCAAGATCGATACCAGAACCGGTGAGTATCTGTCAAGAGTATAAAAAACATATTGCGGAGTGTGAAGTGCGGAACAATCGGATGTTTTGCCAGACACTGAGCAGCTCAGGAGGAGTTTCGGAGACGGAGCTCTTCCTTTTTGTTCCTGCCTCTTGCGCAAATGCATGGTCTGTGGTACGATATAATAATGAGTGAAAATCTGTTATAGTTGCAAGGAGGGATTTCCATGGGAGCATTTTTATCAACGCTTTGCCAGACGGCAGTAAAATTTGTGTTTTTGGGAGCCGTGGCCTTTGGCGGGATTATGTGCGGTATCAAGCTGCGGAAGCATAAAGATGCAAAGGCGGGGGAGAACCCTGCAGAAAAATAAAGATATTTGGAGGAGAAATTGTGGAAAAGTACGGTGTAAACCAGCTTCGTCGCATGTTCCTGAATTTTTTTGAGAGCAAGGGACATCTTGTGATGAAAAGCTTTTCGCTGGTGCCTCATAACGATGACAGCCTTCTGCTGATCAATTCGGGTATGGCACCCTTGAAGCCTTATTTTACGGGACAGGAGATTCCGCCGAGACGACGGGTTACCACTTGTCAGAAATGTATCCGGACCGGCGATATTGAAAATGTTGGAAAGACTGCCCGTCACGGTACCTTTTTTGAAATGCTCGGGAACTTTTCCTTTGGCGATTATTTTAAGCATGAAGCCATTGCCTGGTCCTGGGAATTTTTAACCAAGGTAGTCGGACTGCCGGAGGATCGGCTGTATCCGTCCATCTACCAGGATGATGACGAGGCGTTTGAGATCTGGAATAAAGAGATCGGAATTGCTCCGGAGAGGATCTTCCGCTTCGGTAAGGAAGATAACTTCTGGGAGCATGGTGCAGGTCCCTGCGGCCCCTGTTCCGAGATCTACTATGATCGCGGTGAAAAATACGGCTGCGGAAAACCCGGCTGTACCGTAGGCTGTGACTGCGACCGATATATGGAAGTATGGAACAACGTATTCAGCCAGTTTAACAACGACGGTCATAATAACTATACCCCTCTGGTTCAGAAGAACATTGATACCGGTATGGGACTGGAGCGTCTGGCGGTGATCGTCCAGGATGTGGATTCTATCTTTGCGGTAGATACCATTAAGGCACTTCTTGATGAGGTGGCAAAGCTGGCGGGAGTTTCGTATCAGCAGGATGAGACAAAGGATGTTTCTCTTCGTCTGATCACCGACCATATCCGTTCCTGTACCTTTATGATCTCCGACGGCATCATGCCCTCCAATGAGGGAAGAGGCTATGTGCTCCGAAGACTGCTGCGCCGTGCGGCACGCCATGGAAGACTCCTCGGAATCGAAGGAAAGTTTATGGCAAAGCTGGCAGAGACGGTGATCACGCTTTCCAAGGACGGCTATCCGGAACTGGATGAGAAGAAGGATATGATTTTCAAGGTCCTCAGCGAGGAAGAAGATAAATTCAATAAGACGATCGATCAGGGCTTAAACATTCTTTCTGATCTGGAAGAAAAGCTCAATGCCGAGGGCAGCAAAATCCTGTCCGGCGAGGATGCGTTCCGTTTATATGATACCTACGGATTCCCGCTGGATCTGACGAAGGAGATCCTGGAGGAGAAGGGCTTTACCGTTGACGAGGATGGTTTTAAAAAGGCCATGGATGTTCAGCGTGAAAAGGCAAGAAGCTCCAGAAAGAAGAGCAATTACATGGGCCGCGATGACATCTATCAGTCTCTGGATGCATCCCTGACCACAAAGTTTACCGGCTATGACTGTCTGGAGGACAGCGGAAGGGCAACAGCCCTTACCACTGCCGACGAGATTGTGGAAGCGCTGACCGATGGCCTGGAGGGCACCATCATTACGGATGTGACGCCGTTCTATGCAACCATGGGCGGACAGAAGGCTGATACCGGCGCGATCATCGGACCTCATGGTGAATTTGCCGTAGAGGATGTTATTCATCTCCAGGGAGGAAAGATCGGTCATGTAGGCAGGGTGACGAAAGGCATGTTCCAGGTGGGCGATGCCGTTTCCCTGAAGGTAGATGCGGAGAATCGTGTCGAGACCTGCAAGAATCACAGTGCAACCCACCTGCTCCAGAAGGCACTGCGTCTGGTACTGGGAAGCCATGTGGAACAGGCTGGTTCGTTTGTATCGGCAGACCGTCTGCGTTTTGACTTTACGCATTTCTCCTCCATGACACCGGAGGAAATTCAGAAGGTTGAGGATCTGGTCAATGAGCAGATCGCAGCGGCTGTTCCGGTAAAGACGGATGTTATGAGCATTGATGAGGCGAAAAAAGCGGGAGCTATGGCGCTGTTCGGTGAAAAGTATGGCGATACGGTCCGTGTGGTTTCCATGGGAGACTTCTCCAAGGAGCTGTGCGGCGGTACTCATGTCGCAAATACGGCATCTATTTCGTCCTTTAAGATTATCTCCGAGGCAGGAATCGCAGCCGGTGTACGCCGGATCGAGGCACTGACCGGAAAGGGTGTATTCCGTTATTATAAGAGTCTGGAGGAAGAGCTTCATGCGGCCGCAAGGGCAGCAAAGACCGAAGTTTCCGGTCTGGTTGGAAAGATCGAAGCGCTCCAGGAGGAAATAAAGGAGCTTCATTCCGAAAATGAGAAGTTGAAGAGCAAGCTTGCCAACGAGGCCATGGGCGATGTCATGGACCAGGTAAAGACCGTAAACGGCGTAAAGGTTCTGGCGATCCGGGTCAAGGATGTTGATATGAACGGCCTTCGGAACCTTGGTGATCAGCTGAAGGAAAAACTGGGTGAGGGCGTTGTCGTGATCATTTCCGAGACAGACGGAAAGGTAAGCCTTATGGCAACCGCAACCGATGGGGCACAGAAAAAGGGTGCCCATGCCGGTAATCTCATCAAGGCAATTGCGGCCTGCGTAGGAGGCGGCGGAGGCGGTCGTCCCGGTATGGCACAGGCGGGTGGAAAGAATCCTGCCGGAATCGATGAAGCACTGGAAAAAACTTATAAGGTTTTGGAAGAACAGGTAAAATAATACTTGACGAATCCGGGATTTATGGTATACTGGTTGTAGTGCGAAAATATACCCAAACAGTTGTATTATGCACAATACACAACTGGAGGGAGGTTAGGTGTGAGTCTATGTCAAATGTTATCGTAAAAGAAAACGAGAGCTTAGATAGTGCCTTACGCAGATTCAAGAGAAACTGTGCAAAGGCCGGTATTCAGCAGGAGATTCGTAAGAGAGAACATTACGAAAAGCCCAGCGTTCGTCGCAAGAAGAAGTCTGAAGCCGCTAGAAAGCGTAAATACAATTAATTGTGCAGAGAAAGAGTCCTGGAAGCAGGGCTCTTTTTGTTTCATAGGAAAGTGCGTCCTATAAAAACAAAAAACGCTCCGCGGGGAATCGTACTGCGGCGGAGTGGAAGATTGCCGCGTTGCGGTCTACGCTCCGTGTCCACGCATAGTTTTTGAGTATCTGTCATACACTGAAAAGACAAAACGAAGGGTGCGCCGATGAACAAAACGCGTGGGAAAGCAGAGGATCAGACGCTCCGGACGCGGGGAGAGCGGCTGGCGGAAACGCTGTCGCTTCCGCGGGATCTGGTTCTGGGAGCGCCGGTCCTGACGTGTGTGGGAAGCATGTCGGTGACGGTGGAAAATCACCGGGGGATCCTGGAATATGGACCGGAACGGATCCGGATTCTTGGGAAAAACAGCCGGATCCGGATCCTGGGAACCGGACTGGTGATCTCTTATTTTAATCGGGATTCCCTGCGGATCGACGGACGGATCGGGGAGATTCAATATGAATAGGAAAGAGTGGATTGCGGTCCGGGTTACAGGAGAAAACCCGGAGCGCTTTTTTAATTTATGCAGCTATCACGGAATCGGACTGGAGCAGATCGAAGCAGGTCGTCAGGAACCGGTATGCGGAAAAGCTTCCGGCAGAACCCGGACGGACCGTGTGCGGACAACGGAGGCTGCGGCAGATACAGAACGCCTACAGGAATCTTTAGGTATCTCCGTCCATATGGCGGCAGCAGATTTTTTTCGGGCGGCGGGACTTGGGAGAAAGGCAGGTGTGAAGCTTCAAATTATCGAAAAACACGGCCTCTTTTTCCTGATCCGCAGGTATCGGAAGCGGCTGGCTTTTTTTGTCGGAATGGTAGGCTGTGCGGCGTTTTTATACGGATCATCGTTGTTTATCTGGGATATTCATTTTGAAGGAAATACCAGGTATACCGATGTTGCTCTTTTGCGGTTTATGAAGGAGCAGGGGTATGTTCACGGAATGAAGAAGGCAGGACTGGTCTGCGAAGAGCTGGAAAAGAAGTTCCGAAATCAGTTCGAGGATCTGACCTGGGTATCGGCGCAGATCGATGGAAACCGGCTGCTGATCCGGGTAAAGGAAAATCAGGCAGGCGATGCAGACAGAGTAAGAAAAGAAACCGGAGACCTGATGACCGGTTTTTCGGAAGAGGATGAAGACGGAGAAAGCAGACAAAAAGAAGAAACCGTACCGTCTGAAACGGGTATGGATCTGACAGCGGTAAAAAGCGGAACGGTGATTTCGATCATTACCCGGTCGGGAACACCGCTGGTTCACAACGGTGATGTTGTGGAGGCCGGTCAGGTTCTGATCTCCGGAAGTGTGGAGCTGGTGGACGAGGGCGGAACTGTGCTGGAGACCCGGCAGACGATTCCCGATGGAGAAATTCTGGCAGAAACACAGATCCATTATGAAGATTCCTTTCCGCTCACACAGGAGCAGAAGCAGTACACCGGGCGGAGCAGAACGCGCCATGTGCTCTGGCTGTTCGGAAAACGGATCGGGCCGCTGGGGCATAAAGACGCCTATGAAACAGAGGACCGGGAGGAAACCTATGAGGCGGCACGTCTCTGGGGAAATTTTTATCTGCCCGTGGGAATCGGAACGATCACAGAGCGGGAATATAAAACAGGTGTTCATGTGCTTACGGAGGCGGAAGCACAAAGGGAGGCGAAACTCCGTTTTTCGGCATTCTGTGAAACATTAAAGGAGCGCGGAGCGGTCATCGAACAGGCAGACTGTCAGACTGTTATGGAAAACGGGAACTGTAAAAGTTATGGAACCGTAACGGCAGCGGAGGAGATCGGAACACTGCAGCGGCGGCAGGAAAAAACAGATACTCCCGGAAAAAGTGTACCGTGAGCGGCGTATCCGGTGCAATCTTTTTTAAAAAGGGCTTTTATTTATGGAAAAAGATGTTAGAATAATAAGGAGTATGTTCGGAGAAAGCCGGATGAAACCGAAACGGATTGTCAGAATGGAATACGGATCCGGCATTTTTTGAAAAAACAACACGAAACGGAAACGAGGAGAAGAACCATCTATGGGGATCACAGAAACCCTGATCGATATTCCCGCAGAGCATGAGAGAAACGTCTGCGGGCAGTTTGATGCATATGTAAAGAAAATTGAAAAGACCCTCCGGGTGACCATGATTTCCCGGGATGGCAGTATTAAGGTCATCGGACCGGAAGCTATGGTAGGAAAAGCGGCAAGGGTGTTTTCCAACCTGATCGAGCTTTCCCGTCGAGGAAATACCATTACGGAACAGAACGTGGACTATGCGCTGGCGCTGACTTTTGAGGAAAAGGAAAATCAGATCCTGGAGATCGACAGGGATCTGATCTGCCGGACCGTGGCGGGAAAACCGGTAAAGCCGAAGACCGTGGGACAGAAGCAGTATGTGGATGCCATCCGGGAAAAAATGATCGTGTTTGGACTGGGGCCGGCCGGAACAGGAAAAACGTATCTGGCCATGGCCATGGCGATTCAGGCATTTAAGAATAATGAGGTCGGACGGATCATTCTGACAAGACCTGCCATTGAAGCGGGAGAAAAGCTGGGTTTTCTGCCCGGAGATCTTCAGAGCAAGATCGATCCCTACCTGCGGCCTTTATATGATGCCCTTTATGAGATCATGGGGGCGGATTCCTATCTTCATAATGCAGAAAAGGGGCTTATTGAGGTGGCGCCGCTTGCCTACATGCGCGGACGGACCCTGGATAATGCCTATATCATTCTGGACGAGGCTCAGAACACCACTCCGGCACAGATGAAGATGTTTTTGACCAGAATCGGCTTCGGCTCCAAGGTCATTGTTACCGGTGACATGAGCCAGCGGGATCTGCCCGGAGACGGCCCCTCCGGCCTGGATGTGGCGGTGAGGGTGCTTCATAAGATCGACGACATCGCCATTGTCCGTCTGTCGGATAAGGATATCGTGCGTCATCCGCTGGTACAGAAGATCGTTCAGGCTTATGAGCGGTATGAAACAAGAAATAAGGAACGGGAACGGGAGAGAAAGCCGGGAGGAAACCGATGACATTTGAAATCAGCTATGAGGCAGAGGAGCCTTTGGATCTGCCCTATGAGGAAATCATTACGAAGGTGATCGAGGCAGCTCTCGACCAGGAGGCCTGCCCCTATGAAGCAGAAGTAAGCGTAACCCTCACCGATGCCGATGAGGTACAGAGGATCAACCGGGAGTTTCGCGGCATCGACCGGACTACCGATGTGCTGTCTTTCCCCATGGCGGAGTTTCCGGCTCCGGCGGACTTTGATTTCCTGGAGGATGACGCAGTCATGGACTGCTTTAATCCGGAAACAGGGGAGCTTCTTTTAGGTGATATCATCTTAAATGTGGCCAGGGTGAAGGAACAGGCGAAAGAGTTTGGGCATTCGGAGCGCCGGGAGCTGGCATTTTTAACCGCGCACAGCATGCTCCATCTTATGGGCTATGACCACATTGAGGAGGCAGACCGGACAATCATGGAGGAACGGCAGCGCCTTTTAATGGAGACGCTGGACATTCCGAGAAGATAAGGTGAACAACATATATGAGTACAAATAATCAAAAGCAGAAAAAGAAGAGCAGCAGCTTTCTGGTGCAGGGCGGGATCCTTGCCGCGGCGGGAATCCTGGTCCGGATCATCGGCATGGTCTACCGGATCCCCATGCAGAACAAGATCGGAAATACGGCCATGGGAATTTATTCCTCGGCATATTATATTTATAACATTATGCTGATCCTGTCCTCCTACAGCCTTCCGACTGCGGTTTCCAAGATGGTATCGGAGCGGGTGGCGCGCGGGCAGCATAAAAATGCCTACCGGATCTTACAGAGCTCCCTGTTCTTTTCCCTGATCTCCGGCGGGATCGCATTTCTCCTGACCTTTTTCGGAGCGAACTTCTTTGCCGTGAAGGTCTTAAATGAGCCGGGGGCGGCGTACGCACTCCGGATTCTGGCGCCAACCATCTTTATCATGGCGTTTTTAGGAACACTGCGAGGCTATTTCCAGGGCATGGGAACCATGATCCCAACGGCAGTTTCCCAGATTTTGGAGCAGATCGTCAATGCGGTGGTAAGCATCGTAGCTGCATTCCTGTTATTTAATACGGGCGCCGGCATGGATGCCCAAAAGGGAACCGATATTTATGCGGATGCCTTCGGTGCAGCCGGCGGAACTCTCGGCACCGCCTTTGGTGCCCTGGCGGCCCTGATCTTCTGTGTGGTGCTGTTCCGCACCTACCGCCGTGTGGTAAAGAAGCAGATGCGGAGGGACAACACGGTTGTGCTGGAGTCCTATTCCAATATCTGCCGGGTGCTGGTGGTTACCATTGTGCCTATCGTCATCAGTGCAACGGTGTTCAATATCAGCAACCTGATCGACAACAGCATTTACGGCTACTATATGAAATCGGTCAATGAGTCTGACAGCTACATGGCAAACTGGGGTGTGTACTCCGGACAGTATTATCTGCTGATCAATGTGCCTATTGCCATTGCAAACGCGCTGTCTTCCTCCATGCTGCCGTCTCTGTCGGCTTCCATGGCGTCGGGACAGAAGGGTGATGTGCTCCGGAAGATCAACCAGACCATTCGGTTTTCCATGATCATTGCGATCCCTTCGACGGTCGGCCTGACGGTGCTCAGCACGCCGATCGTGAGCATGCTGTTCCACCAGGACGCTCAGCTCGGTGCGGACATGCTGTTTTTAGGCTCCCTTGCGGTGGTGTTCTTCTCCCTGGCAACGGTGACCTGCAGTATCCTGCAGGGAATCAATCAGCTTAATGCCCCGGTAAAGAACGGCGTGATCGCCACCGTCATTCATGTGGGAATCCTGATCGTTCTGTTATATGGCTTAAAGACCGGAATCTACGGCGTGGTGATTGCCAATATGCTTCTTGGCCTTACCATCTGTATCCTGAACAGTGCGTCCATTGCCCGTCATATCAATTACCGGCAGGAGGTTAAGAAAACGTTCCTGATCCCCGGCATTGCTTCTGTGGTCATGGGCGGATGTAGCTATCTGGTTTATTACCTGCTGAACCTGTTATTAAAGCGCAGCTCCATCGCCTGCCTGTTTGCAGTAGTTGTGGCAGTGGTCGTTTACGGGGTTATGATGCTGGTACTTCGCGGCATCAGCGAGCGGGAACTGTTAAGTTTCCCCATGGGCGGAAAACTGGTGTCCGCTGCAAAGAGATTTCATCTGCTGTAAACGTATAAAATTTTACTGAATGGATCATACTGGAAAGAGGGTCGTAAGATCTTCTTTCTTTTTTTGGTAAAATTAAAATGAATCACGGAGGGATCTGAGATGAAGAGACAGGTATGTGGCATTCTGGCAGCCTTCGGTCTGATGTTTTTCCTGTTGTCTGCGGTTTACTATTTCAGTTATCAGGATCTGAAAGAGCAGCAGAGAGAAGAACTGGCAGAGGGAGAAGAGAACAGCCCCAGAGACAGTGGTGAAACAGAAAGCGGCAAAATCGAATCCGGTATAGCCGGAGCCGCAAAGCTGCAGGAGCTTACGGTGAGCATGGACATGCGCTATGTCTGCCAGAGCTATGATCCGGCAGCAGGGGAACTGACCGAACAGCTGCTTCCCATGCCGGAAGAATATCTGGGTCTGACCAGATCCGAGCTGGTATCGAAGCTTTCGCAGGAGGAGGATGGAAAAGCACTGGTGGTGTTTTCTGATTCCAGGCTGGTTGTCCGTGACCGGAATCAGGTAGATCCGGAGGATTATAAATTTCTTCTTCTCCTGGAGGAGGGATATTTAACGGTCTATTACAGTGACCGCCATGATGTATATCTGGAGACCTATTTAACCGAGGAGGAGCTGCCAGCTGCCGAAGTGCCTGCACTGAAACGGGGCTACTATGTGAAGGGCGAAGCGGAGCTTTATGATTACCTCCAGTCCCTTACAAGCTGAACTTTCCTCTGAGAACTATAAAAACACAGCGTATTTTACAAAGGAATGTTGTGAAAGGCTGTCCAATCAGGTATAATAAAACCGCCGATCAGAAATGTCCGGCGGATTTTTTATGACCGTTAAACGACAATGGTTTGTAATAAAAATAAACTTTGAACCGTTATGAGCTATTTACAGAATGAGAATCGGGAGGCGTAAAACATGGAGCAGGTTGTGGTGATCGGAGGCGGAGCGGCAGGCATGGCGGCGGCAATCGCGGCGGCGGATGCCGGAAGCAGCGTGGTGCTTCTGGAGGGTGGAAAGCAGCCGGGGAAAAAGATCCTTTCTACCGGGAACGGAAGATGCAACCTGACGAACCTGGTACAGACGCCTTCCTGTTATCATACCTCAGAGGGACAGGAGGAGCAGACGGCCTGGCAGGTGATCCGACGGTTTGGATGCGAGGAAACGAAACAGTTTTTCGGCAGCCTTGGCCTGTATTTTAAAAATCGGGACGGTTATCTCTATCCCCGTTCCTCACAGGCACAAACGGTGCTCTCGGCGCTGGTGGAGGGCATGGAACAGAGAGGCGTCGATGTGCGGACGGAGGCAAAGGTCTGCGGCGTCGAAAAACGAGACGATGGATTCCTCGTCCGGACGGCGGAGCAGTCCTTTCCGGCCAGACGGGTGATTTTATGCTGCGGCGGCATGGCTGCTCCGGCAACGGGCTCCGATGGGAACGGATACGCATTGGCGAAAGCATTTGGCCATCAGGTGAATCCGCCGCTTCCGGCGCTGGTTCCATTATATGGAGAAACCGGGCCATTAAAAAAGGCCGCCGGTGTGCGGACAGACGGGCGGATCACTCTTCTGGTAAATGGAAGGAAAGCTGCTTCCGACACGGGAGAGCTTCAGATTACCGATTATGGAATTTCCGGGATTCCGGTATTTCAGGTGAGCCGGTTCGCGTCCATCGGACTGGAAAAAGGGGAAACGGTGGAGGCAAGGATCTCATTTCTTCCGGAATATGAAGAACCGGAAACGTTTTTAGCTCAGTTATGGAAGAAATGTGGGGATACCCTGTCAATTTTAAACGGCCTGTTCCCGGAAAAATTATCGATTGCACTGTTAAAAAAAGCGGGGATCGTGCTCCATGCGCCTATGGAACGGATTCCGGAGAAAAAGCGGGCGGCTCTTTCGGAGCTGATCACAGCCTATCCCATGACTGTAACGAAGACGGGAGACTTTGACCGGGCGCAGGTGACGGCAGGAGGCGTGCGGCTTTCCGAGGTGGATCTTTGGTCCATGGAATCAAAGCTGGTTCCGGGGCTTCAGTTTGCCGGAGAGATCCTGGATGTGGACGGAATCTGCGGCGGTTATAATCTGCAATGGGCATGGGCCAGTGGTGTTCTGGCAGGAAAGCGGGGAAACTTATGATACGGATCACACAGATCAAATTGAAGCCGGAGGAAAGCGAGGAGCGTTTGCTTTCCCGAATCTGTAAAAAGCTCCGGGTTACGGAAGCGGATATTCTTTCATGGCAGATCCGGAAAAAGTCTCTGGATGCGCGGAAAAAGGATGCACTTACCTGGATCTATCAGGTCGATGTGGAATTAAACCGGAAGGAAGCACCGGTGCTGCGGCGGTTAAAGGAGTCGGAGGCCCATCATGTGGAAAACCGCGGATATGAGGTCCCGCCCCATGGAACCGAGCGCCTGTCCCACCGTCCGGTGATCGTGGGAACAGGACCTGCCGGACTGTTCTGTGGATATCTGCTGGCAAAGGAGGGCTATGCGCCGGTTCTTCTCGAGCGGGGAGGCCCGGTGGAGGAGCGGTCAAAGGCAGTGGAGCAGTTCTGGAACGGCGGCCCGCTGGACCCGGAGTGCAATGTCCAGTTCGGTGAAGGCGGAGCAGGAACCTTTTCCGACGGAAAACTCAATACGCTGGTAAAGGATCCGGCACTGCGCGGACAGAAGGTACTGGAGATCTTTGCGGCTCATGGTGCAGGGGAAGAGATCCTTTATGAGCAGAAGCCACATA
Source organism: Candidatus Paralachnospira sp. LCP21S3_A2 (assembly GCF_052118925.1). Classification (NCBI taxonomy): domain Bacteria; kingdom Bacillati; phylum Bacillota; class Clostridia; genus Candidatus Paralachnospira; species Candidatus Paralachnospira sp. LCP21S3_A2. The sequence goes on from NZ_JBQKGG010000001.1 coordinate 86,610, forward strand.
TCGGAACTGATGTGTTAAAAGAGGTCCTTCGTTCCATGCGAAAAGAGATCGAGGCCTTTGGTGGAACCTTTCAGTTTCATACAAAGCTTACGGATCTGGAATGCACAGACGGAATGCTCTGCGGCATTCAGGTCCAGGATACAAAAACCGGGGAGCTCCGCTCTTTGTCTGCGGGGCAGCTGATCCTTGCGGTGGGACACAGTGCCAGAGATACCTTTGCCATGTTAAAGGCGCGTGAGCTTTTTATGCGTCCAAAATCCTTTGCGGTGGGGCTTCGGATCGAGCATCCTCAGAGCCAGATCCAGCTTGCCCAGTACGGAGCGCATTACGCACCGCTTTTTCCGGCAGCGCCTTATAAGGTGACAGCGAAGGCTTCCGACGGGCGTGGTGTGTATTCGTTCTGTATGTGCCCCGGCGGACAGGTGGTCAATGCGTCTTCCGAACCGGGAAGGCTGGCAGTTAATGGCATGAGCTATCATGCAAGAGCCGGACGCAATGCCAACAGTGCCATGATCGTAACGGTCACACCGGCAGATTTCGGGGACGGGATCGATCCCATGTCAGGTGTGGAATTCCAGAGAACGTTAGAAGAGCGGGCCTTTACACTGGGCGGAGGGGCAATCCCCATGCAGCTGTTCGGAGATTTTAAAGAGAACCGGGAGAGTAAAAGCCTTGGAGCGGTGCTTCCTGATCATAAGGGAGAAAGCCGGCTTTCCAATCTGCGGGAGCTTCTGCCGGAGGGGTTAAGCCAGGCACTGATCGAAGGCATCAGCCAGTGCGGACGCCGGCTGACAGGGTTTGACCGGTATGATGCAGTTCTGTCCGGTGTGGAGAGCCGGACCTCTTCGCCGCTTCGGATCGAACGGAATGAATCTATGGAAGCTAATATCCATGGGATCTATCCCTGCGGTGAGGGCGCCGGGTACGCCGGAGGAATCACATCGGCGGCTATGGACGGACTGCGTGTGGCGGAAACACTGATTGCACGGTTCGCGCCGGCCGCGCAGTAACGGGCGGAGGTTCGTATTTTCCGCGGCTCCACCCAGGCCAGCCAACCGGCACATTCTCCAGTTGCCTCTGTCTGGCCTGGGCAGTGGATCCGCGAGAAAGGAACATTACCAGCCGGAGGCGTGCATATTGCTGTGCAGGGGACGTCCCGAGCCCCGGCACTTCCTGAGACCAAGCATCAGCGCCGGACGAAGGTTATGTGCCGCTGGTCGCGAGGGATAAGCGGGAGCGGTCTCCCGGAGCAGCAGTGTGCCGCGAAGGCGTGAAAGAAGTGAAAGGAACGGAAAATCTGCGCAGGACTTGCACAGGAACTTTAAATCTGATAAAATAGCAGGAGTTTCGGGCGAGTTTTTGTACAGAAAGGATCAAAAGATGGACAGAAAAGCAAGACTTTCGGGAAAGAACCGGGTGGTGATCAAGATCGGTTCTTCTTCTCTGACCCATAAGTATACCGGATATCTGAACTTGAGCAAGGTGGAAAAGCTGGCAAGGATCCTGACAGATCTTCAGAACCAGGGCATGGAGGTGGTTTTGGTAAGCTCAGGAGCCGGAGCCGTTGGCCGGAAGACTATGGGCTATATGGAACGGCCGGGCAGCCTTCCGGAAAAGCAGGCGCTGGCAGCCATTGGTCAGGCGAAGCTGATGATGACTTATCAGAAGCTGTTTTCTGAATATAATCAGGTGGTAGCACAGATCCTGATGACAAAAACTACCATGCTCAACGAGGATTCCCGGATGAATGCAAAGAATACCTTCGATGAGCTTTTAAAAATGGGTGTGATCCCCATCGTAAATGAAAATGATACGGTAGCGACCCATGAGATCGAATTCGGTGATAATGACCGGCTTTCCGCGATTGTAGCGGCGGTGATCCAGGCAGATCTTCTGATTCTTCTTTCTGATATTGACGGGCTTTATGAGGATGATCCGAAAACCAATCCCGATGCGGCCTTTGTAAGCGAGGTGACTGAGATCAACGATGATCTGGTGGAAATGGGAAAGGATACCTCCGGAAGCAATGTGGGAACCGGCGGCATGTCGGCGAAGATCGTAGCGGCACGTATGGCCACAGATGCCGGGATCGACATGGTCATCACCAATGGTGATGATGTGGAAAATATTTACCGGGTACTGGACGGAGATCCTATCGGGACGCTGTTCCTGGCCCATAAAAATAAAAATTTTAATCTGATGGAATATCTGACTGCATATTAAAAGAAGGTGGAAACATGAAAAAATCATGTCTGGTACTGGAGGGCGGAGCCACCAGAGGCGTCTTTACCGCCGGAGCACTGGATTATCTCATGGAACAGAAGCTGTATCTTCCCCATGTGATCGGTGTATCGGCAGGCTCCTGCAATGCCATCGATTATGCGTCCATGCAGCCCGGGAGGACGAAAGACTGTATGATCCCCCGACGGAAGGAGGATCAGTATCTGGGACTTCACAGTATGCTCCGGACAAAGACGCTGTTCGATATGGATTTGATTTTTGAAACATATCCGAAGGAAACCTATCCCTTTGATTTTGAAACCTACCGGACATCGCCGGTGGGCTGTGAAATGACCGTTACCAACTGTCTGACAGGAAAGGCCGAATACCTGGATAACCGGGAGGAGCTGGAAGCGGTATTGAAGATCTGCCGGGCGTCCTGCAGCATGCCGGTGGTATCAAGGATGGTGGAGATCAACGGCGTGCCGTATCTGGACGGCGGTGTGGCGGATTCCGTTCCTGTGGCACATGCGCTTCGGGAGGGCTATAAAAAGTGTGTCGTGATCCTGACAAGAAACGCAGGCTACCGGAAAAAGCGTTCAAGGAAGGCCGTGGGAATTTACCGGACGGTTTATGAGAAGTATCCGGAGCTGGTAAAGGCCTTATATCTGCGTCCGGTGGTCTATAATCATACCATGGAGCTCATTGAGCGTCTGGAGGCGGAGGGACATCTGTTTGTACTTCGTCCGGAGATGCCGGTAGTATCACGGACGGAGCAGGATACAGAGGCGCTGACGGCATTTTATGACCATGGCTATGAGCAGATGAAGCGCCATTATGAGGCCCTGTGCCGGTATCTGGAATAATAAAAAGCTTCAGGAATGTGGAAAGTCTGCCTGTGCGGGTGTTTCCGCCGGCAGCAGCAAAAAGCGGAAATACGGAGGAATTTTCATGACGGATGAGAAGATCAAGCGGATCAATGAATTATATCATAAATCAAAAAAGGAGGGACTGACACCGGAGGAGATCAAAGAGCAGGCCGATCTGCGCCGGGAGTATATTGCTTCCGTACGGAAAAATCTGACCAGCTCCCTTCGAAATGTGAGTCTTCTGGAGCCTGACGGCTCGGTAACGGATCTCGGAAAGATCATTGACGCAAAGGAAAAGCGCGGAAATTAGAAACGCAGACAGAGGAAAGGTGCAGCAAATAAATTCAGGTACGGGTGCGGAGGCAGATCATGACAAAAAAGGAGATCCGGAAGGAAAGCAAGGAACGCCGGAAAGCACTGGGAGAGACTCAGGAGATCGAAAAAAGCGAACAGATCCGAAAATGGGTGGCTTCGCTTCCGGAATATCAGGCAGCAAAGACGGTTTACTGCTATGTGGATTATAACCATGAGGTTCATACCTGGCCCATCATGAAGCAGGCACTGGCGGACGGAAAACGGGTGGCCGTCCCGCGGGTGGAGGGCAAGGAGATGGTATTTTGCTATATCACCGGGGAAATGGATCTGGAGTCCGGATATTCCGGGATCCTGGAGCCAAAAGTAGGGCTTCCCATTGCTGAGGAGGAGAATGCGTTTTTTATCATGCCCGGGGTGGCTTTTGACAAAGAGCATCACCGGATCGGCTACGGAGGCGGCTTTTATGACCGCTATCTGGAGAAATGGCCGAAGCTTAAGACTGCGGCTGTTGCCTTTTCCTGTCAGCTGTTTGAAGCCGTACCCTTTGAAGCGTTTGACATCTTGCCGCAGATCCTTGTGACGGAAAACGGGATCAGCAGGCTGTAAGGAGGCAGAGCGATGGAGTTACTGGAACAGATGGAGGATATGGGAAGGCGGGCGAAAGAGGCTTCGTATCTTCTCGGACGCCTTGGCACAGAAGAAAAAAATCAGGGACTTCTGGCAGCGGCAGACGGACTTCTGGCACATACGGAATCCATTCTGGCAGCCAATGCTCTTGATATGGAGAACGGCCGGAAGCGCGGCATGCATCAGGGGCTTTTAGACAGGCTTGCGCTTAACGAAGCGCGGATCGAGGCCATGGCCGAGGGATTAAGGCAGATCGTAACCCTGGAGGATCCCATCGGAGAAGTCCTTTCTATGAAAAAGCGGCCAAACGGGCTTCTCATCGGAGAAAAGCGAGTGCCCATGGGGGTGATCGGAATCATTTATGAATCCAGGCCAAACGTGACAGCGGATGCCTTCGGCTTATGCTTCAAGGCGGGAAATGCTGTGATCTTAAAGGGCGGAAGCGATGCGATCCATTCCAATACGGAGATCGCTCTGGTTCTGCGGAAGGCGCTGGCAGCCTGCGGACTGCCGGAGGATGCCATTCAGCTGGTGGAAAGCACCGACCGGGCGGCGGCCAAAGCCCTGATGACCATGAATAAATGGATCGATGTGCTGATCCCCAGAGGCGGCGCGGGACTGATCCGTACCGTAGTGGAAAACAGTACGGTACCGGTCATTGAAACAGGAACCGGAAACTGTCATATTTTTGTAGATGAAAGTGCCGACATCGACATGGCCGTGGATATTATTTTCAATGCAAAGACCCAGCGGATCGGCGTGTGCAATGCCTGTGAATCGCTGCTGATCCATAAAGGAATCTCCGAGGCACTGTGGCCCCGCTTAAAGGCAAGGCTTCAGGAAAAGCAGGTGGAGATCCGCGGAGATGAGACGGTCTGCTCGCTGGTAGAGGAAGCCGTTCCGGCCACGGAGGCAGACTGGGGAACCGAATATCTGGATTATATTTTATCGGCCAAGACTGTGGAGAATGTGGATGAGGCCATTACCCACATCAACCGCTATAATACCGGCCATTCCGAGGCTATTATCACAACGAATTACGACAATGCCCAGAAGTTTTTGGATCAGGTGGATGCGGCGGCGGTCTATGTCAATGCTTCAACCAGATTTACCGATGGCTTTGAGTTCGGCTTTGGCGCAGAGATCGGGATCAGTACCCAGAAGCTCCATGCCAGAGGTCCCATGGGCTTAAAAGCACTTACCAGCACGAAATACATCATATACGGGAACGGACAGGTGCGCCCGTAGCGGCGCGGGACCGGTCCAGGAAGGAATATTATTCAGTGGAATTTGAAAACAGTGTAACTGTTGCACCGGAGAGCGAGCCGGAGCGCCAGCAGTATTTTATGGAACAATTAAAGAAGCTTGTGGCAGAGCGGGAGAGCAGGACCGGACGGAAGCTGAAAGCCTGTATCCAGACCTTCGGCTGTCAGATGAATGCCAAGGATTCGGAAAAGCTGCTCGGGATTCTGGAAGCAGCAGGCTTTCAGGCAGCGGATTCGGAGGAGTCCGATTTTGTGCTCTATAACACCTGTACGGTGCGTGATAATGCCAACCAGCGTGTTTACGGCCGCCTCGGCTATTTAAACAGCTTAAAGAAAAAGAATCCGAAGATGATCATTGCCCTCTGCGGCTGCATGATGCAGGAGCCGACGGTGGTAGAGAAGATCAAAAAGAGCTATCGCTTTGTGGATCTGATCTTCGGGACCCACAACATCTATAAGCTGGCGGAGCTTCTGTATCTTCAGATGACCGAACAGAAGATGGTGGTGGACATCTGGAAGGATACCGACAAGATCGTGGAGGAGCTGCCTGCAGAGCGAAAGTATTCCTTTAAGTCCGGCGTCAATATCATGTACGGCTGCAACAATTTCTGCAGTTATTGTATCGTTCCTTATGTTCGCGGACGGGAGCGGAGCCGGAAGCCGGAGGATATCGTCAGAGAGGTGGAGGCACTGGTCGCAGACGGTGTATGCGAGGTCATGCTTCTCGGCCAGAATGTTAATTCCTACGGAAAGACCCTGGAGGAGCCCATCACCTTTGCGGAGCTTTTACGGCGGGTGGCAGCTGTAGAGGGGCTGGAGCGGATCCGTTTTATGACATCACATCCCAAGGATCTTTCCGATGAGCTGATCGAAGTCATGCGGGACTGTCCAAAGATCTGCCGGCATCTCCATCTTCCGGTCCAGTCAGGAAGCTCACGGATCTTAAAGAAGATGAACCGGGTCTACAATAAGGAGCAGTATCTGGCTCTGGCAAAGAAGATCCAGACAGAAATTCCGGATCTGTCCCTGACAACGGATATCATTGTGGGCTTCCCCGGTGAGACCGAGGAGGATTTCCAGGAGACACTGGATGTGGTGCGCCAGGTGCGCTACGACAGTGCATTTACCTTTATTTATTCCAAGCGGACTGGGACGCCTGCTGCTGCCATGGAGGATCAGATTCCTTATGATGTGGCACAGGAGCGGCTTTCCAGGCTGTTAAAGGAAGTACAGAAGATTTCCGCTGAGCGCTGCGGCAAGGATGTGGGAACGGTCATGACGGCTCTTGTAGAAGGGATCGATGACCATGATCCGACCCATGTGACCGGACGGCTCAGCAACAATATCATGGTGCATTTTCCGGGGGATGCCTCCGAGATCGGGAAGATCCTTCCGGTTGAGCTTACAGAATCCAGGGGCTTTTATTATATGGGGAAACGGGTGGAATAGCGTATGAACGTATGGCTGAAGGAACAGGTGCAGAATCGGAAACAGGCAGGGCTTCTGGCCCTGTTTCTGGTGATCCTTGCGAGCGGAATTATCACATTATGTCTGGTAGGAGCCTCCGATGCCCGTTTGTTCGGCCGTATGCGTGTCGTACCGACAAAAGCCGGAGCTTCTGAAAAGATACCGGCAGCTGCCGGTCCGATGCAGACAGAAGCGCAAAGCCTGTCCGGAAAGCTTTCCTATGAACAATTCCGGTCCGGGGAGCTTCGGTACTGCGGTTATCTGGGACGGCTGAATATCCATGCCGCTCCGGACGAAACGACGGAGATTCTCGGCCATCTGGTTTATAAAGATCCGGTGCAGGCTTTTTTCCAGGAGCAGAATGGTTATGTGAAGATCTGTGCTGACAGAACGGACGGAGCCCTGGAGGGATACTGTCTGAAGGAAGAGCTGACACCGGAGGAGCCGTCTGACGGACGGATTTTTCTGAATGTGCCGGATTATAAGCAGTATGATCCCAGATGGGGCGGACTGTCTCTCGGCGGAAGCTATGAGACCATTGAAAGCGCCGGCTGTACCACTACCTGCCTTGCCATGGCCTATACCTATCTGGAGGGACAGGAGACAACGCCGGATGCCATGATGGAACGGCTCTGGTATAACGAGCAGGGGATGCTGGGATTTCCGAAGATCTATACCCGTTATGACGGCGGCGATTATCTGGATGTGATCCTGCAGAAGCTGCAGGCAGGGATTCCCGTCCTGGTCGGTGGGAAAAATGAAAATGGCGGCCAGCACTGGGTTCTTGCTGTGGGCTATCAGGGAGATGGTTCCCAGTTAAATACCGGTGATTTTCTGATCAATGATCCCAATTCATCGGAACGGCCGACACTGGCGGAGTTTTTCGCGGATTATCCGCAGTTTAACAAGATCGCATATAAGGAGAGCTGATGAGTAAACAGACCATGTCACCCATGATGCAGCACTACATGGAGACAAAAAAACAGTACCCGGACTGCATCTTATTTTACCGTCTGGGTGATTTTTATGAGATGTTTTTTGAGGACGCCAAAACGGTGTCCAGAGAGCTGGAGCTTACATTAACCGGAAAGGAATGCGGCATGGCGGAGCGGGCGCCTATGTGCGGCGTGCCGTATCACGCACTGGACAGTTATTTAAGCCGTCTGGTGCAGAAGGGCTATAAGGTCGCCATCGCCGAGCAGATGGAGGATCCGAAGCTTGCCAAGGGCCTTGTGAAGCGTGAAGTCACCAGAATCGTCACACCGGGAACCCTGTTGGACAGCCAGGCCCTGGATGAAACAAAAAATAATTATCTGATGAGTATTGTTTATCTTGCCAGGTCCTTTGGGATCGCCGTCACAGATGTGACCACCGGAGAATTTCTGGTGACGGAGGTGGATTCCACCAGGGCGCTGCTGGATGAGCTTTACAAATACACGCCCTCGGAGATTATCTGCAACGAGGCTTTTTATATGTCCGGGGTTGATTTAGAGGAGTTAAAAAACCGTCTGAATTTTCTGATCACGCCGTTAGAGAACCATTACTTTGATGATGCGGTCTGCCGGGATACCCTGAAGCGTCATTTCCATGTGGGAACCCTGGCCGGACTGGGGCTGGAGGATTACCGGACAGGACTGGTAGCCGCGGGCGCTGCCATGAATTATCTGCTGGAGACCCAGAAAACCTCCCTGTCCCATATCACCAGGATCACGCCTTATCGTTCGGGAAAATATATGGTGCTTGATACCTCAACAAGACGGAACCTGGAGCTTCTGGAAACGCTGCGGGAAAAGCAGAAACGGGGCTCGCTTCTCTGGGTGTTAGATAAGACCAGGACCGCCATGGGAGCGAGACTGCTGCGGAGTTTTATTGAGCAGCCGCTGATCGAACGGGAGGAGATCCTAAAGCGGCAGGACGCCATTGAAGAGCTGAACGGCTCCTACATATCCAGAGAAGAGCTGATCGAGTATCTGAATCCGATCTATGATCTGGAGCGTCTCATCGGACGGATCTCCTATCAAAGTGCCAGCCCGAGAGACCTGATTGCTTTTAAAAATTCCCTTCAGATGCTTCCGCCTATCAAAACGCTTCTGGAGGAGTTCCATACACCGCTGCTTTCCGGACTCCGGGAGGATCTGGATCCACTTTCCGATCTGGCAGATCTGATTGACCGGGCGATTGTGGAAGAACCGCCTCTTGGAATCCGGGAGGGCGGGATCATAAAGGATGGCTACAATGAAGAAGCCGACCGGTTAAAGAAGGCAAAGACGGAGGGAAAGACCTGGCTCATGGAGCTGGAGGCAAGGGAACGGGAAAAGACCGGGATCAAGAATCTGCGGATCAAATACAATAAGGTCTTCGGCTATTATCTGGAGGTCACCAATTCCTTTTTATCCCAGGTGCCTGAAACCTATGTCCGGAAACAGACCCTGACCAATGCGGAACGGTTTACCACTGACGAATTAAAGAAGCTGGAAGAGATCATTTTAGGAGCGGAGGACAAGCTCTTTATCCTGGAATATGATCTGTTCTGCGAGGTACGCAGTACCATTTCCGCAGAGGTTTCGAGAATCCAGAAGACAGCCCGCTGCATTGCATGGCTGGATGTACTGGCGTCTCTTTCGGTTGTGGCATCCAGAAACCAGTATGTGCGCCCGAAGATCAATGAAAAGGGAGTCATCGATATCAAGGAGGGGCGTCACCCGGTGGTAGAGCAGATGCTGCGGGACGATCTGTTCATTGCCAATGACACCTATCTGGATAACGGTAATCACCGGCTGTCCATTATTACCGGTCCCAACATGGCCGGTAAATCGACCTATATGCGCCAGACAGCCCTGATCTGCCTCATGGCACAGATGGGCAGCTTTGTTCCGGCGGCATCGGCCAACATCGGGATCAGCGACCGGATCTTTACAAGAGTCGGAGCGTCTGATGACCTGGCCAGCGGCCAGAGTACCTTTATGGTGGAGATGACGGAGGTTGCCAATATCCTGCGGAATGCCACAAAGGACAGTCTGCTGATCTTAGATGAGATCGGCCGCGGAACCAGTACCTTCGATGGTCTTTCCATTGCATGGGCGGTGATCGAATATATTTCCAATCCGAAGATCCTGGGTGCCAAGACGCTGTTTGCCACCCATTATCATGAACTGACGGAACTGGAGGGCTCTTTAAAGGGAGTCAATAACTACTGTATCGCAGTCCGTGAGATGGGAGAGGACATTGTGTTTCTCCGGAAGATCGTCAGGGGCGGTGCCGACAAGAGCTACGGAATCCAGGTGGCGAAGCTGGCCGGTGTGCCGGAGCCTGTGCTGGAGCGGGCCAGAGAGCTGGTAGAGGAGCTTTCCGAGGCCGATATTTCCGTCCGGGCAAGACAGATCGCCGAGGCAGAACCGGCCGTGCCGAAAAAGAAGCCGGTGCCGAAGCTGGATGAGGTGGATTTAAAACAGATGAGCCTTTTTGATACGGTAAAGGACGATGATATTTTAAAGGAGCTGGAATCTATGGAGCTTGCGTCCATGACGCCCATCGACGCCCTCAATACCTTATACCGGCTCCAGAACAGCTTAAAGAACAGGTGGTAATATGCCGAATATCACAGTATTAAGTCAAGAGACCATCAACCAGATCGCAGCCGGGGAGGTCATCGACCGGCCTTCCTCGGTGGTGAAGGAACTTCTGGAGAATGCCATTGATGCCGGAGCTACTGCCGTGACCATTGAGATCCGGGACGGCGGAACAACCATGATCCGCATTACCGACAACGGCTGCGGGATCGAGAAGGAGCAGATTTCGACGGCCTTTCTCCGTCATTCCACCAGTAAGATCAGAACAGCCGCCGACCTTTTAACGGTCTCCTCCCTGGGCTTCCGCGGCGAGGCACTTTCCAGTATTGCGGCGGTGTCCCAGGTAGAACTGATCACAAAGACGGCCGGAGCATTGACCGGTGCACGGTATCAGATCCATGGCGGAAAAGAACTTTCGCTGGAGGAAATCGGCGCGCCGGAGGGCACGACCTTTCTGGTACGGAACCTGTTTTATAATACGCCGGCCAGAAAGAAGTTTTTAAAGTCACCCCAGACCGAGGGCGCGTATATCAGCAGCCTGGTGGAGCGTATGGCCCTTTCCAGGCCGGATATTTCACTCCGCTTTATCCAGAACGGGCAGACGAAGCTTCATACCTCCGGAAACCACAACCTGAAGGATCTGATCTATATGATCTTCGGGCGGGAGATCACCGCCAACCTGCTGCCCGTTGAGGCGGACGGGGATCATATGGCAATCCGGGGCTTTCTCGGAAAGCCGGTAATTTCCAGAGGAAACCGGACCTATGAAAACTATTTTATTAATGGACGATACATTAAAAGCGGGCTTATCAATAAGGCCATCGAGGACGGCTTCCATTCTTATATGATGCAGCACAAGTATCCCTTTGTGGTTCTGCATCTGACGGTGGAGCCGGAGTTTTTAGATGTCAATGTCCATCCCTCCAAGATGGAACTGCGGTTCCGTAATCAGGAAGAGATTTATGAGCTCCTGTGCCGGTCGATCCACGATACGCTGGCAGGAAAGGAGCTGATCCGCAGGGTAACGCTTTCGGAACCGGAGGAGGAACCGAAGCAGGCAAAGACAGACGCCGGGCCGGAGCCCTTTGAGGCACGCCGGGCCGCACGGGAGCAGAACCGTTCTGCCATGGGAGAGCGCGTTTCCGCGGTGAGGGAAGGGCTTGTCGGCCGTACAGTACTTTCCGGGGGAGCCCGGCCGTCCGGTGAATCAAAGCTTCCCGGATTTTCCTCGGCGATCCCGCCGGTGGAGCCCCCGGCCTTTTTAAAAGAAACGGCGGAGTATTCGGCAAAACCGAAGACAGACGGGCACCTTCCGCAGAGGGAAGGTGCAAAGCAGTGTGTTCCTATGGATGATTCCGGCAGCCGGAAGCCGCAGCAGGAGCCTCCGCATCAGATGGAGCTTTTTGAGGAGGCTCTGTTTACAAAGGAAGCCAGAAAAAGCTATCGATTTATCGGCCAGGTGTTTGAAACCTACTGGCTGATCCAGTATGAGGATCAGTTTCTGATCATCGACCAGCATGCCGCCCATGAAAAGGTGCTCTACGAGCGGATGGTGCGGGACCTGCGGGAAAAGAAGATCTACGGGCAGCAGGTAAATCCACCCATGCTTCTTTCGTTAAGTGCCCATGAGGAGGAAATTTTAAATACCTGCAGAATGCGGTTTGAAGCCCTCGGGTTTGAAATCGAACATTTCGGTGGAAAGGAATACGCCGTCCACGCGATTCCGGCGAATCTTTACGGGATCACTCAGAAGGAGATCCTGCTGGAGCTTTTAGACAGCCTGTCGGGCGATTACGGAAAGGAATCGGAGGAGCTGATTTTGGAAAAGCTGGCGTCCATGAGCTGCAAGGCGGCAGTGAAGGGTGGAGACCGGATCAGTACGGCGGAGGCAGAGGCGCTGATCGATGAGCTTTTAAACCTGGAGAATCCGTACGCCTGCCCTCACGGCCGTCCTACCATCATTTCCATGAGCCGGAAAGAACTGGAAAAGAAATTCAAGAGGATTGTATAGGATATGAAAAGACCATTACTCATATTGACAGGACCGACAGCGGCAGGAAAAACCGCCCTCTCCATCCAGGCGGCAAAAGCCTTTGACGGAGAGATCATAAGCGCCGATTCCATGCAGGTCTATAAGGGCATGGACATCGGTTCCGCCAAGATCAGGAGGGATGAAATGGACGGTGTCCCGCACCATCTGATCGATGTGCTGGAGCCGGAGGAGCCCTTTCATGTGGTAAAATTCCAGGAGCTTGCCAGGGCTGCCATGGAGGAGATTTATGAGCGGGGGCATCTGCCCATCATCACCGGCGGGACCGGCTTTTATATCCAGGCTCTGTTATATGACATTGATTTTACGGAGAATGACGCTGATCCGGCTTACCGGGAAACGCTGGAACGACTGGCCATGGAACGGGGCGCGGCTTATCTCCATGGATTATTAAAAGAGCGTGATCCGAAGGCGGCGCAGGAGATCCACGAAAACAATGTGAAGCGGGTGATCCGGGCCCTGGAGTTTTATGAAAAGACAGGAACGCCGATCTCAGTCCACAATGCGGCGCAGCGGGAAAAGGAATCTCCCTACCGGTTTGCCTATGTGGTTCTGAACCGGAACCGGGAAGAGCTTTACCGGCGGATCGACCGGAGAGTCGATCAGATGATGGAAGCGGGGCTTCTGGAGGAAGTGGATACGCTCCGGAAACGGGGCTATGACCGGTCATATGTTTCCATGCAGGGACTGGGCTATAAGGAGCTTCTTGCTTATCTGGACGGGGAATGTACCCTGGAGGAAGCAGTTTATATTTTAAAACGGGATACGAGACATTTTGCGAAACGCCAGCTTACCTGGTTCAAGCGGGAACGGGACACGGACTGGCTTTCACTGGATCAGAAAACAGACGAGGAAGCGCTGGCAGATCTGACAGAGATCCTTAGACGGCGCGGAGTCATCAGTATATAGAAATCGAGGAAATGAAATGGAAGCATTAAAGCAGTTTTATGAAACCATGGGAATCGACCGGCGGGTGCTGGAGCTGGGGGAAGAGGTGGAAGCATCCTTAAAGGAGCGGTTTGCGGCTCTTGATGAGACCGCCGAGTACAACCAGTTAAAGGTTTTGACGGCCATGCAGAAGAACCGGGTGGCAGAGGCCCATTTTTCCGGTTCCACCGGCTACGGTTATAATGATATGGGAAGGGAAACCCTGGAGCAGATCTATGCCGATGTATTCCATACGGAGGCCGGGCTGGTAAGGCCCCAGATCACCTGCGGGACCCATGCGCTTAACGTGGCACTGGCAGCAAACTTACGTCCCGGTGATGAGCTTCTCTCCCCGGTGGGAAAGCCGTATGATACTCTGGAGGAGGTCATCGGGATCCGCCCGTCCAAGGGTTCTTTGCGGGAATACGGGATTACATATGCCCAGGCGGATTTAAAGCCGGACGGCTCCTTTGATTTTGATGCGATCCGGGCAGCGATCAATGACCGGACGAAGCTGGCAACCATTCAGCGTTCCAAGGGCTATGCCACAAGGCCGACTCTTTCGGTGGAGCGGATCGGGGAGCTGATTGCCTTTATCAAATCCATCAAGCCGGACGTGATCTGCATGGTGGACAACTGCTACGGAGAGTTTACGGAAACCATTGAGCCGACTGATGTGGGGGCGGATCTCTGCGTGGGATCTCTGATCAAGAATCCCGGCGGCGGACTGGCGCCCTGTGGCGGCTACATTGTGGGAAAAGAGGACTATGTGGAGCAGGCGGCATACCGGTTAAGCTCACCCGGCCTCGGAAAAGAGGTGGGAGCAAGCCTGGGACTCAATCAGACCCTGTACCAGGGCTTTTTCCTTGCACCGACGGTGACAGCAGGCGCCATCAAGGGGGCAATCTTTGCGGCGGCTTTATATGAAAAGCTTGGATATCCGGTGTTCCCGTCTTCCGCGGCATCGCGCCATGACATTATTCAGGCCATCGACCTTCATACGCCGGAGGCATTAAAGGCATTCTGCCGCGGCATTCAGGCGGCTGCACCGGTGGATTCCTTTGTGACGCCGGAGCCCTGGGCCATGCCCGGATATGATTCCGATGTGATCATGGCGGCAGGTGCCTTTGTGCAGGGTTCTTCGATTGAGCTTTCTGCCGACGGCCCCTTAAAGCCGCCCTATACCGTATTCTTCCAGGGAGGACTGACCTGGTATCATGCCAAGGTGGGAATCCTCTGTTCGGCCCAGAAGCTGCTGGAGGCCGGCGAGATCCGACTGTAAAATCAGGAATTCGGCGGAAGATGTCGGATTCTTGGGATTTCCTTAAGATTTTCTTTTTCGGTGTACAGGAAATCGAATTTGTGTTAAACTGATACTTGTAAAATTTTTGATTTTACAGAGGTTTTTGGAAAAACGGGAGTGACTGACCAATGAGGACAGCAAAAAACAAGTGGTCTCTGCTGCTTTTGGTGCTGGCGGGGATCGTGCTTGGTGGTTTTATCGGGCAGCTTCTGGGCGGTATGAGTGCCTTCCACTGGCTGAATTTCGGACAGACCTTCGGTCTGACGAACCCGGTGATCCTGGATCTTGGGATCCTGACGATCACCTTTGCCCTGACGATCAAGATCACCATCGGCGGAATCCTGGGGATCATTATTGCCATTCTGATCTACCGGCTTCTGTAAGGACCCATATACCGGATCGCCTGAACAAAAAGGAGGACCGGTTTATGAACAACGAAACAAGCATGCGGGAGCTTCCGGCTCCCGAACGGCCGTATGAGCGCTGCCGACAGGCGGGACCGCAGGCGCTGTCGGATGCCGAGCTTCTGGCGGTGCTTTTACGGACGGGAACAAAGGGCCAGAATGTGCTGGAGACAGCCAGAAAGATCCTTGCACTGGATCCGGCTGCGCCGGGGCTTCTGGGGCTTTATCATCTCACCTGGAATGAATATAAGCGTGTTCCGGGAATCGGTGAAGTCAAGGCCGTCCAGCTTGCCTGTATATCGGAGCTGGCAAAACGAATGAGCAGGGGGAGCGTGAGAAGGGAAGAAGTGTTTCTTTCTCCGGAATCCGTTGCGTTATATTACATGGAAGAAATGCGCCATCGGGAGAAGGAAGAACTCCGGACTGCGTATTTAGATACGAAAGGCCGTCTGCTGGCAGATCTTTGTCTGTCGGTGGGAACGGTAAACAGCTCCCTGGTATCCCCAAGGGAGATTTTTCTGGAGGCATTCCGCTTCCGCGCCGTCCGGCTGATCCTGGTCCACAACCATCCAAGCGGAGATCCGGAGCCGTCCAGGGAGGATATCCTGGTGACAAAGCGGACGGTCCAGGCGGGAAAGCTCATGGGGATCGAGGTGGACGATCACATCATCATCGGGGACAACTGCTATATCAGCTTAAAGGAACGAGGAATGGTTTAGATGAAGAAAAAGAAGAAGTCGTCGCTTCCGGCAAGGTACGTGCTGCTGTTCATGCTCTTATTCTGTATCCTGCTTCTGGTGGCGAACTATTTTAAACCCGGCTTTCTGAGCCCGGTTTCCAATGCGGTCAATGCGGTGCTTACGCCCATGCAGAAGGGCCTGAACCATCTTGGAACAGGCTTTGCCGACACGGCTTATGATTACAAGAGCCTGGAGGAGGCGCGGGCAGAGAACCAGACGTTGAAGGAGGAGCTGGCGGCACTGCGTGAAGAGGTCAATAACTATCAGCAGGGGCAGAAGGAGCTGGAGGAGCTTCGGACGCTGTTTGAACTGAAGGGCCAGTATACCGACTATGAGATGACCGGAGCCAGCGTGATCCAGAAGGACGCCGGAAACTGGTATCATTCCTTTGTGATCGACAAGGGAACCGATGACGGGATCGAAGTGGATATGAATGTGATCGCCGATGGCGGCCTGGTGGGAATTGTTACCGAGGTGGGAAGTAATTTTGCCAAGGTGCGTTCTATCATTGACGATGACAGCAATGTAAGCGCCATGTCTTTAAACTCCGGCGATACCTGTATCGTGTCCGGCGACCTGAAGCTTTACAGTGATGGGAAGCTGCGGTTAAGCTACATCGACAAAAACGACAATATCTGGGACGATGATAAGATCGTCACCTCCAACATCAGTGACAAATATCTGCCCAATATCCTGATCGGTTATGCCAGGGACATTGCGGTGGACAGTAACAATGTCACCAAGTCCGGATACCTGATCCCGGCGGTGGATTTTGAACACCTCCAGAATGTGCTGGTGATCAAGACTCTGAAGGTGACAGGCGAGGAGAGTCAATCTTGAAAATAAAGAGAATCATTTCCATGGCAGGGATCATTCTGGCAGGCGCCTTTCTCCAGTTCGGTCTCTTTGCCAACAGTCCGTTGATCGACACGGTACCGAATATTTTGCTGATCATCACTGTGGCATTCGGATTTATGAAGGGCAAGATCCATGGCATGGTCATTGGATTTTTCTGCGGTCTCGTGATGGATATTCTTTCCATGAATGCCATCGGTTTCCATATGGTGATCTTTATCCTTACCGGGTATCTGAACGGAGCGCTCCATCAGTGGCTCTATTCGGACTATATCGTGTTTCCTCTGATCGTAACAGCGTTTTCCAGCTTTTTATACGGGCTTTATATGTACTGTTTCCAGTTCCTAATCCGGAACCGGCTGGACTTTCTGTTTTATCTGAAGCGGGTGATCGTACCGGAGGTTCTCTACACGGTGATCTTAACCAGCGTGATCTACCAGCTATTATCCTTTATCAACTACAAACTCGAAATGACAGAGCGAAGGAGTGCAGCGAAATTTGTTTAGTGAAATTTGGGAAATTCTGATCGCAGGGCTTAAAAAAGTGGTGAAGTCCAGGCTGTTTGTGGTGAGCATTCTCTGTATTGTGATGATCACCTCCCTGGTTCTGCGGCTGTTTAAGCTACAGATCGTGGAGGGGGAAAATTACCAGGAAAATTATGTGCAGAAGACCTTAAAGACGGTCAGTGTTTCCGGAACAAGAGGAGACATCTACGACCGCAGCGGAAAGCTTCTGGCCTATAATAAGCTTGCGTATGCCGTCTCGATCAGTGACAACGGCTATTATCAGAACGGGTATCAGAGAAATCAGATGCTTTTAAAGCTGATCCCGATTCTGGAAAAGCACGGGGAAACGTTAAAAACAACCTTATCTCTTACCATAGACGGGAGCGGGCAGTTTCAGTATACCACCGGAAGCGAGGAGGCAAGAAAGCGGTTTCTCCGCGATGTGTATGGCTTAAAAAGTGTGGATGATCTGGATGATGAAAAGGGAAAGTATCCTTCCGATATTTCTGCACGGGAGCTGTTTGACAAGTTAAAGGAACGGTACGGTGTCGGAACCAATGCCGACAAGACTACTTATGAGATTGATGATGCAACGGCGCTCAAGGTCTTGAATATCCGTTATGCCATGACTCTGAACGGATATCGAAAATATGATGCTGTTGTAGTTGCCAGTGATGTGAAGCTGGAGACCGTGGCGGATATCAAGGAAAATTCCAGTGATCTGCCGGAGGTGAATGTGGAAGAGGAAACCATCCGCGAATACAACGACAGCTTTGCATTTGCTCATATTCTGGGATATACCGGTCAGGCGGATGCCGATGAGCTGGAAACCTTAAAGCAGGAGGATGATTCCTATGAGCTGGGGGATGTGGTCGGAAAATCCGGAATCGAATCCGCCATGGAGCTGGATCTTTCCGGGAAGAAGGGAAGCCAGACCATGTATCTGGACAGCGAGGGCCGGATCCTGGAAATCAAAGAACAGACGGATGCAGAAAACGGAAATGATGTATATCTGAGTATTGACCGCGACCTGCAGGTGGGTGTTTATTCTCTGATTGAGCAGAGTCTTGCCGGGATCCTGGTGAGCCGCCTTAATAACGACTGGTCTTATGAGGTCAAGGAAGGCATGGATATGTCCAATGTCATGATTCCGATTCGTGACGCCTACTATCAGCTCATCAATAACAACATTCTTTCCATGAGCCGGTTCGGAACGGAAGATTCCTCGGATCTGGAAAAGAGTATCTATGCCCGCTTTTCAGAACGGAAATCCGCGGTGATACCGGAACTGGCGGCTCAGCTCTCCGCTGCGGATGCGCCGGCCTTTGAGGACTGTTCCCAGGAAATGCAGGATTATCAGGATTACGTGTATGATTACATGCGGAAAAATTCCTTTTTCTTGTCCGGATCGTTAAGCAGTGACGATGAAATTTATGTGGGCTGGGTCAACGAAACTGTCAGCTTCCATGATTTTCTTTATCATGTGGTGGAGGAAGGCTGGATCGATCCGACTAAGCTTTCGTCCAGTGAAAAATATACCAGTACCGATGATACGTTTACCACTCTGGTAAACACGCTGACAGCAGCGATGGATCAGGAATCCGGCTTCCAGAAGCTGATCTATAAATATCTCATTAAGGACCGGGTGATCTCCGGCTGTGAACTGTGTCTGTGTCTGTATGAGCAGGGCGTTCTGGAGCAGGACGAAGCGTCCATTGCTTCGCTGAATACGGGAAGCGATACGGCATCCTTTGAGTTTATGAAAACAAAGATCGGGAATCTGGAGCTGACCCCGGCGCAGATGGCGCTGGATCCCTGCTCTGCCTCCTGTGTGGTTACCGATGTGGAGACCGGGGAGGTCCTGGCTTTAGTTACGTATCCAGGCTATGATATCAATAAATTTTCCGGTTCGGTGGATACCGCTTACTATAATCAGCTTTATAATGATTTAAGCCAGCCGTTTTTAAACCGTGCAACTCAGGTCGAAACGGCGCCCGGTTCCAGTTTCAAGGTGCTTTCCGCCGCCATGGGACTGGAGGAGGGCGTAATTTCCGCCGATGAACTTGTGAATGATACCGGCGTCTTCGAAAAGCAGGGGCTCCATTTAAAATGCTGGGACTCCAGCGGACACGGCGATGTCAATGCCATCAGCGCCATCGCCCAGTCCTGTAACTACTATTTCTCGGAAATCGGTTTCCGGGTATCTCAAAGCGGCGGTGAGTACGACAGCAGCACCGGACTGGCCACCATCCAGAAGTATGCGTCCATGTTTGGCCTCGGAGAAAAATCCGGGGTGGAAATCGCGGAGAGCGCTCCCCATATTTCTGATGAAAACCCGATTCCGTCTTCGATCGGACAGGGTACCCATACCTATGCCAACATTCATCTGTCCAGGTATCTGACTGCCATTGCCAGCAGCGGAAATCTTTACAAGTACAGCTTGATTTCCAAGGTGCAGAGCAGTGACGGGGAGATTTTAAAGCAATATACGCCGCAGATCGAATCCCATATTGAGCTTCGCCAGTCAACCTGGGATACCATGCACAACGGCATGATCGCGGTGGTAAGCGGAAAGAGTGCCATCAGCCCGCTGGGAGGAACTTACGGAGATACGTTTGCAGATTCTCCTATTAAGACGGAGATTGGTTTTGCCGGAAAGTCCGGTACGGCGGAACAGTCCAAAACCAGGGCAAACCACGGTACCTTTATCGGATATGCCCCGGCAGCGAAAAATCCCGGTGATCCTCAGGTGGACGCCAAGGTGGCCGTTTCCGTCTCCGTTCCAAACGGCTATGGAGCGAGCAATGCGGCTTCCATTGCGGAACAGGCCCTGGAACTGTATTACGGGTATACGGATCTCCAGACCATTCTGGATTCCAACTCGGCGGCAGATATGAACAGTGCCGTCATACCCGATTAAGCACAAGAGGTGGTAAGATGTATCAGCCAGTGATCATCAAAGGAAATCATTACGGTCTGACAGTTTTTCTTGACCCGGAGCGGCCGTTTCCGGAGCTGATGGAATACCTGGGGACCAAAATCCGGGATTCGGCAGGCTTTTTCCGGGGCGCAAAGATGGCGCTTTCCTTTGAGGGACGGACCCTTACACCGGAAGAAACAAATCAGGCAGTAAATACGATCTGTGAAAATTCAGAGATAAAAATCTCCTGTGTCATCGATACAGACAAAGCACGAGAAGATTTTTTCAGACGCGTTCTGGAAGAAGAGGAAGAGAAAACGGGAGGCAGAAACCAGACGGACGGAGAATTCTATAAAGGAACACTCCGTTCCGGTCAGATGCTGGAGGCAGAGGGAAGCGTCATCATGCTTGGAGACGTGAATCCTGGCGCCAGGATCACCGCCCGGGGGAATATCATTGTGCTCGGCGCCATGCGCGGAACTGCCATTGCCGGTCTGGGAGGAAATCCCCATGCCGTTATTGTGGCACTGGATCTGAACCCCATTCAGATCCGGATCGGAGATCTTTCAGAAAGACCGGTCCGCCAGAGAGAACATTCCGGACCACGGATTGCTTATCTGGATATGGGCAGGATCCGCATGGAACCGTTGTGTAAAGAAGTGATCGATGCGGTGGACTTCCGCTGAAAAGAGAAACGTGGAGGAAATGGAAATGAGTGAAGTAATCGTTATCACATCCGGAAAAGGCGGGGTCGGAAAGACAACGACTTCAGCGAATCTGGGAACCGGACTTGCCATGTTACAGAAGAAAGTTGTTTTAATCGATACCGATATCGGTCTTCGGAATCTGGATGTGGTTATGGGACTGGAGAACCGGATCGTTTATAACCTGGTGGATGTGATCGAGGGCAGCTGCCGTTTAAGCCAGGCTTTAATTAAAGATAAGCGTTATCCCAATCTGCAGCTTCTTCCGTCTGCTCAGACGAGAGACAAGACCGCTGTTTCTCCGGAGCAGATGAAAAAACTGATCGAGTCGTTAAAGGAAGAGTTTGATTATATTCTGTTAGACTGTCCCGCAGGAATCGAGCAGGGGTTTAAAAATGCCATTGCCGGTGCAGACCGGGCAGTAGTCGTGACAACACCGGAGGTCTCTGCCATCCGCGATGCGGACCGGATCATCGGACTTCTGGAGGCCAACGATATTCATAAGATTGATCTGGTGGTGAACCGAATCCGCATGGACATGGTAAAACGGGGCGATATGATGTCCATTGAAGATGTTGTGGATATTCTTGCCGTTCATCTCATCGGCGCTGTTCCGGACGATGAGCATATCGTGATCGCCACTAATCAGGGTGAGCCTCTGACCGGCTCCGACTGCCTGGCGGGACAGGCTTATATGAACATTGCCAGACGGATTACAGGAGAAGAAGTCCCCATGCTGGATTTAAATGAAAAGACCGGGTTCTTTTCCAGACTGGCGGGTATGTTTAAAAAGAAGTAGGGGGAACGGGAATGGGACTGTTTGATTTTTTCTCCAAAAACAAATCGGGGAATGTAGCCAAGGACCGTCTGAAGCTTCTTCTGGTTTCAGACCGTGCCAACTGTTCCCCGGAGGTCATGGAGGCCATTAAAAATGACATCATCAAAGTGATTTCCAAATATATGGATGTGGACACAGACGCGCTGGATATCCAGATCACCACAACACCGTCGGAGGATGGAAACAGAACGGTACCGGCGCTGTTTGCCAACATTCCGATTAAGGACATGAAAAATGGAAATCCTGAGAAATAAGGACATAAGATATGTTTAAATTCAAAGATTACCGTTTCAGATATTTCAACATCCGGATGATCCTTTTAATCCTGTCTCTGGCAGTGATCGGGATCCTGTTTGTACGAAGTGCCACCATCGGCACCGGCTCCGATACCTTTAATAAACAGATTTTCGGCGTAGTGCTTGGTGCGGCGTGCATGCTGTTTGTTGCCATGGTGGATTACCACTGGGTTTTAAGTATGTACTGGCTGCTTTATGTCGTGAATATCGGGATTCTGCTGGCGACCAAGTTCATGGGAATCAGCGGAAACAGCGGCGCCCAGCGATGGCTGGTGCTTCCCGGAATTGGCCAGATCCAGCCCTCGGAGTTTTCAAAGATCCTGATGATCTGCTTCTTCGCCATGTTTTTTTACAAGCACCGGGAAAAAATCAGTAAGGTTCAGGTCGTGTTGGCATCCCTGCTCCTGTTTGCAGTTCCGGCTTACCTGATTTTTGATCAGCCGAACCTTTCCACGACTCTGGTGGTGACTTTTATTTTCCTGGTTCTCATCTATGTGGCAAAGATCAGCTATAAGTGGATTCTGGGAACCCTGGCGGTCTTAGTTCCGTCTGCGGTCTGGTTTATTTACTATATCCAGCAGGAGGGACAGAAGCTCCTGGAGCCTTATCAGGTAAACCGGATCATGTCCTGGATCAATCCGTCCAAGTTTTCCACGGATATGACCCAGCAGCAGCAGAACTCCATCATGGCCATCGGATCCGGTCAACTTCATGGAAAAGGAATCGCCACAACAACCTTTGCCTCGGTAAAGAACGGCAACTTTTTGTCGGAGGAGGACACCGATTTTATCTTTGCTGTCATCGGGGAAGAGGTCGGATTTATCGGAAGTGTAATTATCATTGGACTTTTGGCGCTTCTTGTGGCAGAATGTATTTATATGGCAGCGCGTGCCAAGGATCTCCAGGGCCGTCTGATCTGCAGCGGCATGGCAGCTCTTGTGGCGGTCCAGACCTTTATCAACGTAGGGGTCGCATCGGGACTGCTTCCCAATACGGGAATTCCGCTGCCCTTTATCAGTGCAGGTTTAAGCTCCTTACTCAGTATTTTTATCGGTATGGGGCTGGTATTAAATGTGGGACTTCAAAGAAACTATGAAAATAACAGAGGAGGGTTCTGAGCATGAATGTTGGACTGATCGCCCATGATGCAAAGAAAAAATTGATGCAGAACTTTACAATCGCTTACCGCGGGATCTTATGCCGCCATGAGCTTTATGCAACCGGTACCACCGGCCGTCTCATCGAGGAAGTAACGAATCTGAACGTTCACAAATTCCTGGCTGGACATCTGGGCGGAGAGCAGCAGCTTGCGGCTCAGATCGAAAGCAACCAGATCGATCTGGTGATCTTTCTGCGCGATCCTCTTCATCCGAAGTCTCATGAACCGGATGTATTCAAGGTGGCGACCCTGTGCGATATGCACAACATTCCTCTGGCGACCAACCTGGCGACCGCAGAGCTTCTGGTAAAGGCACTGGAGCGCGGTGACATGGAATGGAGAGAAGCCTTTAAATAAACGCATGGGGGAATGAGTTATGCCCAGAACAACAACGGCAGAGCAGGTAAAAAAAAGCCGGAGACGTGCAAGACAGTCAGCCATTCTGATCTTACTGCTCCTTTGTGCGGCCGCCGGTGGACTACTTTGCTTTGGTTATGAAAAACATACGGCGTCTTTTGCTATGCTTCATCCTTATGAAGTATCAGCAAAGGGAGCGAACGGAACGGAAAATTTGGAGCCATTTCCGTTATTTGGAGAAAACCTGGCGGCAGTGTCTGGAAATGTGGGAGAGGATCCCGCAGTTACGGCAGAAGCCGGAATTACCTTCAATGCTTCGGACGGAACGATATGCTTCAGCAAAAACGCATTGGAACGGCTGGAACCGGCCAGTGTTACCAAGGTAATGACCTGCCTGGTAGCTCTGAAATACGGAGATCTGGATCAGGAGATCACGGTGGAGGCACATATGCTGGCAGATTTAGATCCAGGCTCCTCTCTTTGCCATATCATTCCTGACTGTACGCTTACGCTGGAACAGCTTCTGTACGGTCTGATGCTGCCATCCGGAAATGATGCCGCCAATGTGATCGCTTACGGAGTTGCCGGCAGTGAGGAAGCCTTTGTGGAGCTGATGAATCAGGAAGCAAAACGGCTGGGGGCGGCAGGAACCCATTACAGCAACGCTCACGGGCTTTCTGATCCGAATCATTATACAACCGCTTACGATATCTATTTAATTTATCGGGAAGCCATGAAATATGAAAAATTTATCGATATCATCAGTACCCAGGAATATACTGCCGATTTTACCATCGGCGGATCTCCGACTTCTCTTACCTGGGGGCGGGGTATCTGGTATTTTAACGGAAAGGCGCAGGCACCGGATGGGGTAACGCCCATCGGTGGAAAGACCGGTACGACTCCGGAAGCCGGGTACTGTCTGTCACTTCTTTCTGAGGATGCTTCTGGAACACCTTATGTCAGCGTGGTCTTAAAGGCATCCGGCAGGGAGGATCTGTACGCCAATATGACAGCGCTCCTTTCCAAGGTACCATAAGGCAGAAAGCGGTGTTGTTTTTAAACTTTCAAAAAACTTTCAAAAATTCCACAATAAAACGGAATTAAGCATTGAATTTTTGTAAGTTTTATCCTATAATTAAATCAAGATTTATCAGAATCGAATTACAACAAGTGACTAAAGGAGGAGTGCATTATGGTGCAGATTATCGCGGGGAAGATGGGAAACGGAAAGACAAAATTTCTTCTGGACAAGGCTAATGTAGCCGTAGCAGAGTGCAAGGGGTCGATCGTTTACCTCGACAAAGACACAAAGAGCATGCACGAGCTTGACAATAAGATTCGTCTGATCAATGTCAGCGATTATCCGATCCGTTCATACAATGCGTTTATCGGATTCTTATGTGGAATCATTTCTCAGGATTACGATCTGGAATATGTTTTCCTGGACAGCTTCTTAAAACTGGCACACCTGGAAGGCCAGGATGTGTCCGCAGCGCTGATCGAGCTGGAGCAGCTTGGACAGCAGTACGGTGTTTCCATCGTTCTCAGTATTTCCATGGATGCTCAGGAATTACCGGAGCATGCACAATCCAAGGTCATTGTTTCACTGTAAGCAGTACATACACAGAACGCTTTGTCTGAATGCATTCTGTTATAAACGCGAAGAATTCGGGACGTGCCCCCACGTCCCGTTCTTTCATGTTTCATAGGAAGGTGCGTCTTATGAAACCAAAAACGCTCCGCGGGGATCGCACTGCGGCGGAGAATCCTTATTCATTTATTCCGATCCGCCCGAACAGGCTGATCAGATACAGTCCGCAGATCCCGACAACCGCGTAGATGATCCTGGAAAGCAGTGTCATTTCTCCGAACAGGAATGCGACCAGATCAAATCGGAAAAAGCCGATGAGTCCCCAGTTGACGGCTCCGATAATGGCGATGGCAAGGGCTGTATAATCCAGTGGTTTGGAATTCATAATTGTTTTCCTCCTTTTTTCTTTTAGTATGTTCCGTTTCCATCCGATTATTGATGGGAATGATATCCAGATAAGGGAGCAGATCCGTGGCGAAAAAGAAAATTATCCGATATAAAAAACCGAAAAATATCAATATCGGCATGATCGTGTTTGCCGTTATTTTCTTATATTTGGTGATCACCATGATCCGGTACGCCGTAAAACCGAAAATTAAGATGTATGAAGTACAGGACGGTGATATCGCCAGCGATTCTTATTACACCGGTGTTATTTTACGTACGGAACAGGTCGTCAATTCTGAATATTCCGGCTATGTCAGCTATTATCTCCAGGAAAAGGGAAAGGCTGCCGTTGGAAATCTGGTATTTGCCGTTGATGAAAACGGCGCAGTCAATGATTATCTCAATAAAACAGCCGGAAGTGAGAGCCGTTTGACCGAAGCGAACTTAAAAGAACTGAAGACACAGCTTTCGGCGTTCAGCAGCTCCTATTCTGATCAGACTTTTTCCAGGATTTATGATCTGAATAACAGTATGTCCTCCAGACTCATGGAATATCTGAACATCAACATGCTGACGGAGCTTGGTGCCACCGGTGAGGATCTTTCTCTCCAGAAAGGATATGCAAAGGAAAACGGGATCGTGGTCTATTCCACCGATGGAATGGAACAGCTTGCTGCAGATCAGATCACAGAAGATACCTTTTCAAAGGAGCATTATCAGAAAACCGTATACAGCACCGGTCAGCTTCTTGCGAGCGGGTCTCCAGCCTATAAGCTCATAACCGCGGACGACTGGTCAGTGGTGATTCCCCTGAAGGACGATGAGATTTCCCGGTATACAGATGTGACCAGTGTGTCGGTCCGTTTCACAGAGAAAAACCTAGATGCTTCGGCGGCGTTTTCCACCTTTACCGGAAGTGACGGAAAAACCTACGGAAGGCTGGATTTCAATAAATATATGATCCAGTTTGCGGAGGACCGGTTTGTGGAACTGGAAGTGAAAAATTCTCAGGCAAGCGGCTTAAAACTGCCCAAAACCGCATTGACCGAAAAGGAAGCCTATGTGATTCCAAAGGAATACCTGACAGTCGGCGGTGACAGTGCGGACGAGGGCTTTTACCGGGAGGTTTATGCCAATGACGGAAGCTCTTCCCTGGAATTTGTGGCGGCGGATATTCTTCGAATTACCGATGAGGAAGAGGCAAAAGCCAAGGAAGAAGAAACAACCGAGGCGGTGCCCCGTTATTGCTATGTAAGTACCGATACGCTTCAGGACGGTGATAATCTGGTGCTTCCGGATTCGAATACACGGTTCCAGGTGGGACAGAAAGAGAGTATTCCCGGTGTGTATAATATCAACCGCGGTTATGCCATGTTCAAATATGTAAAAATCCTGGATGAAAATAGTGAATACTGTGTGGTAAAGAAAAATGTTTCTTACAGCATCCGAACGTATGACCATATTGTCCTGAAAGCGGAGCTTGTATCGGATTCGGATATTCTACGATAGAATTCCATGAAAAAATCCGGATTATCGGTTGACAGGAACAAAAAAAACATTGATAATGGTAAAGGATTAAATATAGAAAGGCGGGTTTAACCCATGAGTATTATGAATAAATTTCTCGATGCGATGAAATTGAACGAAGATGACGAATACGATTATGACGATGATGATATGATGTATGATGACGAGGACGACTTCGAGGAGTCTCAGCCCAAGAAAAGTATTTTCCACCGGGAAAGGAAAACAGCAGAACCGGAGGATGATATTCCCCAGGCAGCGCCCAGGTCATCCGCAAAGCCCAAGAGCCGTCCTTCCAATGTAGTTCCCATGCGTTCCGCAACAAGGGGCGGCATGGAGGTCTGCATGGTAAAGCCCAGCTCCATTGGTGATGCCAGAGAGATCTGTGATACCCTGCTCAGCGGACGGGCCGTTGTGATCAATATGGAGGGGATTCCTACGGAAACTGCACAGAAGATTATTGATTTTACCTGCGGTGCCTGCTATGCCATGAATGGAAATCTTCAGAAGATCTCCAGTTTTATCTTCATTGCAACACCTCAGGCCATCGAGCTCTCCGGAGATTTTGAGGATCTCATGGGCGGAAATGCTTCCTATACCGACTGACGGAGGAATACATGAATAAAGAAGAACAGGTATTTTTAAATCACCTGTCAGATCTGGCAAAGGTATGCTACGGGAGAGAGATCCCGGTTTATACAGATTTTTTGAACCTACATGAGCAAACGGTCTTTTTATCGGCATTGCCGGAGTTTTCCCACATCCGTGTCCATCTGGACGGCGGATATGAGGAGGCAGAACGAAAGGTCGTTTGCTTTCTTCCTGTTTATATGGAAGTACTTGACCGGGAGATGCTTCCCATCGTGCCGATAAAGATTTCTTCATCAGCAGGGAAGTTTACTGAGGCGGCCTCCCATCGTGATTATCTGGGGGCGATCTTGAACCTGGGAATTGACCGCAGTAAAATCGGAGATATTCTGGTGGGTGACGGGTATGCCTACGTGCTCTGCACAGCGCCTATGGCACAGTTTCTGATGGATTCCTTAACCAGTGTTCGCCATAATCCGGTGCACTGCGAGGCAGTGGCTTTTTCGGAGCTGGACGGACAGATCTCGTTCACGGAGATCACCGGGTCAGTGGCATCTCTCCGACTGGATTCCTTCCTTGCCCTGGCAGTGCGGATGTCGCGTTCAGCGGCGCTCTCCTGTGTCCGTGAGGAACGGGTCTATATAAACGGAAAGCTCTGTACCTCCCAGACGTACGAACCAAAGGTCGGAGATGTGATCTCGGTGCGCGGAGCAGGAAAGTTTATTTACGATGGAGTAATCTCCGGAACAAAAAAGGGGCGTCAGATGATCCGGCTCCGACAATATAATTAGCGTGTCAAAAAGCCGGAAGAAAAGCCGGAACAGACGAGGCACGAAAACATGAAACGAAAAGAAAGGAAGACGCATAAAAATGATACAGACAGAAGAACTGATGGTGCATCGGGACGGTCGTCCCATCTATCCGATCCGGTTATCTGCGTCCTTTGACGGGCTGAAAGAAGCCATGGAGCCCCTTGCTCTTTCCGGCAGAAAGATATGTGTGGTTTCAGACAGTCAGGTGGCAGAGCTTTATATGGATGAGGTGTCCAGATGCCTGGAGTCTCTTGCAGGGACAGTTGTTTCCTTTGTGTTTTCTGCCGGAGAGCAGCATAAAAACCTGGATACGGTACGGGAGCTTTATGAAACGCTGATCCGGAATTCCTTCGACCGGAATGATGTGCTGGTGGCCCTCGGCGGCGGTGTGACCGGCGATCTGACCGGATTTGCAGCAGCCACTTATCTTCGCGGAATCCGCTTTGTCCAGATTCCCACAACCCTGCTTTCCCAGGTGGATTCCAGCATTGGCGGAAAGACCGGCGTGGATTTTGACTGCTATAAAAATATGGTCGGCGCCTTCTATATGCCGAAGCTGGTCTACATCAATGTGTCCGTACTGAAAACTCTGTCAGCGGAACAGTTTACTTCCGGCATGGGCGAGGTTGTCAAGCATGGCTGTATCCGGTCGGCAGCGTATTATCAGTGGCTTTCCGCTCATCGGAATGAGATCCGTAACCGGGAACTTCCGGCGCTTTTTGAAACCGTAAAGGGCAGCTGTCAGATCAAACGTGCTGTGGTTGAGGAAGATCCCACCGAACAGGGGATCCGTGCATATTTAAATTTCGGCCATACTCTGGGGCATGCCATTGAAAAAGAAAAGAACTTTACCATGAGCCACGGTGCCTGTGTAGGCGCCGGCTGTGCAGCAGCAGCATGGATTTCGAAAAAACGCGGTCTGATTTCCGCAGAGAAGCTGGCACAGCTGGAGGAGCTTTTAAGCTTTTTCGGACTGCCGGTCCGTGTGGAAGACCTGGATATTGAAAAGATTTTAGACGCGGCAAAGCATGATAAAAAAATGGACTCCGGTGTAATTAAGTTCATTCTTCTGCATTCCATCGGCGAGGCATATATTGACCGTACCGTAACAACGGAGGAAATGAAAGGAGCTCTTTTGTATCTGGCCGGAAGGGAGGACGCATGACAGAAACGAAGAAAAATTCCGGAACAACTCAGACCGGCTGCAAGGGAAAAATCCTGGCCGGTTATCTGATCTTCAGTATTCTTCTGATCGTATTTGATCAGTGGACAAAGCATCTGGCTGTGGCAAAGCTCCGCGGAAAGGAAGCCTTCGTGCTGATTGATGGTGTGTTTGAGCTTTCCTATCTGGAAAACCGCGGCATGGCATGGGGATTGTTATCCGGCAGCCGGTGGCTGTTCTTAGCAGGAACTCTTGTGGTGCTGGTGCTGATCGTTTATGCGTTTCTCAAGGCTCCAGTAACCAGACGATACACGTTTCTTCGGTTTGTTCTGGCTCTTGTGGCGGCCGGTGCGGTCGGAAATATGATCGACCGTATGTTCAACGGCTATGTGGTGGATTTCTTTTCCTTTGTCCTGATCAGCTTCCCCATCTTCAATGTGGCAGACTGCTATGTAGTTGTTGGTGGAATCCTGTTTATCCTTGTATTTCTGTTCTATTATAAAGAAGAAGAGCTTTCGGTACTTCTTCCCGGACGGAGAGAAAAGCAGACGCATAAGGGAGAGGAACTCTGATGGCGGCCTATGAATATACAGTTCTTCCGGAGGAATCCGGCTGCCGGATTGACCGGTATCTGTCTGAGAAGCCCGAATTGCCCTCCAGAAGCTATTTACAGAAGCTCATCGAGGAAGAGAGCATCACAGTCGGAAAACGGGCTGTAAAGGGCAATTACAAGGTCAGAACGGGAGATGAGATCCAGGTGGTGATCCCAGAACCGAAGGAGCTTTCGGTGGAGGCGGAGCCCATGGATCTGGATATCGTTTATGAGGACGAAGATCTTCTGGTGGTCAATAAGCCCAAAGGCATGGTTGTTCATCCGGCGGCCGGCCATGAAAGCCATACGCTGGTCAATGGTCTTTTATATCACTGCCGCGGAAAGCTTTCCGGGATCAACGGGGTACTGCGCCCCGGAATTGTCCATCGGATCGACCGGGATACCACAGGGCTTTTACTGGTATGCAAAAACGATATGGCTCATGCCTCCATCGCGGAACAGCTTCGGGTCCATTCCATTACCCGCCGGTATCATGCCATTGTTCACGGAGAGCTTTCTTCGGACGGGACAATCGATGCACCCATCGGGCGAAATCCAAACGACCGGATGAAGATGGCCGTCAATCGGCAGAATGGCAAAGAAGCCATTACCCATTATCATGTTCTGGAGCCCTTAAAGAAATTTACCTATATCGAATGCCGCCTGGAAACCGGGCGCACCCACCAGATCCGGGTTCATATGGCTTCGATCCATCATCCGCTTCTGGGTGATACGGTCTACGGACCGGCGAAGCCGGCTTATCCTACCGGAGGGCAGACACTTCACGCCAAGGTTCTGGGCTTTGTTCATCCTCGGACCGGAGCTTACATGGAATTTGAAGCTCCCCTTCCGGAATATTTCAAGAAATTGTTGGTAAATCTGCACATATAGCTGTACTTTTTCTTGAAAATACAGTATAATATGAATAGATTATGGTACTGGTGAGACGATTTGTTTCATCAGAAGCGGCTGAGATGGTCCGAGACCTGATCTCAGCTGTTTTTGTTTTAATTTTATATTTGAGAGGAGCTGGATATTATGCACGGAAACCTGGTTATTACAATCGGAAGAGAATGCGGCAGCGGCGGAAGGTTCATCGGGCAGAAGCTGGCAAAGCGTCTTGGTGTGAAATGCTATGATAAAGAACTGCTTTCCCTGTCCGCAAAGAACAGCGGACTGTGTGAAGAGATCTTTGAACACCATGATGAAAAGCCCACCAACAGCTTTTTATATTCCCTCGTCATGGACACGTATTCCATGAGTTACAATCCGTCCGGATTTGTAGATATGCCTCTGAATCAGAAGGTCTTTCTGGCGCAGTTTGATACCATCAAGCAGCTTGCAGAAAAGGAATCCTGTGTCATCGTCGGACGGTGTGCCGACTATGCACTGGCGGATTATCCCAATACGGTATCAGTGTTTACAACCGCAGCCTATGAGGACAAGGTTGAATATCTGAAGGAGCATTATCATATTGAACCGGGAAAGATCAAGGATTTTATTACAAAGACCGACAAAAAGCGTGCTTCCTATTATAATTATTATTCCAACAAAAAGTGGGGCGCATCCAAGAGCTATGATCTCTGTATCAACCGCAGTGCCGTTGGCTTTGACGGTGCCGTTGATGCAATCCTGAACTTTGTGGAACTGAAGAAAAAGAATCGGGAAGCTCAATAAAGGAGTATGACATGAAATATATTGAAGTCGGTACAACGGGGTTAAAGGCGTCGAATATCATTATGGGCTGTATGCGGCTCAAGGGAAAAACACCGAAGGAGGCGGACGCACTGGTAAAGAATGCCATGGAGTGCGGCGTCAACTATTTTGATCATGCCGATGTCTACGGCAGCGCCGGCCAGAGAGGAGAGTGCGAGGAGATCTTCGGAAAGATGCTGAAGCTTTCCGCACCGTCTCTCCGGGAAAAAATGATCATTCAGAGCAAATGCGGGATCATCAAAAGCGAGATCGGGTCGTATGATTTTTCCAAGGAACATATCGTAAAGGCCGCAGATGGGATCCTGAGCCGTCTGGGAATCGAATATCTGGACTTTCTGCTTCTGCATCGTCCCGATGCCCTGATGGAGCCGGAGGAAGTGGCGGAGGCTTTTGAGACGCTTTATAATGCCGGAAAGGTTCGTCATTTCG
The DNA here is from genome assembly GCF_052118925.1 of Candidatus Paralachnospira sp. LCP21S3_A2. Taxonomy (NCBI): domain Bacteria; kingdom Bacillati; phylum Bacillota; class Clostridia; genus Candidatus Paralachnospira; species Candidatus Paralachnospira sp. LCP21S3_A2. The sequence continues at coordinate 118,805 of NZ_JBQKGG010000001.1, forward strand.
GCGTCTCCAATCACCGTCCCCTGCAGGCAGAGCTGCTTCAGAAGTATGTACCCTTTAAGCTGCAGGTTAATCAGCTTCAGTTAAGCATCGACCACAGCCCCATGATCGATTCCGGCATTGCCGCCAATACGGACAGTGTGCAGGGCTATGATAAGGAGGGATCGGTACTGGAGTATTCCAGACTGCATGATATGACGATCCAGGCGTGGTCACCGTTCCAGGTGAGCGGTCCGATCAGTTCTTCCTCTGCTCATATCTTTCTGGGGGACCGGGAGCATTTCGGGAAGCTCAATGAGGTTATTGACCGTCTGGCAGAAAAATATGACGTTACGAACACCGCCATTGCGGTTGCGTGGATTACCAGACACCCGGCCAATATCCAGGTGATCTGCGGTACCATGAATCCCAGTCGGATGAAAGACGCCTGTGCCGGTTCGGATCTGCCGCTTACAAGAAGTGAATGGTATGAGTTGTATCAGGCTGCGGGAAAGAAGCTGCCGTAATAACTAAAAGAAATTTTACTTATGCACCGGTTACGCAGAAAAACCTGCGATCCGGTGCATATTTTTTGGTTTCATACGAAAGTTCGTCCTATGAAACCAAAACGCTTTCATACGAAAACGGTCAATTATTTTACTGCGGCAGTGTTTTTGCCCCAGGGACCCTTGCTGTAAAAAATCATGGACAGACAGGTTGCCACAGACCAGCCGATGGGCCATGCACACCAGATACCTACTGCGCTGTTCAGGATTTTAGAAAGAACAAATGCAAGAACCACACGGAGAATCAGGTCGGTAAAAGTTGCAATCATGAATTTCTTCATCATCTCTGCGCCACGGAGGATGCCGTCGGCAACCAGCTTGGCAGAAACCACAAAGTAGAACGGTGCTACAATCCGCAGAAACAGAAGTCCGGTTCCGATTGCAGGGCCGGTGGGATCATCCATGAACAGGAGCAGAAAATATTTTCCTGCAAACAGATAGAGAAGCACCAGCGGAATGCATAAGGTCCATACCAGCTTGAGACCAGCCTTGAAGCCCTGTTTTACACGCTCCAGCTTTGCTGCGCCCATGTTCTGGGCAGTATAGTTGGAAACACCGTTTCCAAGAGTGGTAAAGGATGTGATCACCAGGTTGTTTAACTTGATCGCAGCAGAATATCCGGCCATAACACTGGTTCCGAAACCGTTGATGATACTCTGGATCATAATATTGCCTACCGAGATAAAACTCTGCTGTAAGATACTGGGAATTGCAACAACCGAAATCTTTTTGAAAATCGGCCAGGAAAACAGCGATGCCTTCCCTTCATGGGGAACTGTCTTTAAGCGCTTCAATACAAACAGGATTGCCAGCACACAGCTTACTCCCTGACAGATGAAGGTTGCCCAGGCCACACCGGCTACACCCATATTGAACGCAGTCACAAAGAGAATATCCATTCCGATGTTGGAGGTAGAGGATACCGCCAGGAATAAGAACGGGGTTTTGGAATCACCAAGAGCTGAGAAGATACCGGTAGCGATATTATAGAAAAAGACAAACGGAAGCCCCCAGATATAAATATCCAGATAAAGCTGGGAATCACCGATGATCTCCGCTGGTGTATTGATCAGCTCCAGCAACGCATGACAGCCGAGAATACCAAGCAGCATCAGCAGTGCACAGAGGATCGCGCTGGAAATCATCGTGGTATAAACAGCCGTTTTCATTTTTCCATATTGTTTTGCTCCAAAAAACTGGGAGACGACAACGGAACATCCGATATTGCAGCCAAACGCAAACGCGATGAAGATCAGAGTGATCTCATAGCCGTTTCCGACGGCTGCCAGAGCATTTTCACCAATAAATTTGCCGGCAACCAGGCTGTCGGCAATATTATAAAGCTGCTGGAAGATAATACTTCCAAACAATGGAAGACAGAAGCGCCAGAGGACGGATTCCGGCTTTCCTACAGTAAGATCCTTATTCATGCTTAAACACGCTCCTTCATACTCGTTACTAACAGATCCACACAACCGTCAATGCCATAGGAACTGCTGGAAAGCATTATGTCATAGCTTTCCGGTTTTCCCCACTGGGTTTCCGAATAGAAATCGAAATACTGCCGGCGCATACGGTCGATCCGTTTCATCCTCTTTTCGGCATCCCTGCGGTTCAGGCTGTTTCGATCCATGATCCGGGAAAGCTTCTGTTCCAGATTCGCATAAATAAACACTGATAAGACCTTGTCCGCCCCAAGCGAATCACGCAGAAGCGAGGAAGCACAGCGTCCGATAATCACACAGGAACCTTTTGCAGCCAGTTCCTCGATCACACGGCGTTCCGCATCAAAGGTGATCTGGCTTTCGGAATAGAACGCGTTCTGGATGCCTGCGGAGTCCACAAAGACATCACCGGTCAGAAACCGGTCATGGTTGACTGGTTTTTCATCTTCATCCTTTAAAAGAGAGTAGGAGAGATGAGATTCCTCTGCCGTCTTTTTCAAAATTAATTTGTCATAACAGGGAATATCCAGTGCCGCTGCAAGACGTTCGCCAATCTCACGGCCGCCGCTTCCATATTCCCGTCCAATACAGATTACTGTCTTTTTCATCTTGGATTCCTCTTTTCCATGATAGATATGGAGTTCTTTTTACACCGAAGTTATTATAGCGGGAAAGTAAAAAAATGGGAAACACATATTTTAAATGTTTGATATGTCAATTTGACATGGTAAGATAACTAGTTCACATAAATGCCTTATATGAATGCCTTACATGAATGTCTTAGCTTGAAATGCAGGTTTTTATAACCGAAAGCTCTTTCTGACCATATTTATTCGTTAAAGTTGAGTTTTGCGAATAAATAGAATAATACAAAGAACATACTCTCTCAGGGGAAATGTGCCGGTTAGCTGGCCTGAGTGGGCCGCAAAAGGAAATTTAAAACATTTATTTATAGGTTTCGTTATGTTATACTATATTCTGTTTAGAAAGACCTAACGTTGTTTACGAAAATCTAAAGCTGTTTGGGAACACCTACATTTATTAACGATTTCATACATAAAGGACTACTCACTATGGAACTTCAAAAATTATTAAGCTACACCCGCCGGGCGGTCGATGATTACCGGATGATCGAATCCGGTGATAAAATCGCCGTTGGAATTTCCGGAGGCAAGGACAGTTTAACCTTATTATACGCGCTTCATGGACTGCAGCGTTTTTATCCGAAGCCGTTTTCCATCGAAGCCATCAGCATCGCTGTATTCCCGGATATGGAGCTATCTCCGGTAAAGAAATTGTGTAAAGAGCTTGAGATTCCCTACACGATTGTTTCCACGCAGATCGGTGAAATTGTATTTGATGTGCGGAAAGAATCGAATCCCTGTTCGCTGTGTGCGAAAATGCGGAAAGGTGCGTTCAATGACAAAGCTAAGGAACTTGGTTGCAATAAAATTGCTTATGCCCATCATAAGGATGACATTGTGGAAACCATGTTAATGTCCCTGATCTATGAGGGAAGATTTCACTCGTTCTCTCCTGTCACTCATCTGGACCGCATGAACTTGACTGTGATCCGGCCGCTTCTTTATGTACCGGAGGCGGATATCATCGGCTTCAAAAATAAATTTCATCTTCCGGTCTGTAAAAATCCATGTCCGGCGGACGGCCATACCCGGAGAGAATATGTGAAAGATCTGGTACGTACCTTGACGAAAGAAAATCCCGGTACAAAAGAACGGATGTTTTCAGCAGTGATCAATGGAAATCTTCCGGACTGGCCGGAAAGAAAGCGATAAGAGAAAGGAGCAGGCTATGGAACAGAAACCATATTATGAGCAGGTAGACATTCAGAATACCATGAAGCTGCGGGAACTGATCGCTTCTCTCCCACCCTTCTGCGGAACGTTTTTCCGTGGAATCGAGCCGACTACTTCCTCCCGTACCAGGATCGCATACGCGTATGACCTGCGGGTATTTTTTGAGTTCTTGATAAAGAATAACCCTGCACTTTCCCAAAAAGGAATCCGGGCGATTACTCTGGAAGATCTTGATAAGATAAAACCGGTAGATCTGGAAGAATATATGGAATATCTGAAATACTATTCCGATGAGGAACAAAAGGAACATATCAATAAGGAACGTGGAATTACCAGAAAAATTTCTGCACTGAAATCGTTCTATAATTACTTTTATAAGAAAGAGGCAATCACGACAAATCCGGCAGCTCTGATCGAGCTTCCAAAGCTCCATACCAAGGAAATTGTCCGTCTGGATATTGATGAGGTTGCCAGCTTACTGGATCAGGTGGAAAGCGGTGAAGGTCTGACGAAACATCAGAAAGCCTTTCATGAAAAAACAAAGGTTCGTGACGTGGCTCTTCTGACACTTCTTCTTGGAACCGGTATCCGTGTATCCGAGTGTGTCGGACTGGATTTAGATGATGTCGATTTCAAAAATGATGGAATCCGGATCCACCGAAAGGGTGGAAAGGAAGTTGTTGTTTATTTCGGAGATGAGGTACGAGAAGCATTGCTGGCTTATCTGGAACAGCGGAAACAGATGATTCCTGTCGATGGCGAAGAACAGGCACTATTCCTCTCTCTCCGATCCAGACGGATCGGCGTCAAAACCGTGGAAAACCTGGTAAAAAAGTATGCCAGGCTGGTAACGCCCCTGAAAAAGATCACTCCCCATAAGCTCCGCAGTACGTATGGCACAAATTTATACCGGGAAACCGGGGATATTTATCTTGTGGCGGATGTTCTCGGACATTCCGATGTTAATACAACCAGAAAGCATTATGCCGCTTTGGAGGATGAACGGCGGCGCAGTGCCAGAAATGCGGTTCGACTGAGGGAAAAACCGGATGGGAAATAATGCTCTTTGCGATATAAGAGAAAAGGCAATCACACGGTTGTACGGATGAATTTATTCCATACTCCAATCTTCAAGAGGCAGATCGGAAACCCGCTGAAACTCTCGGGTATTATTGGTAACCAGAGTTAGTCCGGCAGCTTTTGCATGTCCGGCAATCAGCGTATCCATCGGTCCGATCGGGGTGCCTCTCCGTTCCAGATCAACACGGATCTTTCCGTATTCCTCCGCTGCCCGGTCATCAAAGGACAGGATTGTAATCGGTGAAAGGAATAAGGCCAAAGCCAGACTGTTTCGATCGACAGCCTGGCTCTTTTCAACACCATGGACCAGTTCTGCGTACGTGATAGAAGAAATACACAGTTCCTCCGAATTGTGAGACATAAACCGGTGTAATACCATCGGCGGTTTCTTCTTAATGGTATAAATGCAGATGTTCGTATCAAGCATATACTTCATCATAATGAATCACGCTCCTGTAACTCAGGCTGTTCCCGTCCCGAATCCATAAAATCATCTGAAAAGAGATTCAGGCTTCTCACAAATCCTTCCCATTGATTCCCCTCCGGCATTAAAATCACCAGTTCACCGATCTTGTTTACTATTACTTCTTCTCCGGAAAAACGGCATTCTTTCGGCAAACGGACAGCCTGGCTTCTTCCATTTTCAAATAGCTTTGCAGTCATCATTTTAAACACCTCCTTGACCATAGTATATATCATGATATATACTATGGTCAAGGAGAAAAACTTGGTACGTTTATTTATATTCTTCCGAATAATACACCACCGTCAGGTAATTCCCGGCATGGATCTCATCGGTTTCCAGATGGTTCATAGTGCGGAGTTCTTTTACATAGGCCGGGATCTGCTCCGGATCACTGCAGTACCGGCCGGCGATACTCCAGAGACTGTCTCCGTTTTTAATCTGGACTGACGTATAATATTTATAGCCGGTGTTCTCCGGTTCTTTTCCCTTTGCGGTAATAAAGACACGCAGAAAAATTACGGAAACCAGTAAGGCAAGACAAAGGATCACAGCAAGACGGATCCAGGAAGAAGATGTTTTTGCTTTTGTTTTCATAAAACCCCTCCCATAAAGAAAAGCCACAAACATTTGTTCTTTTTATAGAACCATCTTACTACAAGAACACATGTTTGTCAACGAGAAATTCAAACAAATGTTTGGATTTTGCTTGCATAATGTGCCATCCCATGGTACTATAAAGAAAGATAATTTTCAGAAAAGCTTGGATTGCGATCTTCCGATCGTTTGCGCCGGAATATTATGAAAGCGCAAATGCGATGGAAAGATATGTGTTCTGGATCTTTTATTGTAGTATATATAGAAACAGCAGAAAAAAGGACTGCTTAGAGGAGGGATTTTCATGCCGGGTAAGATTACAGCGAAACAGCAGGAAATACTTGAGTTTATAAAACAGGAAATTTTAAAGAAGGGATATCCGCCAACAGTGCGGGAGATCTGTGAGACGGTTCATTTAAAATCGACCTCTTCGGTCCACTCTCACCTGGAAACACTGGAGAAAAACGGCTATATCCGGCGTGATCCGACGAAGCCAAGAGCCATTGAGGTAGTCGATGATACCTTTGGCTTAACCAGACGGGAAATGGTACAGGTACCCGTGATCGGTACGGTAGCGGCCGGACAGCCGATCCTGGCAGCGGAAAACATTGAGAGCTACTTCCCCTTTCCGGCGGAAATGCTTCCCAATAAAGAAACCTATATGCTCCATGTAAAGGGAGAAAGTATGGTAAACGCCGGAATTCTGGACGGCGATCAGATCCTCTGTACCGTGGATTCTACAGCGGAAAACGGTGACATTGTGGTAGCACTGGTCAATGATTCGGCAACGGTAAAACGTTTTTATAAGGAGAACGGACACTTCCGTCTCCAGCCGGAAAACGATTTTATGGATCCGATCATCTTAAATGATGTAAAGATCATCGGACAGGTCATCGGGCTGTTCCGGAAAATGTCTTAAATGAATGAAAAAGCCTGTCAGATTCATGAACGGAGTCTGACAGGCTTTTTCATTCATTACAACGGAAGATTACCGCTTTGCGGCCCGCCGCAGGCGGAGAATCCTGCTCGCAGGATTCTTTTTTACATTACTCTTCCAGCTCTTTCGGATCTACGAATCTTCCATCTCTCCAGATCCGCTCCAGATCATAGAACCGGCGGTCTTCTTTTGAAAAAACATGGACAACGATATCCTTGTAGTCCAAAAGGATCCATTTGGCGGCCTGATAACCTTCCCGCTGGGTATAATGGAATCCGGCTTTTGCCAGTTCCTCTTCCACGTTATCGACCATGGCCTGAACCTGATTGCTGTTTTCGCCGTTGGCAATGATGAAATAATCGGCGAGGCAGGAAACACCGGAAATATCGATCACGGTGACTTCCTGGCCTTTTTTGTCTTCGAGGGCGCGGCAGGCGATGGCTGCCATGGTTTTGGAATCGCTCATATACTGCTCTCCTTTGCTCTTGTTTCATGAAGGGCCCGGTAAAATGCACAGGCCGCCTTCGTGGTATCGTCAATGCTCTCCGGCCGTTCCTTTAAATATTCCAGAGTATCGGACATAATTTCATAAACAGCTTCGTCCAGATCCCGAAATGCCAGGCCGCGGATTTTATCCAGATTCGGTGCCTTGAACCGGCGCGGTTCGATGTAATCTGCTACATAGAGGATCTTTTCCAGAAGACTCATATCCGGCTTTCCGGTGGTATGGAACCGGATCGCGGAAAGGATCGCAGGATCCGTCACATCATACTTATGCTCGGCAAAATAGGCGCCGACCTTGGCATGGAGCAGGGAAGGATTCCTTACTTCTGCATCCGTGACGGGAAGCTCATACTTCCGGCATTTTTTCAATAAGGTGTCATTATCATACTGCTTGGCACAGTCATGAAGCAGGCCGCCGATCTCTGCGGCTTCGGAATCTGCGCCGTAACGCATCGCAAGGCAGGCCGCCGTATAGGCAACGCCCAGGGTATGCTCATAACGCCCGATTCCCAGCTTATGACGCATTTTTTCTTTGATCGCCAGACGATCCGGCTTCATGGCGTATTCCTCCTTTGTATCGGCTGTTTCAGCCTCCTGTGTGCAGCTAGGGGAAACATGATCTTCGGACTGAACAGGATCGTCCACTGTCTCAGAATCCTCCGGCCGGTACAGTCCATGCTCTTCGATATAATCCCAGACGGCCTTCGGTACATAATAACGGATCGGACGTCCCTCGCTGCATTTTTTACGGATGTCTCTGGAGGAGATGGCGATATCCGGCATCTGGATCAGTCCGACACTGCCATGAAACCGTTCCTTTAAATACTGGATCTGGCTCTGCAGCTGCTCTCCTGGAAGATCCATGCGGTTTGCTGCCAGGATCACAGCACGGTTGAAGATCTCCTGCGGCTCATGCCAGGAGTCCACGGCAAACAAGGAATCAGCTCCCATAATGAAATAGATCGTGCTGTCCGGATACAGGCTGTTTAACTCCCGCAGCGTGTCACTGGTATACGTATATCCGGTACGGCAGAGCTCCAGATCCGAATAGGAAAAGCGGTCGTTGTCACGGATAGCCAGGAGAACCATAGCCTGACGGTGTCTGGCATCCAGAACCTTCCGGTCGCTTTTATGGGGCGGCTGGGAGGACGGCATAAACAGGACCTGATCCAGATCAAACTGCGTCATGGCCTGCTCGGCCAGGATCAGATGGCCAAGATGGATAGGATCAAAGGTTCCGCCCATGATCCCGATTCGTTTCTGAACCGATGCTTCCGCTTTCATTTCGGCAGCTCCAGTTTCTTCTTTGTTTTGGATTCCCGGTATAACACGATCTTCTTTCCGATGACCTGTACCACCTGGGAACGGGTACGCTCTGCAAGGGCTTCCGCCAGAATTCTGGTGTCGTCCATGCAGTTTTTCAGTACGTTGATTTTAATCAGCTCTCTCGCCTCCAGCACTTCGCTGACGGCCTCGGTAATTTCCGGCGTCAGACTGGATTTCCCGATCTGCATGATGGGCTCCATGGTCATCGCCAGACTTTTTAAATAAGCTCTCTGTCTGCTGTTCATGTTCTTTATCCTTTTATATGAAATCAAAGGGAATCTGCGGCTTATACTGGTTACAGAACCGGAAATTCCTCTTATTTATAGTAATCAAATTCCAGACCATACATCTTTACCGTGTCACCCTCAGCAATTCCGGCCTCCTCCAGCTCATCCAGAATTCCATTGTTCTTTAAGAAATTCTGGAAAAACTCAAAGCCCTTTTCAGAGTCGATATTGGTATAACCCAGCATTTTCTCAATCCTGGGACCTTCCACGGAGAATACGCCTTCTTCCAGCTTTTCAACGGTATAAGGAAGCGTCTCACTGATCCGAAGAGATTCAGGATCCAGCTCCCGCTCAAAGATCACAGGAGTCTGATCCATGTTCTGCAGCAGTCCGTACACATGATACAGAAGCTCCTTCACACCCTGTCCACTGACTGCAGAAATCCCAAATACCTTTGTTCCTTCGGTCTCAAAGGCTTTTCGGATCCGCTCCACAGGATCCTCATCTTCTGAATACACCGCATCGATCTTATTGGCAGCAATGACCTGCGGACGCTTTAAAAGCTCCGGATCATACTGCGCCAGCTCCTTATTGATGGCATGGATATCTTCTACCGGATCACGTCCTTCGGTGGAGGCTGCATCTACCATATGGATCAGAACCTTTGTCCGCTCAATATGACGCAAAAAGGCATGTCCCAGTCCGATGCCCTCAGATGCACCTTCGATGAGTCCCGGAATATCAGCCATAACAAAACCTGCGCCCTCGCCCAGATCCACCACGCCCAGGTTTGGATTCAATGTCGTAAAATGGTAATTGGCAATCTTCGGTCTGGCGTTGCTGACACGGGAAAGCAGTGTGGACTTTCCTACATTTGGAAAGCCGACCAGTCCTACATCGGCAATGACCTTTAACTCCAGAAGAACCCAGAGCTCCTGCCCCTCCTGACCTGGCTGTGCATATTTGGGAACCTGCATGGTAGCAGTGGCATAGTGCATATTGCCGTTTCCGCCGCGGCCGCCCTTTAAAATAATCTCCCGCTGATGCTCACCGGACATATCGGCGATGACCTTACCGGTTTCAAAATCCTTGATGACAGTTCCTTCGGGGACTTTGATCACAAGATCCTGGCCGTCCTTTCCGTGACAGCGCTTCTTTCCGCCCTCTTCTCCGCTGGTGGCGACATATTTTCTTACATGGCGGAAATCAGTAAGGGCGTTCAGTCCCTTGTCAACCTCGAAGATAATATCTCCGCCGCGGCCGCCATCTCCGCCGTCAGGGCCGCCATTCGGTACATAAAGCTCCCGGCGGAAGCTGACATGTCCGTCTCCGCCTTTTCCGGATTTAATAAAGATTTTTGCACTGTCTGCGAACATGTAACGTTTCCTTTCTGATCGGAATCATAATGGTAAAAAAGCCGACGCTTACCGCGCCGGCTCATTTGAACCATGGTTTATTCGTTTACAACTTTGGGATATACAGAAACCTGCTTCTTGTCTCTGCCCTTTCTCTCGAAACGTACCACACCATCAACCATAGCGAATAACGTATCATCGCCTCCGCGGCCTACGTTTACGCCGGGATGGATCTTTGTACCGCGCTGTCTGTAAAGGATATTGCCGGCAAGTACGAACTGTCCGTCAGCTCTCTTGGCACCAAGTCTCTTGGACTCGGAATCACGGCCGTTCTTTGTGGAACCTACGCCTTTCTTATGAGCGAATAACTGAAGATTCATCTTCAACATGGTCTTACACCTCCTCAGTCGATATGTTCAGAAACTGATTTTTCTTTTTTTCAGTTCTGTAGCTTTCCATGATGCTTTCAAGACCAAGCACCATCGTGTTCAACAACAACTTGGATTCCGGGCTGATTTTATCGGAAAAGATGCATTCCAGATAACCGTCATCCACGGTACAGGTGAAGTCATCCTCTGTATAAACATCAATGGCATTCACTGTATTCTGAGTCAGAACGGAAACACCGGCACAGACAATGTCCTCACCCGGTTCGCCGTACTCCGCATGTCCCGTTACCCGGAACCCACGGTACTGCCCATCGGAATCTACAAATAGTTTTACCGTTATCATCGTTTTCTACACTGAAAAATCAATTAAGCGTTGATCTTTTCAATCTTTAACTGGGTATAAGCCTGTCTGTGACCGTTCTTCTTGTGGTATCCGGTCTTTCTCTTATACTTGTAAACGATAACCTTTTTGCCTCTGCCTTCGTTCATAACGGTTGCAGAAACAGTAGCACCTGCTACGGTAGGGCATCCAACAGTCAGCTCATCGCCGCCTACAGCCAGAACCTGATCAAACGTATAAGTCTCACCAGCCTCAACACCAAGCTTTTCTACTTTGATGACATCGCCTTCAGCAACTTTGTACTGCTTTCCGCCTGTTGCAATAATCGCGTACATAGGGCACCTCCTATTTATCATTACTCGCCAGTTTCGGTGTCCGCCCGAAGCGGCCCTTTTCGACCTCACTGTGCGGCATACTTAATTATAATAACAGAAAAAACCTGGAATGTCAACACCACATTCCAGGTTTTTTAACACGGTTATGCCCTGTAAAACAATCGATTTTCTCCGGATTATCAATTGCCCCTGTTATTCCAAAACCAGCATTCGATTTACTGCTTCTCCAGTGTCATGCTCACGCCGGAGAGATCCATGGTGATCTTTCCATCTTCATAAGTAGTATCCAGAGAATCCCCGTCAATGGTCAGTGTTAACGTAGATCCGTCAAGCTTCCAGGTTCCCTCTCCGGTCTGTCCTGCCATGTTGATGGACATGGTATTGTCTTTCTCCAGAACCATTTCCATTTTCACATCTTCGTTTCCGCTCTGCTTCAGATACTCATCCACATCCACGCTGACACCGCTGACAGAAACCGTTGTGGCTTTCCAGTTACCGACAACCGGTGAGATCTTGGATCCGCCGCAGGCCGCCAGAGTGAGGACGGTCAGGATCATGGCCAGTAATAACATCATTCGCTTTTTCATGTTGCTTTTCCTCCCTATAGGAATTAAATTAAGTTACGCGCCTTTCAGAAGCCCAGCTCATGGAGCGGTTTCCGGACCTTTTTCCGGGTCATCTCCACCAGGTTCAGTCTTGTATAACCGAGAACGGTAGTTTTTACCGGGTCTTTATAAAGTTCCTGTTTTAATGCCTGAAGAACGGATTCTTTATGGGGCTCCTCCGCCATATCAATAAAATCAATCAGGATGATTCCCGACAGATTCCGGAGTTTTAGCTGAACGGCGATCTCTCTTGCCGCCTCCAGATTCGTCTGAAAGATGGTGTCCTCTTTCTTCCGGTGCTTCTCCGTTTTTCCGGTATTCACATCAATGGCAACCAGTGCTTCTGTGGGCTGGATCACCAGAAATCCGCCGGATCTTAACCAGATCCGTTCTGACAGCGCCCGTTCCAGAACCGTTTCCAGACTGTAAAGTTTGGATAACGGATAGGAATCCGTATACAGGCGGAGGAACGGCAAAGCTGCCTCCGGATTTTCTGTTCTCAGTGTCTGAAGCCGCGTCTCGATTCTATTATACACGTCCGGCAGGTCTGTGACAACCTCAAAAAGGCCGGAAAGCCGATTCCCGAAGATTTCAGACAGATACCCTGGCTCGGGAGAGCGCAGAAGGCATCCGGAGGTTCTCGTCTTCCAGATCGAAGAAAGCTGCCTGGCCTCTTCAAGAAGCCGGTTCCGTTCCTCCAGAACTGCTGAATCAGAAGCGTGAGCCGCATTGGTGCGGACGATCAGGCTGTAAGCCTCCGTCTCACCTAAAAGCGTACGGAGTTCCTGTCTCCGTTCCGGGTCATTCAGCCTGGACGAGAAAAACAGACCCTGTTTGGACGGTGTCAGAACCAGGTACTGACCGGTAAAGGTCAGCGCCGTGGTGACAGTCGGAGCCTTTGTTTTCTGGGCATCCTTAATTACCATGACCGGGATCTGGGCACCCTCCCGGAAGGCAACGCCTTCCACCGGAAACCGTTCCCAGTCCTCCAGCGGATAATAGGCCATAAGACCGTCTCCCAGCTCCACAAAGGCTGCCTGGATATTCGTCCGGATCTGTTTGACTGTTCCCACATAGATCCGTCCCACCATGGAATCCTCTTCCGGATCCTCGAAAAACAGATCGGTGATCCGTCCCTGCGTCTCCTCTGCGGTCAGCCGCCGCTCTCGAAGCGTTGTGACGATCATACGGGTTCCTGCTGCCCGGCTGCTTACAGATTCACTGCTCATAAGATATCCTCACCAACAGCATCTAAGGAAAGCAGTTTCCGATTATCCTCTTCTCCGTCCCAGGCATACAGCTCCAGCCGGTGTACCCGGAATGCAAACGGATCCCATTCCTGCCCGCTGTCCTTGAAGAAGGCTTCCAGCATAAGCTCCGGCTTCAGGTTTTCGGCGCTTCCGGAGGCGAGGCGGACAAATACGCCGTCTTCACGCAGCCTTGACTCATAGATCATGGGACGGATATCCACCTCTTTTTCACTCTTCTTGGTCTTTTTGAGAACCGGGATCGTCTCCTGTTCCAAAAACGTCTGTAACGAGGAACGCCAGTCTGGAAATCCGGTCAGCCGTTCCTCCTTCGGAATCAGAAGATAATCGGCGGCCGCCACGATGGACATGGCGTTTTTTGCTGTATCCGGCAGCCTTTTATAGCTTACAATCTCGAAGCCGTCTGCCATAACCGATTGAAACCGACGGATCATTTCAGCGGAGGATTCACTGGATAAGACCTCCATATCCACATATTCGCCATCACTGGTAAGCCCCAGTCCCAGCGGAGATGCAAAGGACATGATCTGGTGCGGGCTGAAGCCCTCCGAATAGGCAATGTCCACTCCGGCCCGGCGGTTCACCTTCTGGAAGTAACGCATCACATCCAGATGGCCAATGAATTTCATGATCCCATACTTTCGGAATTTAATTCTTACCTTCAAAGCAGACACCCCCTCCGAATTTTCTCACGCCGCAGCCCTGGCACTGGGCCCGGCAGTTGGGGGTGACAACGCCCTCCATGGCACGCTTCCACTCCCGCTTTAAGAAGTCCTTGGTAACTCCGGTATCAATGAAATCCCAGGGAAATACTTCATCCAGGCTGCGCTCTCTGAGATTATAAAAAGCAAGATCAATTCCGGCAGCATCCAGGGCTTCCATCCATTTTTCATTGTCGAAGCTTTCCGACCAGGAATCAAACATACAGCCCCGTCTGTACGCCTCTAAGATTCCCCGGCTTACCCGGCGGTCGCCCCTGGCCAGAACACCCTCCAGTACCGATACATCGGCCTCATGCCAGTTGTAGCGCAGGCTCTTGTGGTTTAACTGGCTTTTCATGGTATCATTTACCAGATGCGCCTTGGAAAGATAGTCCTCCTTGGTGAACATAGGTGCCCACTGAAGGGGCGTAAAGGGCTTCGGGATAAAGAACGAGGTACTGGAGGTCACCTGAACCCGTCCCTGGCGCTGTTCCTTTGGAACGGTATCATAATACACAGCTGCAACCTTGTTGGCGAGCTCCGCAATGCCCTTCATATCCTCTTCCGTCTCTGAGGGCAGGCCCAGCATGAAATAAAGCTTGACCTTGTTCCAGCCGCCTTTAAATGCCTCTGCAGCGCCGTTTAAGATCACCTCTTCCGTCAGTCCCTTATTAATGACATCGCGCATCCGCTGGCTTCCAGCCTCCGGTGCGAAGGTTAAGCTGCTCTTTTTGACATCCTGGACGCGGCTCATGACATCCAGGGAAAAGGCATCGATCCGCAGGGACGGCAGGGAGATATTCACGTCCTTCTTTCCGAACCGTTCGATCAGGAAATACACCAGCTCTTTTAAATAGGTGAAATCACTGGAGCTTAAGGAGCTTAAAGAGATCTCATCATGTCCGGTATTTTCCAGCAGACGGACCGCATATTCCTTTAAGTCCTCCAGATTCCGTTCTCTCACGGGACGGTACACCATGCCCGCCTGGCAGAACCGGCAGCCTCGGATACAGCCACGCTGGATCTCCAGTACCACCCGGTCCTGGGTTGCCTTCAAATACGGAACAAGGGGCTTTTCCGGATACGATGCCTTTGTCATGTCCACCATAAGCTGCTTGGTAACGGTCTTCGGCGCATGAGGATTATTGGGCACCATAGCCTCGATGGTTCCGTCCTCATGATAGAAAATATCATAAAAGCGCGGGACATAGATCCCGGGGATCTCGGCTGCCCGCTCTAAAAATTCCAAACGGGAAAGTCCCTGATCCTTACAGTCGTTATAAAGATCCAGCAGACGGTCATAGACCACCTCGCCTTCTCCCAGATAAAACAGATCAAAAAAGTCCGCAACAGGCTCCGGGTTGTAGACACAGGGGCCGCCTCCGATGACGATGGGACAGGCCTCGTCCCGGTCTCTGGAAAACAGAGGGATTCCCGAAAGATCCAGGATCTGAAGGATATTGGTGTAGCACATCTCATACTGGATCGTGATTCCGAGAAAGTCCATGTCCTTTACCGGTGTCTGGCTTTCCAGGGTAAACAGCGGGATCTGTTCCCTTCTTAAAAGGGCGTCCATATCCATCCAGGGGGAATAGACACGCTCACACCAGACATCCTCCCGCTTATTAAACATATCATAAAGGATCTGAATACCGAGATGGGACATGCCGATCTCATAGACATCGGGAAAACACATACAGAAGCGGATCCGAACCTGATCCGCCTCCTTGATAACTTCATTGACTTCCCCGCCGATATAGCGGGCAGGCTTATCGATACTTAAGAGCAGTTCGTCGCTCAGTGCCAGTTTTTTCACACGGCTCTCCTCTCTTTCATAAACTGCCTATCGGTTGGCAAGTTCATGGGTGATATCTTCCCAGGTCACACCCTTTTCGGCCATCAGAACCATGGCGTGATATAAGAAGTCGGAAATCTCATAAATGATCTCCTCCGGGTCGGGATTCTTGGCAGCAATGATGATCTCCGCAGCTTCTTCTCCCACCTTCTTCAAAATCTTATCCAGTCCCTTATCGAACAGATAATTGGTATAGGACCCTTCCTTGGGATGTTCTTTTCGGTCCATAATGACACCGTAAACATCTTCAAAAACCTTTAAAGGATTGGAATCGGCATAATCCTTCTTTACCAGCGTCTGGAAGAAGCAGGAACGTGAGCCGGTATGGCAGGCCGCTCCGATCTGGGAAACCTTGGCAAGAAGGGTATCATTATCGCAGTCCAGGTGAAGGGACTTCACATACTGAAAATGCCCGGATGTTTCGCCCTTCAGCCACTGAGTCTTCCTGCTCCGGCTGTAATAGTGCATTTTTCCGGTGCGGAGAGTGTCCAGAAAGGCCTGCTCATTCATATAGGCCATCATAAGGACCTCTCCGGTCTGGTAATCCTGAATGATGACCGGAAGAAGGCCGTCAGCGCCAAGCTTCATATCCCTCCAGGCCACCGGACTGGTTAAGATATTCATGGTAAGTCCTTTGGCCGCAAGAGCCGTTTTTTCCTCCATAAAGGAACAGGAGGCTTCGGCTCTTCCGGTATAAACAACGCCCTGAACTCCGGGGATCAAAAGCGCTTCGGATACCGATGTCCCGTCTTTTAAAAACAAAGTCACCGGTGCATTGATTCCTTTGTCCGGGCAGGCATCGCTCCAGAGCAAGAAACCGCCGGCACCGAGCGCCTGATATTCCTCCACACGGGACAGACTTTCTTCCGTATCCAGCCAGACCAGGATTTTTTCCGAGCCGAACCGGTCAGAAACCTCCTTTAAAAGATCAATATGCTCTAGAACCGAGGCGTTTAAATACACCGCCTTTGCACCGGCATAGAGATACTTTTTCACATCCTCCATCCGACGGACTCTGCCGCCGGTGATGACGGGGATATCCACCGTACGGATCATAGTCTTTAAGATCCCGATGTTTGCATCATGATCCTGATCTTTCTCGGAGCCGTCCATGACCAGAAGCTCGTCTGCACCGTTTCCATCGAATAGGCGGCACAGGGAAAGAGGATCCTGCGGTTCCGTGTCCGGAAAGCACATTGCTTCTCCGGCGGCGGAAAGAGAAAGGACAGCTGCCAGTTTTTTTTCATTTTCCATTGTATTTACCTCAACATTTACCTTATTTACAGGGAACCCTTCGTGGAAAGAAGTCCGGGAATCCGCTCGTCCACATAGACAGCGGAATCCAAAGCCTTTGAAAAGGCCTTGAACATGGCTTCGATCACATGATGGGTATTTTCTCCGTGAAATTCTTCAAAATGCAGGTTCATGGCTGCCGCATAGGAAACGGCATAGAAAAATTCATGAACCATTTCAGTCTCGAAGGTACCGACCCGCTCAGCCTGAAACCTGGCGTTTGACACAAAATAAGGTCTTCCGGAAAGATCCAGGGAACAGAGCATAAGCACCTCATCCATGGGAAGGATGCAGGTCCCGTAGCGGCGGATTCCCATCTTGTCTCCTGCGGCTTCCTTAATGGCCTGTCCCAGCACGATGCCGCAATCCTCGATGGAATGATGGGTATCCACCTCCAGATCACCGTTGATTTCCACTTCCAGGTCAAAGAGCCCATGCTTGGCAAAAAGGGTCAGCATATGATCCAGAAATCCGATCCCGGTCCGGCAGATGCTTTTTCCGGTTCCGTCCAGGTTTAAGGACAGGCGGATCTTCGTTTCGTTGGTATTCCGTTCAATCTGTGCGCTTCGCATGGCTCCTCCTTTACTCAAACCGGACCTTAATGGAGTTTCTGTGGGCGGTTAATCCTTCCTGGGCCGCAAACCTCATAATATCCTCATGGATCGGCTCCAGGGCTTCTCTCGAATAGGAAATGATACTGGATTTCTTAATGAAATCGTCTACGCCAAGCGGTGAGAAAAACTTGGCGGTTCCGTTGGTGGGAAGCACATGGTTGGGACCGGCAAAATAATCTCCCAGAGGCTCACAGCTGTGCTCACCGATGAAAATGGCTCCGGCATTTTTGATCTTTGTCATGACGGTAAAGGCATCCTTCGTCATGATCTCCAGATGCTCGGAAGCAATATCGTTGACTGCCTCAATGGCTTCGTCAAGATCTTTGGCGATCAGGATATGACCATAATTGTCCAGAGATTTCTCTATGATCTCCTTCCGTTCCAGTACCTGTAAAAATCCGTCGATCTCCCTGTTTACCTCTTCGGCAAGCGTTCTTGAGGTAGTGACTAAGATTGCCGATGCCATTTCGTCATGCTCCGCCTGGGAAAGCAGATCCGCAGCCACATAGCGGGGATTGGCTGTCTCATCGGCAAGTACCAGGATCTCGCTTGGACCGGCAATGGAATCAATGCTTACATAGCCGAATACTGCTTTTTTCGCCAGTGCCACAAACATATTTCCGGGCCCCACGATCTTGTCCACCCTGGGGATCGAGGCCGTTCCGAAGGCCATGGCTGCTACTGCCTGGGCGCCGCCGCATTTAAATACCCGGTCCACGCCGGATTCCTTTGCTGCAACAAGAACAGCCGGATTCATCTTCCCGTCCTTTCCGGGCGGTGTGGTCATGATGATCTCCTTTACACCGGCCACGCGGGCGGGTACGATGTTCATAAGTACCGAGGAGGGATACACGGCTTTTCCGCCGGGAACATAAACACCGACCCGGTTTAAGGCCGTGATCTTCTGGCCTAACAGGATTCCGTTTTCCTCCGTATCAAACCAGCTGTAACGACGCTGCTTTTCATGAAAGGCGCGGATGTTGACCAGAGCCTTCCGGATCACCGTTAACAGTTCCGGATCGACCTCCTCATAAGCGCGGGCGAATTCCTCCTCCGTCACCTGAATGGTCTCCGGCGTAAGGGTGCAGTGGTCAAACTGTTCCGTATAGGAAAACAGAGCCTTGTCTCCGTTTTGTTTTACATTTTCGACGATTTCCTCCACGGCTGCCGTGTAGGTTCCGTACTGAGAGGGGCTTCTTTTCAACAGAAGCTCCAGCAGATTTTTCTTGGAATCTTCTTCCAGAGTTACGATTCTCATCATGATCCTCCTTTGCTTCGTTCGGTCTTTTCTTAAGCATTCTTGTTTAAATAGGCGCGCATATCCTGAATGATCCGGCTGATCCGTTCATGTTCGATTTTCATGCTTACCTGGTTGACCACCATTCTTGCGGACAGAGGAACTACCTCCTCCAGAACCGTCAGTCCGTTTTCACGGAGTGTCGATCCGGTCTCCACGATATCAACAATGACTTCTGAAAGTCCGACGATAGGCGCCAGCTCGATGGAGCCGTTTAATTTTATGATCTCCACCGTCTGGTGCTTTTTATTATAAAAATAGTCCTTGGCGATATTGGGATATTTGGTCGCCACACGGATCAGCTCATGATGCTTTAATTTTTCTCCGGCCTCAGCAGGACCGCAGACACACATCCTGCATTTGCCGATTCCCAGATCCAGTACCTCATAGAGACGGCGTCCTTCCTCCAGGATCGTATCCTTTCCGACGATTCCGATGTCGGCGGCACCATATTCTACATAGGTCGGCACATCATTGGCCTTGGCCAGGAAAAACCGAAGCCCCAGTTCTTCGTTGGTAAAAATCAGCTTTCTGGTCTTTTCGTCCTTCATTTCCTCACAGGAAAGGCCGATGGCCTCAAATAATTCCATGGTCTTTTTTGCCATTCTTCCCTTTGCCAGGGCAAATGTCAGATATCTCATCACTCTGCCTCCTCATCATCGGTATCATCGCTCCCCGGCTCATACCGGTATAAGGTTCCTTCTTTTAAGTAATACAGGATCGTGATGTCGTTCCGGTCACGATAGGCCAGATATTCCGATAAGGGCCTCTGGTCCCCGCGGCGGATCATCTGGAGGTTGGTTCCCTCCTCCCGCAGTGCTCTTGCATGGGCGATGGCGGACTGCTGCTCTTCTTTTTCATAAAGAAGAACGGCATCGGTCTTCGGTATGTCTACCTGGATCTTCTGTCTGGACAGAGCTGCCAGAAGGCCGTCGATCGATATGGAGAAACCGACAGAGGGTGCATCCTTTCCGAACTGGCGCATCAGTCCGTCATAGCGGCCGCCGGATACGATGGGCTCACCCATGCCGAAGGTCACGCCGCGGAAGATGATTCCGGTATAATATTTATATTTTCCAAGCATGCCCAGATCAAAGGATACATAATCGGAAAGTCCGTAATATCCGAGAATCCGGTACAGGTTTTCCAGCCGTCTGATGGCGGCAAGGCAGCGGGGATTATCCGTCATGGAACGGGCTGTCTCGATGACCTGCACCGGTCCGAACAGGTCCGGAAGCTTTAAAAACAGGTCGGAAAGTGCTTTCGGAAGCTTCTGTTCGGAAACAAGCTCCTCTACACCAAAGAAGTTCTTCTCCTCGATCAGCTCCCGGAGCTGCTCCTCGGTTTCCGTGGAAAGTCCGGCCTCTTCCACCAGGCCATTGAAAAATTCCACCTGGCCGATATCCACCTGGAAGTCCCTGAGACCTGCAGATTTTAAGGAATCAATGGTCATTGCAATGATCTCTGCATCGGCATCGCTGGTATCGTCTCCGATGAGCTCGGCACCCTGAACGGTCGCTTCCTTTAAGCGTCCCTGATAGCTGCTGTAATTGATAAAGGTATTCGCCAGATAGCTTAAGCGAATCGGCAGATTCTCATCCGTATAATATTTTGCCGCACAGCGGGCCACCGGCGGAGTCATATCAGGCCGGAGCACCAGGGTATTGCCCTCCCGGTCAAAAAATTTATACAGCTCTCTGGAATCCACGCTTCCGCGCTCTTTATTAAAAATATCAAAAAATTCAAAGGAAGGGGTCTGAAGCTCGTCATAGCCATATTGCTTTAAGATCCTCCGGATCCGTCCCTCGATTACCAGCTTTCTTGCATATTCCTTCTGATAAACGTCTCTTACGCCCTCCGGGGTGTGCAGTAACTGTTTCATAATGTTCTCCTATACTTTATCATGGTAACGTGATACTAGATTAGCAAACAAAAACATTATACAGGCAGAACCGGATTTTGTCAATCTCTGCTTTCCAGATCTTTCTGAAGCATTTCCAGGTAATGGATCAGTGTTCCGTTTTTGACGGTGACCTGGTAGCTTTGATCCAGCTCCTCATAGGTAAAGCTCTTCCGCCCTCCGTTTTTTCCGCGGTTCCACCATCGTAAAATATCCCGGAACGGAACGTAGTACACCTCCTGAAGAGCCGTAAAATCCAGCAGGATAAAAGCGATCCCTCCCTGCCTTTCGAAGGCCTCCATGAAGGTGATCTGGTGTTCGTGGATATTCTGGAGAGGGAAGGTGGTTACAGCCGATTCCTTCGCATCAAAGCAGACCGGAATCCCCTGAACGGCACCAATGTAATCCACGGTACTCTTCTGATCGAAATAGGCCAGGGTGATATGGCGGCTTTCCTTGTCGATCTGGATAGGCTTTATAGGGGTCGGGATCTTCTGGATCAGAGCAAGTCCCGCCTCCGCATACCGTTCATTGGTCACATTGACCAGCTCCTCCAGGGTGGAGCCGCGAAGTCCTCTGCTATTCCACGTTGCCATAAAGCACCTCGCTTCGGTCGGATCGGTTTAAAAACGTCATGGCTTCCCCTTTTATCACTGCGGCAAAGACCTTCGGGATCGGATCCGCAAACGTTTTTCCGGAAAGTCCCGAAAGAGCACCGGAAAGAAGCGGAAAGGTCATCTTCCAGGCATGAAGGAGCTGGAAACGCACGCCGTAACCGTCCCGAAGACGGCGGTTTCTCATCAGATCACCGTACTTGGGATCTCCCAGGACCGGATGGCCGATGGAGGCCAGATGAGCCCGGATCTGATGGCTTTTTCCGGTGACCAGCTCCACCTTTAATAAGGTGCTGTCTGCACTGTGCGCCAGCGGCTCATAGACTGTACAGATGGGACTGGAATCCTGGACTGCATGCTCCAGGATCGTCACCTGATTGGATTTCTCATCCTTGGAAAGATAGCCCTCCAGTCTGGAGCCATGCGTGATCTGCCCCTTTACCAGACACAGATAATATTTTCCCACGGTCCGTTCCCGAAACAGCTCCGATAAGGCACGTAACGCCGTCAAGGTCTTTCCGACGGTGATCAGTCCGCTGGTGTTCCGATCCAGCCGATTGCAGACCGAAGGCTGTACACTGCGGAGCGTTTCGGCAGTGACAGAACCGTTCCGAAGAAGATATCCGGTCAAATATTCCACCATGGAAGGCTCGTTTCCACCGGAACGCTGAGAAAGAATACCCGCCGGTTTATGGAGAAGCAGAACCTGATCATCTTCATAAATCACCGAAAGCTCCATGTTCGGATAAGCCGGTGCCTGAGCGGCCTGCTTTCGGAACTTTTCGATGGTCTCCTCCGCAAGAAACAGTCGGATCACATCGCCCTCACAGAGCCGTTCATTTCCCTCGCATTTCTTTCCGTTGCAGGTAATATTCTTTTTTCGGAACATCTTGTAAAAAAAGCTTTTGGGCGCAAGAGCCATATAGTTCTGGAGATATTTATCCAGACGGCCTCCGGCTTCGGACACCCCGATCACAAGTTCACGCATGAATACTTCCGTCCTTTTTCTGTAGATTTTCCGGATTACATGGAATATACCAGGAAATCATACCGCTTTTTCTCCAGCTCTTTCCGTACTTCCTCGGATTCCGGCGCGGCAATCCCCTTTACCCGCTTTAAAAAGGCATCATAATCCGTAAACAGCTGGATCTTTCCATAGATTCCAACGCTTTTTAACAGACCGTTCACATCCCGTTCCGACTGTTTTACATCAATTTTTTTCAATGCGGTGTAGCCGACAATCCCGTGCTCCGAAAAAACTGCTGCCTGAATGGGCACCAGCTTCTGGTTTGCAGTAACGATCATGTCACAGGCCGTCACGTTATCGCCTGTCACCGCTGCAAACCGGCGGTATTCCGCTTTCTTTAAGGGCAGCCCCTTGGAGCGGGCAACAATATTCACCGCAAAGGTGGCAGCCGGCAACACAGAGCAGATAGCTCCCACTGTAAAAATATTCTTTCTGGTTCCTGTCAGGCAGATTCCCAGGATCAGCGCCCCGAAAACCAGGACGCAGCAGCCGGCGCACAGTAAGATCTGCTGCCGGAGTTTCTTCATTCCGTAACCATAGTCTCCTCTGTTCATGGTATCTGTTATCTCTCCCATTTATCACATAGCATATTGATCTGATCGGCCATCTTGGCCAGATCCTTGTTGGCACCGCCCTCGTTTTTCCGGATCACGCTCATGAGGCGTTCTCCGGCCGCTACCAGACGGGCAAAAACAGTAGCTGCTTTTTTGGCCTTCGGCTTTGCTTTTCGGATCACGATAGGCTCCGCTTCCCTGCTCCAGCACTTCTCTAAAAGATCATAAACAGCCCCGCTGTAAGGCGCTTCGGCATCATAGCCGTACTCCTTCCTCAGACATGCCGCAAAGCTTTCGCAGACCTGATCCTCACCGTGAACCACAAAGACCTTTTCCGGTTTGTCCCGGAAGGCATTGATCCAGGTAAGCAGACCATTTTTATCCGCGTGTCCGCTGATTCCGTCCAGACGGCAGATCCTAGCCTTTACCTCGATCACTTCGCCGAAGAGCCGTACCGTCTGGGCACCCTCCAGCAGTGACCTTCCCAGCGTTCCCGCCGACTGGTAGCCCACAAACAGGATGGTACATTCCGGCCGCCACAGATTATGCTTCAGATGATGACGGATCCGGCCGGCCTCGCACATACCGGAAGCCGATAGAATCACCTTCGGCTCGGAGTCAAAATTGATCTGCTTGGAATCGTCGCTGGTGACAGAAACCTGTAATCCCGGAAACTGGATCGGATTGATCCCCTGATTCAGAAGCTCCGTGGCTTCTTCATCAAAGCAGCTGTATTTATGACGGTCAAAGATACTGGTGGCCTCTACCGCCAGCGGACTGTCCACATAAACCTTGAAATCCCCATGTCCGTGGATCAGATGCTCGGCCTTGATCTTCCGGAGAAAATACAGCATTTCCTGCGTACGTCCCACGGCAAAGGACGGGATCACCACATTTCCGCCCCGGTCAAAGGTTTCCTGAATGATTTTGGAAAGCTCTTTTACATAATCCACTCTGACTGCCGAATGGACCCGGTCGCCATAGGTGGATTCCATGATCACAAAATCGGCGCTGTCCAGATACTGGGGATCACGGATCAGCGGCTGGTCCAGATTTCCCACATCTCCGGAGAAGACGACCTTCCGCTCCTCGGTTCCTTCTGTAAGCCACAGCTCGATGCTGGCGGAGCCGAGCAGATGGCCCACATCGGAAAAACGCGCCCGGATTCCGGGGAAGAGCTCAATGATCTCCTTATAATCACAGGGCACCAGCTGTTCCAGAAGCCCCACCGCATCCTCCATCGTATACAGGGGAATATATTCCGGTCCGCCGGAGCGCTTTGCCTTCCGGTTTCGCCATTCGGCCTCGAATTCCTGGATATGGGCACTGTCACGCAGCATGATCCGGCAGAGGTCACAGGTCGCGGTGGTGGAGTAAACCGGTCCGCGGAAGCCCTTCGCATAAAGAAGCGGGAGAAGTCCCGAATGGTCGATGTGGGCATGGGTTAAAAGCACCGCATCCACCTCCGAAGCCGGAACCGGGATTTCCTGATTTTCAAAAACATCCTCGCCCTGCTCCATACCACAGTCAATGAGAAGATTTTTTCCGGCTGCCCGCACCATATGACAGCTTCCGGTTACTTCATGATCCGCACCAATGAATATCAGTTCCATAAACACGCCTCCTTTTAGGAATCCTTATGAATGCTGCTAATGCATACTGTTACGATTTCTTTTTATGAACATTCCGAATGGTCTTTTTCTTTCCGGAACGAACTGCGTTTTCCCGCTTACAGGCATTCCTGCCAATATGCCCGCTTCGTCCCTCTGCTCTTGTATTCTCCGGCCGGATCAGACATTTCGGACCGTACCCGATAAGATCCGTCCGCCCGGCCGTTTCCAGTGCCTCCATGACAAGGGGACGGTTTTTGGGCAGCCGGTACTGCATGAGTGCCCGCTGCATGGCCTTCTCATGGGGATTTTTCGGCACATAGACCGGCTCCATGGTCCGCGGATCCAGTCCCGTATAATACATACAGGTGGAAAGAGTTGAGGGTGTCGGATAAAAGTCCTGGACCTGCTCCGGGGTATGATTGATGTCCCGCAGGTATTCCGCCAGACGAATGGCTTCTTTCATGGTCGAGCCGGGGTGAGACGACATAAGATAGGGAACCAGATACTGCTTTTTCCCCAGCTGCTCATTCATCTTCCGGTATTTCTCCGCAAAGGACAGATAAACACCTGCCTCCGGTTTTCCCATGTACTTTAATACCTGGGGAGAAATATGTTCGGGAGCGACCTTTAACTGGCCGCTGATATGATACTGGCAAAGCTCCCTTAAAAAGGTCTCGTCCTTATCTGCCATAACATAATCAAACCGGATTCCGGACCGGATGAAAACCTTTTTCACACCGGGAACCGCCCGCAGCTTCCGAAGCAGCTTCAGATAATCCTGATGGCTCACCCGGAGGTTTTTGCATGGCGATGGAAAGAGACACTGGCGGTCGGGACAGGTTCCCGTCTTCAGCTGCTTTTCGCAGGAGGGCGCCCGAAAATCGGCAGTAGGCCCGCCCACATCATGGATATAACCCTTGAAATCCGGTTCTCCGGTAAGGATTTCTGCCTCCTTCAGAATGGACTCATGGCTTCTGGTCTGGACGATCCGTCCCTGATGAAAGGTCAGGGCGCAGAAGCTGCAGCTTCCGAAACAGCCCCGGTTGCTCACCAGACTGAATTTGATCTCGGAAAAAGCCGGGATCCCGCCGTCTTTATTGTACATAGGATGCCAGGTCCGCATATAGGGCAGATCGTAGACATCATCCATTTCCTGCTGCGATAAAGGCTTTGCCGGCGGATTCTGGAGCACATACCCCCTCGTTCCGTAGCCTTCCGCCAGCCGTTTTCCACGGAAGGGATCTGTGTTCCGGTACTGGATCCGGAAGCTTTCGGCATAGGCCCGCTTATCATCCTTCACCGTCTCATAATCGGGAAGCACGATCATCTCCGGATCATCAGGAAGCTCCTTCACATGACAGGCAGTTCCGGCAATATACGTAATCTCAGAAACCGGGAGTCCCGCTTCCAGCGCTTCGGCAATCTCCACCATGGAATGCTCGCCCATGCCGTAGCTTACCAGATCTGCCTGGGAATCCATGAGCACCGAACGGCGGACTCTTCCCGACCAGTAATCATAATGGGCAAGACGGCGCAGGCTGGCCTCGATCCCGCCGACGATGATAGGCACCTGCTTGTAGACCCTCCTAAGCAGGTTGCAGTACACGGTTACGGCATAATCCGGACGTTTTCCCATGACACCACCGGGCGTATAGGAATCGGTCTCCCGCCGTCTCTTGGATACCGAATAATGGTTTACCATGGAATCCATATTTCCGGCGCTTACCAAAAACGCAAGGCGGGGCTTTCCCAGGACCTGAACGCTTTCTTCCTTCTTCCAATCCGGCTGGGCGATGATTCCGACCCGGTAGCCTCTGGATTCCAGGAGCCGGCTGATGATCGCCGGTCCGAAGGACGGATGGTCTACATAGGCATCACCGATCACATAAACGAAATCCAGCTCATCCCAGCCTCGTTTTTTCATATCTGCCCTGCTTACCGGGAGAAAATCCATCATGTTACGCCTCCAACTCGATCTCGGCATAGGACGTTAAAAATCCGTCTGCCAGTTCTTCTTTTTCCATGCGCATGGTACGGGAATATTCGTCATCCACGGCCCAGACTGTCATGCCTGCCCGCTTTCCGGCCAAAATCCCAGCCGGAAGATCCTCCAGTACCAGACAGTGCTCCGGCAAAACAGAAATCTTTTCAGCTGCGAATAAATAAACATCAGGAGAAGGCTTTCCCTTCGGGACCTGGCAGCCCACCACGACCGCATCAAACAGATCCCGCACACCGTTGGCGCCGGTTACTGCTTCCACAAGCTCTCTGGAATTACTGGTGGCGATCCCGGTCCGGATCTGTTTTTGCTTCAGGCTTTTTAAAAAGTCTTCCGCACCCGGTTTTAATCGGATCTTATTCGAATACTGCTCCATGGCCATCTCGTTCCAGCATGCCTTGATCTTATCCAGGCTCATCGGAAGGGAAAACCGGTTCTGAAAATATGCGGCCGTCTCGGAAAAACTCATGCCTTCGATTTCTTTCTGGAGATTTTCCGGAACGGTATAGCCGAATCGTCCCAGGAAATCCACATCAATTTCCTTCCACATACCCATGGAATCCACCAGGGTTCCGTCCAGATCAAAGATTACTGCTTCTGTATGCTTTGGTAATTTCATCATTGCCATCTCCATCCGGGATAATATTTGTTCTTTAAGATTCCGCGATTTCTTTTTGCAAATCCAAGGCTCCAGCCGTCTGTACAGACGAGACACCAGCCGTCGGCTCCCTCACAGGCGGCTCCCTCCGTATCGATAGTCTCACCCTTTAAATATTTTACGGTACGGATATCTTCTGAGGAAAAGTCAGCAGTATTGGAAAACGCTTCCTTGGAAAAGAACATGGCAAGAGCCTGAGACGGCTCAAACCGGTTCTTTTTCATGGTGCCGAGAAACAGTCCTGTCCGAAGAAAGCGGATTTTCGGAAGCTTCTCCGGCGAAAGGGGAAGCAGGTAAAGATTTCCATCCCGCTCCCAGTACCAGCCGCGTTTCTCCAGGGAGAGAAGGATCTGATCCCGGAACTCCGCAAACGCCGGAAATTTCTTTAAAAATTTCTCGTTGGAAGCCGCCTGTTTTCGAAGGATCTGTTCTCTTCCGTCTTTTGCAGAACGATCCGCGAACTCTGATTCCAAACCGTTTGCCTGCGAAACGCAGAAAGTTTCAATGTCCGTATCGGCACATTTCACATTGACTTTCTTTTTCATCAGCGCCGCAAAATGTCCCTCGCCCCGCAGCTTCCACGGAAACAGACGGACAGAGGTTTCATCGGTGCCTCTGGAAAAGCCGTGCTCCGTCTGGATCGGAACCGCTTCCAGCTCCGATGCTTCCGAGAGGATAAATCGGATATTCTCCTCGTCCTCCCGGGGGGAAAAGGTACAGGTGGAATACAGAAGAAGTCCGCCCGGCTTTAACATGGAGACCGCACAGGAAAGCAGTCGTCTCTGGATCGGCACATAATACTCCGGTCCGCGCTCCTTCCAGCTTTCGATCATGGACGGTTCCCTCCGGAACATGCCCTCTCCGGAACAGGGTGCGTCGATCAGGATCTTATCAAACCAGCCGGGAAAACAGGCTGCCAGCCGCTCCGGCTCCTCACTGCAGACCAGGGCATTACCGATTCCGAACAACTCCAGATTTTTCAACAGTGCCTTCGCCCTTGAGGCACTTACATCATTAGAGACCAGAATCCCCTGTCCCTTTAAGGCTGCTCCCAGAGCAGTGCTCTTTCCTCCGGGAGCAGCGCACAGATCCAGGACACGATCTCCCGGCGTTACCGGAAGCAGCGCTCCCGGCGCCATGGCACTTGGCTCCTGTAAATAATAAAGGCCGGAAAAATAATAGGGATGGTGGGAAAGATCTGCCGATGGCTCATATTCATAACCCAGTCCGCCAGACCAGGAAACGGAACAAAGAACCGGAAGGGCCGAAAGGACCCGTTCCCGTTCTTCATCCGTCCGCACCTTTCCCGGATTTAGCCGGAACCCGCGGCAGGCCGGCTCGCGAAAGCTGTTTCTATATTCCTGAAACCCGGCTTCTCCGAGAAGCTGTTTCATCGTTTCTTCATACGTAAGAGGCAGTTCCATGATTCTTCTCCATAAACGCTAGTTAAAAGTGTGAAGCCCCTGAACCTTCCGTACAGCCGCCAGCTTATCCAGCCGCCGTCCGAAATCCTCCAGTTCCTCCAGGGATCCGTGGTGGTAGACTTCATAAAACTCGTTCTGGATATTCAGCATGGCATCCTCATATTCCTCTTCACCGCTGTAAAGATTCTGAAGATTATTTAAAATATCCGCCACCACCGAGGCCTTCTCCTGGAACAGCCGCTGGGCATCCACAATCTCTTCCCGGATCGCGGACATCTCACAGTCCAGGGCAAGAACTGCCTCCGCGGCTGTCTTTAACCGCTGAGCTAGAATCTCCGGAAGCTCCTCCCGGTATTTATAGTGGAGGGAATGTTCGATGGTCGCCCAGAAGTTCATGGCCATCGTACGGATCTGAATCTCCACCTGGATCTTATGCTTTCCGCTGGCGGTATACACTTCATAAAGGACATTGACATGATAGCTCCGGTATCCGCTTTCCTTTGTATGATTGATATAGTCCCGCTCGCTTACCACTTCCATGTCGCTGCGGCTGCGGATCAGGTTGACCACCGTGGCGATATCCTCCACGAACTGGCAGATGATCCGGATACCGGCAATGTCGTCCAGCCGTTCCGTAAATTCATCCAGGGGAATCCCCTTCCGCTGTGCTTTTTCCAGAATACTGGAAATCTTCTTGACCCGTCCCTGCACCGCCTCGATGGGGGAATACGTCCCGGATTCCCGGCATTCCTTTATGATATGGTTAAACTTCACCATCAGTTCCTCAACGGCAAGCTGATACGGTGCAAGTGCTTCTCTCCAAAGCTGAATTCTCATAAATGTTCTACACTCCTGTTTTCTCTTTGATGCAGCAGTCGTTCGCCAATGCATTTTTTACTGAGCATATACCGAACCATGGTTTCCCAGTTCTATTAGTATACCACAAAATAGTGATTGGGTGGTAAGGAATCTTATGCTCCTGCCAGACGTTTTAATACTTCAGTCAAAAACCGGTAAAACCGCTCCGTGGAAGAGATGGAAAGCCGCTCTCTCGGCGTATGGATATCCAGGATCTCCGGACCCATGGAAACGGCATCCAGTCCCGGGATCTTTGCCGCAAACAGGCCGCATTCCACTCCGGCATGAATGGTCTCCACCCGGGCCGCTTTTCCATACTGCTCTTCATAGACCTCACGGAGAAGTGACTGAAGCGGGGAATCCGGGCGGTATTCCCAGGCAGGATAATCGCCGGAGGTCTGAAAGCTTCCTCCTGCCAGATCCATGTACGCCTCCAGCCGCCGCATCAGTGCCTGCTTTCCGGACACGGAGGAGCTGCGCAGCAGACAGGAGACCTGTGCATTCGTACTGGAAAGACGCAGGATTCCGCAGTTCATGGAGGTTTCCACAAGACCGGGAAGCGCGCTGCTCATGGAGGAAACGCCGTCAGGCAGATTCCATAACCATGCACAAAGGCGTCTGAGCTCCGGACCGGTCAAAACCTGCCAGGGCCGTTCCGTCTGTCTGGTATCCATCATAAGCGCTTCGGAAATCCCGGTAATTTCTTCATTCGCTGTAAGCGTCATGGAAAGCGCCGGATCTGTACCGTGAAACCGCGCCCGCAGGTCTGCCTTGATAGCCTGCACCGCCTGTTCGGTCTCTGTCCGGTCCTCTTTTGAAACCAGCAGCTCCGCCGTAAAGGAGGTCGGAATGGCATTGTCCTGAAGACCGGCAGAAAGGCCACGCAGGGAAAGAGACGGAATCTCCTCCGTCAGACGGTTTAAGACTTCGCCCGCCAGGATCACAGCATTGGCCCGTCCGAACACAATATCAGTACCGGAGTGGCCGCCTGTCAGGCCGGAAAGGTGCAGCCCTACAGGGATTCCGGACGCTTCCGTTCTTTCAATGGGCAGCGTAAGATCATAACGGATTCCTCCGGCGCACCCGGACAGAAATACCCCTTCGTCCTCAGAATCCAGGTTCAGAAGAACGGAGGACTTCAGATCGCTCATATCCATGGCAGAGGCGCCGATCATTCCGATTTCTTCATCAGAGGTAAAGACGCACTCCAGCGGCGGATGGATCAGCTCCTCCGAATCCAGAATCGCCAGCGCCATGGCAACAGCAATGCCGTCATCCCCTCCCAGAGTCGTTCCGTCTGCAGTCAGGTAATCACCATCCGTCTTTAAATGAAGGCTTTCGGTTCGGAAATCATGGGAAACACCGGGATCAGCCACGCAAACCATGTCCAGATGGCCCTGAAGCATAACCGTGGGAGCCTGTTCAAAGCCCCTGCTGCCCGGTTTTCGGATCACCACGTTCTGGTATTCATCCCGCCTCCAGGAAAGACCATGTGCCTCGGCAAAGGCCGTGCAGTAATCGGCGGCTTCCTTTGTATGTCCGGATTCCCGCGGAATCCGGGATAATTCCTCAAAATAGTGAAAGACCTGTTTCGGTTCCATATAGTCTCCTTTCCGGGCGGCATAGGACGCCGTCCCGTAACATAAACTGAAAAAAAGCGAAAGGACAGGATTTTGAAACGACTGCTGTTTTCCCTTGGGACTGTGCTGTTATTTATCCTCTGCCTTTCCCGTCCGTCCATTGCCGTCTCCGGGGCGTCTGCCGGTCTGGCACTGTGGTATTCCAGCGTTCTTCCGGCTCTTCTGCCCTGTATGATCCTTTCCGGGTATTTAACTGCCTCCGGACTGTTCCGCCGTCTTCCGCCGTCCGCCCTTGCGCTCACTGTGGGCTGGTTCTGCGGTTATCCCATGGGTGCCAAAACCGTGGCCTCCCTCTGGAAAAAGAAACGGCTGTCGGAATTCCAGGGCCGCAGGCTTCTGTCACTGGTAGGCGAACCGAGTCCCATGTTCCTGAGCGGATTCTTATGCTCCGGAATGCTGCGGATTCCGCCGGAAAAGGCTCTGGTTTATATGCTGAGCGTTTATCTGCCTGCTGTGATCTTTTTTGGAATACAGACTGCGGCAGAAGCACGTCGGACACGGCAGACAGCTTCCAGCCTGCGGACATCTTTGCCAAAACAGAAATGTCCCGCCTCCAATGAGCACAATGTTTTGGGATTATTTGAAGAAAGCATGACGGACAGCATGATCCTCATGGCAAAGATCGGCATATATCTGATGCTCTTTACCATGCTCTCCTACTTTCTTACCTCCTGGTCTGCCCATCCGGTGTTTCAGTCTCTTTTTCCAGGAATCCTGGAAATGACCTCCGGAACCGCCTTTACGATCCGTGCCGGTCTTTCCGAACGGCTGACCGTTTCACTCTGCTTTTCTTATGCGGCCTTCGGCGGCTGTTCCATCCTGGCACAGACCAAAAGTGCATTAAAGGGAACACCGTTTTCCATCCGGCGGATCGGATGGGCGAAGCTGCTGCAGGCAGCAGGGACCTTTCTGATGATTTACGGGTTTTATCCGATGCTGCAGAGATAAAACAGCGTTATCTGAAAACATAAAACAAGGGGATACCGTTCAGAGTATCCCCTCCTGAGTTCTCTTTTGTCATCAGCCAAGCATATCGGTATTGATACCGCCGTCTTTCTTCTGGTCGGCCGCCGGCTTGCTTTCCGTGTTCTTCGGCTCAGCCGCTGCCGCCGCTTCTGCTGCTGGAACCTGCAGCTCACTGCGGTTATTGGTCACCACATCCAGGTTTGCCTGGAAGGAATCGATGAACGAACGGAACTTTTCGTTTGCCTGCTCCATGGTGCGGTTCATAATGGTCTGAAGCGTTCCGAGCATTTCATCGGTGTAACGGATCGCGCCCTCACGGATATTGTCGGAATCCGCTACGGCACTGTCAACCACCTGCTGAGCGCTGGCATTGGCCTGCTCCATAACCTGTACCGCCTGCTGGTTTGCCTGTTCCACCACCTCATTTGCCTGCTGATATGCCTGATCCAGTACCTGGCCGGCCTGCTGGTTTGCCTGCAGGACTACTTCGTGTTCGTTTACCAGAGCGGCAGTGTGCTGTTCGGTCTCGGCAATGATCTGATTGGCCTGCTCCTGCGCCTGGGCAAGAATCTGCTCTGCCTGTGCTTTCGCATCCTTTACGATCTGATCTGCTTCTTCCTGAGCGGAGCCGGTGATGGCATCCTTATTGCTGATGATCTTCTGATATTTCTTGATCTCATCCGGAGTCCGGAGACGAAGCTCCACTAAAAGCTCTTCCATCTCATCCTTATCCACGATGATCTTCTTGTTGTTGGTAAATGGCTGCGGCTTGCATCCATCAATGTATTCTTCAATTTCACTGATCAACTGTTCGATTCTGCTCATGGTTCGTTCCTCCAAGTTTTCTTATCGGTCATAATACAGAGCCGTTCCTGCTTAGGCCCGGTTCCGGATCATGGACTGCCCGATGGCTATTTAAATTTTTCCAGTACTCTTGGCAATACAGACGGCGGCACAAACGCCGAGATATTTCCGTGATATCGGGCAACCTCCCGTACCGTACTGGAACTTAAATACGCATATTTTAAGTCTGTCGTCAGAAACATCGTATCCAGTTCCGGACACATGATACGATTGGTCTGAGACATCTGCAGTTCATATTCAAAGTCGGTGATGGCGCGAAGTCCGCGGACAACGGTCTGCGCATGGCACTGAACCGCAAAATCCACCAGAAGTCCATCAAACGAGGTGACTTCCACATTGGACAGATGAGCCGTCACATTCTTTAACATAGTAACACGTTCCGCAACAGAAAACAACGGATTTTTTGCGCTGTTATTCAACACGCCTACAATGAGCTTGTCCACCATTTTAGAAGAACGCTCAATGATATCCAGATGTCCAAGGGTCACGGGATCAAAGCTTCCCGGGTATACAGCGATTCTCATACGATGTTAAAGCTCCTTCATTTCGATAAAAACATGTTTATTGGTTTTATAGTTCTTTTCCCTCACGATCTGGAAAATGGTTTCCTCTTCCACGTAGGAAAAATCTGTCTGAAGCGATGCCTCCACGATGATCGTAGTCATTTCATCCGCCAGACGGGAATGAGACAGCGCCATAAGCACCTGACGCTCCAGTTCTTTTCCATAGGGCGGATCCATGAAGATCAGGTCAAAGGGCTGTTCTCCGGAATCCTCCAGTCTCCGGAGCGCAGTCAATGCGTCGCATTCCATTACAACCGCATCCGGTTCCAGGCGGGTAAAGGAAAGGTTCTGGCGGATACAGTCCGCCGCCTTTTTATTGTTTTCCACAAATACACAGGCACTGGCTCCGCGGCTCAGCGCCTCGATTCCAATCCCCCCGCTTCCGGAAAACAGATCCAGAAACCGACAGCCGGTAATCTCTGTCTGAAGCATATTAAACAGCGTTTCTTTGATCCGGTCAGTCGTCGGCCTGGTGTCGAGACTGTCCAGTGTTTTTAAAGGAAGCCGCCTGGCTTTCCCTGCAATTACTCTCATGTTGATTCCTCGTTTTATTTGATTTTAAACAGACGAAAAGACTCCTCTTTGCAGATCCATGCATATCTGTGCGAATGATCTGAGGTTCTGCGTCTGTCACTACGTTATTATAATATGATTTTCCTCTTCAATCAAGTGGCATTTTCCGTTAGAAGATTCTGACAGAAGACGCAGATCTTCCCAGTGTATTATTCCTTCTCAGGCACATAATAAGGGTGTACCAGATAACAACCGAAAAGGAGGTGCTTCACATGTCTGGAAAAAACACAGGAAACAGCAATCAGGTCAATGTCCCTGAGGCAAAAGACGCGATGGACCGTTTTAAGATGGAGGTTGCCAATGAAATCGGCGTTCCGTTAAAGAGCGGTTACAACGGCGACCTCACTTCTTACCAGAATGGCTCCGTAGGCGGCTATATGGTCAAGAAAATGATTGAGGAACAGGAAAGACAGATGGCCGGAAAGTAGGCCGTCTTTCCCGGGGAACAGCCATGCAGAGAAACCCTGCATGGCTGTTTCTCTTGCAATATTTTTAATACAGATCCCTTCTCAGATGCTTTAATACCGGAATCTGTTCCCGGACCTCCTTGATCTGAGACAGATCCAGCGTTTTCTCCAATACACAGGGTTCTTCTCCTGCCTGGGCCAGAACCTCGCCCCAGGGAGAGACGACAATGGAATGTCCATAAGAAATATAGGAGGCGGTTTCATCGGCTGCAGGAGCGGCTCCCACCAGAAACAGCTGATTGTCCAGCGCGCGGCTGCGAAACAGCAGCTCCCAGTGCTTCGGCCCGGTGGTACGGTTAAACGCTGCCGGACAGAATACCAGGTTCGCACCACGGTCGGCCATCAGCCGGAACAGCTCCGGAAACCGGATATCGTAACAGATGCAGACCCCAACAGGGCCGAATTCCGTCTGAAAAACCGTAGCCTCGTTTCCGGGGCTTAGCGTTTCAGATTCTTTAAAATACTGGCCGCCCTTCACATCAATATCAAACAGATGCACTTTCCGGTGCTTTGCCAGAAGACTTCCGTCCCGTCCGAAAACCAGAGAGGTATTATAGATCCGGTCTCCTTCGCACTCCGGTATGCTGCCGCCGATCAGATAAACCTGCGCTTCTTTTGCCGCTCTGGAAAGCCGATTTGCACTTTCTCCATCTGCGGTCTCGGCATACACGGGAAACTGGCTCGTTTCATAGGGGCTCTGGAACATTTCCGGCAAAACCACAAAATCTGCTCCCCGGCTGCCTGCCTCACGGATTTTCTGTTCCGCCATGGAAAGATGCTCCTCCTTTGGTGCTCCCGTATTCATCTGGATCACAGAAACCCTGCACAACGTATGATTCATCAAACTCTGATTCCTTTCTGCCGGCTCCGGCAAAGTACAATCTTGAAAACCGGAAACAGTCATGCTATACTTTTTGTGATGATATCCGGGCAGCCGAAACAGATTGTCTGCTGCCGGTATCTTCCGGTGATGTGCCAACCCACATTCTTTGTTTTGACTTTAATTCCAGGGGGTACGATTCATGAATGAAACAACAAAAAAACCAGGTCTGTTTTCCCGTCTGATCGATCATGTCACCGGCTGCATGGGGCCGATCATTCCGGTTCTGATCGCCGGGGGGCTGGTAAAGCTGATCGTATTGATCCTTACCATGACCGGTCTTCTGGCCGAAGGCACCACAACCGAGCAGGTACTTTCCCTCATTGGTGACGCGCCTCTTTATTTTCTCCCAATGATCCTTGCCTATACATCTGCCGTTCAGTTTCATGTGAATCCGGTGATCGCCATGTCAGCCGTCGGTGCCATGCTGAGTCCGACTTATGTGGAGCTGGCTTCTTCTGCGGAAAAGCTGACCTTCGCCGGTCTGCCGTTTGTAAAAGCAACCTACGCATACAGTACGATCCCTGTGATCCTTCTGGTTGCCGCCATGATCTGGATTGAAAAGGGAGTACATAAGCTTCTTCCGAAAGCGGTAGATGATGTTCTGGCGCCGCTGGTAATCCTTCTGATTTCCTCCCTGGTCGGATTTCTTGCAATCGGACCGCTCGGAACTCTGATCGGAAATCTTCTGGTCGGTATCATCGACTGGCTTCAGATTCATGCACCTGCTGCCGCATGGGCTGTTTTTGCAGCAACCACACCGCTTCAGGTCATTACCGGAACCCACTGGGTCTTTATTGCGACCTGCATCAGCCAGCTAGGCGCTGTCGGTGTGGATAACGGAATTCTGGTCGGGTTTTTTATCTTATCACTGGCCATGGCCGGAACCGATTTTGCCGTGTTCCTGAAAACGAGATCTGCTTCCGCGAAGAAAACAGCGCTGAGCTGCGGAATCACAATCCTGCTGACCGGCGTTTCCGAACCGTCCATTTTCGGTGTAGCCTTAAAATATAAACGGCCACTGATCACGACCATGCTTGCCTGTGCCATCGCCGGACTGTTCCAGGGCATTGTCACGATCCACGCCTACATCTATGCGTTTCCGGCCATTCCCTCCTGCCTGATGTTCTCCGGCGAGCCTGGAAATCTGGTAAAGGCACTGATCGCCGGTGCCATCGCCCTGGCGAGTGCCTTTGTTCTTACCCTCCTCTTCGGCGGAAAATGTGAAGAACCGGATGCAAAAAAAGAAGCAGACGCTTAACTCTTAATCATTCCCCGGATCAGAAGCCCAGCTCCTCCCCCACTAAAATAACCTTTACCCGGCCCGCGGGACGGCAGTTTCTGGTGATCAGGATCTGATTGCAGATGCAGGCGGGGGACTTGCAGTCGGCGCACACGCCGGTTTCCGTACAAGGTGTTTTTCCGGGAACACGGAAATGATTTAACGGGGCAGCGACCGTTCTTACGCGGGTAAGCGCATCCTCTGCTGTCCTGGAAATCTTATTGATCCCGGCGACAACGATCACATGCTTCGGGCCGAATACCATGGCGGCTACCCGGTTCCCCGTTCCGTCCACATTGATCAGCTCTCCGTCCTCGCTGATGCCGTTGGTGCTGGTAAGATAATAATCAGCCAGAAGCCCTTCATGATGAAGCTTATCTTTTTCTTCCGGACAGGCCGCCTTGTCCCGGTCGATGGCACGGTAGTTTCCGTTATTGACCGCCTCGGTCAGACCAATTTCCCGGATGGTCACAGAACCGCCCCAGGACACTGAGCTTCCCTCTTCAATGAGACTTAATGCCAGCTCCTTCGCCTCCGCTCCTGTGGCACAGTAATATGCCTCAAATCCCCTGGCTTCCAGGGCTTTCTTTACGGATTCTCCTCGTTTCTCTGCAAATTGTTCTCTTGTCGTCATAATCCTTCCTCCCTTTTCCTGGCTGAATCCATTCTATGCCAGATAAACCTCCGATCGTACTTATTTCAAAAATCCGATAAAATGGAATGTTTGTTACTTATTATAACAGACCGGATCTGTAGGTTCCATAGGATTTTATATAAAAGGACTAACCTTTCCCCGACAGAAACCACTGCCCCTGATAAATGCCCTGCTCTTTCATATCATGCAGCAGAGTATTTAACACCCTCTTTTTATCGGTGCTCCATAACGGTGCGATCAGAAGCCGCTTTGGTCCGTCGCCGGTGATCCGGTGGACGACTGTCTCCGGACGGAGAGCCGCCAGCGCGGAAAACAAAAGATCCTCATATTCCGGGAAGGTCAGAGCGTGGACACCGTCCGCCTCGTATAGCTTCGCCAGGCGGGTTCCTTTTAAAATATGGAGAAGCTGGAGCTTGACCCCGTCGATTTTCTGCTCATTCAGGTAACGGATCGTGTTTAACACCTCTTCCTGTCCTTCACCGGGAAGGCCCAGGATCACATGGGCAATGACCGGGATGTTCCGATGCCTCAGCGCGGCCCGCGCTTCCGTAAAGCAGGAAGTATGATAGCCGCGGCCGAAAAAATCGGCGGTCCGGTCGTCAGCGGTCTGTAAGCCAAGCTCGATCCAGACCGGCTTTTTCTGATTAAGCCGTTCTAACAGTTCCAGAACCTCCGGCGGCAGACAGTCCGGACGGGTTGCAATGGAAAGTGCCTCGAT
Source organism: Candidatus Paralachnospira sp. LCP21S3_A2 (assembly GCF_052118925.1). NCBI lineage: Bacteria > Bacillati > Bacillota > Clostridia > Candidatus Paralachnospira > Candidatus Paralachnospira sp. LCP21S3_A2. Next base: position 157,050 of record NZ_JBQKGG010000001.1, read on the forward strand.
CCCGTCTGTATCTATGGCTTCGGTAAAGATCTTCTCCAGATATTCCACCGGCGCATAGGTGTTCGTAAACGCCTGAAAATAGGCGATGAATCCGTAGGGCTTTGTTTTGGGAAGCTTCCGGCTGATCCGGTTCTTTGCGAGAGACAGCTGTTCGGAAACGGAAAATCTCCGGTCCTCGGCAAAATCTCCGGAACCTCCTGCACTGCAGAACATGCAGCCGCCGGTTCCCACGGTTCCGTCACGGTTGGGACAGTTCATTCCGCCATCCACCGAAAGCCGGTATAATTTTTTTCCAAATGTCCGCTGAACCTCCCAGTCCAGGGAATGATATGGCTTATCGTCCCAAAGCCTGCACATCGTACTCATAATGACAGCAGAAGCGTTTTTAATTCTTCCACGGTTTCTGCGATATTATCGGCGCCGGCCTCTTTCAGTTCTTCTCTTCCGCCAAAGCCGTAGCAGACACCGATAGACGGAATATGATTTTCCTTTGCGCCTGAAATATCATGCTTCCGGTCTCCCACCATGATAACCCTGCCGTTTGTCTCTTCTTCTCCAAACTGCCGGAGCGCTTCTGTGATGACCTCGCCCTTTTTCACACGGGTTCCGTCCAGTTCACTTCCGATGATGCGTTCAAAATAGCCATCCAGGTGAAAATGCTCCAGGATTGGAACGGCGAAAACACTGGGCTTTGAGGTGGCAACGCCGAGATGCTTTCCGGCAGCTTTTAATTCCGTTAACAGCTCGGGGATTCCTTCATAAACCTCATTTTCAAACATGCCGACGGTTCCGAACCGCTCCCGGTATTTGGCGACGGCTAACAGCCCCTGCTCCTTTGTAAAGCCGCAGGTTTCCATATACATATCAAGGAGCGGCGGCCCGATAAACGGCGTCAGCTCATCCAGCGGAGGAGCTGGATAACCGAGTGCCTCCATGCCGTAACGGACGCAGCGGGTAATTCCCTCCTTTGGATTTGTCAGTGTTCCATCCAGGTCAAATAATAGAAAATCGATCATACTCTTACTCCTCAAAAAGACCCTCCCGCCTGAGATTCCAATGAGACGGAAGGGTCTTTGATGTTAATCCATAGATGCTTTGATGGCCTTTGCCAGTGACTCCACCTGTACAAGCTGGGTTTCCTTCAGGGAGGATTTCACCGTCAGTCCCTCTTCCAGAATGGTCATATTCTTCATGGAAGCAAAGACCTCCCTCATCTGCTTGCCGGCTGTAGCTGCCCAGGTACCGTTTTCGATGACCGCAACAGTACGGTTCTGAAGATTATGAGCCTTCAGCTCAGAAAGCAGGGTCTCCATGGGAGTAAATACACCGCCATTGTAGGTCGAAGCCGCAAACACCAGATGACTGCAGCGGAAGGCTTCCGCCAGAACATAGGAAGGATCGGTCACGGACACATCGTACATGGCAATATTTTTCACACCGAGATCCGCCAGCTTTCCGGCCAGAACCTCTGCCGCATTCTGGGTATTGCCGTAGATGGTTCCATAGGCGATCAGAACGGCCTGCTCTTCCGGCTCATACTTGCTCCAGGTGTCATATTTTCCGATAAACCAGCCCAGATTTTCTCTCCATACGGGACCGTGGAGCGGACAGATCCTCTTAATATCCAGTCCGGCAGCCTTCTTTAACACAGCCTGTACCTGAGGACCGTATTTGCCAACGATGTTGGTTAAGTACCGTCTGGCATCGGGGAGCCATTCCGCCTCGAAATTCACTTCATCGGCATAGAGATTTCCGTTCAGTGCACCGAAGGTTCCGAAGGCATCCGCAGAGAACAGCGTTCCATCGGTGGTGTCGAAGGTTACCATGGCCTCCGGCCAGTGCACCATGGGCGCCATAACAAAGACAAGCGTATGGTTTCCGGTGTTCAGGGTATCCATTTCCTTCACCAGAACAGTTCTGGAATCCACGTCAAAGGTGAAGAACTGCTTTAACATGGTAACAGTCTTGGCATTGCATATCAGCTTCACATCGGGATAGCGGAGCACCACATCACCAATCGATGCGCAGTGATCCGGTTCCATATGGTTGATTACCAGGTAATCCAGAGGACGTCCGCCCAGGACATGCTCCAGATTCTCGAAAAACAGTCCGCTGATGGATGCGTCTACCGTATCGAGAAGCACTGTCTTTTCATCCATAAGGACATAGGCATTAAAGGAAACGCCGCGGGGAATCGGATACACATTCTCAAACAGCGCCAGCCGGCGGTCACTTCCGCCGACCCAGTAAAGATCTTCCGTGATAGCTTTTACGTTATACATGATTGTCTCCTCCTGTCAGTTTTTCCATGGAATACTGGGATGTTCGATTCCCTTATCCCTAAGCATCAGATCGGCAACTGCGTCCGATGCCTTCTTCTGTTCAAATAGAATCTTATTGATTTCTTTTGTGATTGGCATGGATACTTCATATTTATCGGCAAGCTTTGCGGCAGCCTTGGCACTGTAAACGCCCTCTACAACCATGTTGACCTCCCGCATAGCCTCTTCCATGGTCTTGCCCTGTCCCATGAGGATTCCGGCGCGGCGGTTCCGGCTGTGCATGCTGGCACAGGTTACAATGAGATCCCCCACACCGCTCAGGCCATACATGGTTTCCATGTGGGCCCCCATTTTTAATGCCAGTCTTGTCATCTCTGCCATGCCTCTGGTAATCAGCGCTGCCTTGGTATTGTCGCCGTAACCGAGGCCGTCTGCCACACCGGCCGCGAGGGCAATGACATTCTTTAAGGAGCCGCCCAGCTCGATCCCCATGATATCCGGGCTGGTATAGACACGGAATACCGGGCACATGAACACGGTCTGGATAAACTCTGCGGTCTTCTGTGTTCTGGCACCGGCCACACAGGTTGTCGGAAGTCCGCGGCTTACCTCCTCCGCATGGCTGGGTCCGGAAAGAACAGCCACATCTGCCTGGGGGATTTCCTCCTCGATCTGCTCGCTCAGGGTCATTAAGGTGCTTTCCTCAATGCCCTTTGCCACGTTAACGATGATCTGATTTTCTGCCACATAGGGCTTCATCTTCCGGGCGGTCTCTCTTGTGTAGACCGACGGAACTGCCAGAACAACGAGCTCCGCACCGCGGATACAATCCAGATCTCCGGTGATTTCAATGGAATCCGGAATTATGATGCCGGGAAGATTTTTATGAAGCCTGGTTTCCTGCAGTGCCTTCCGGTCCTCCGAAAGCGCCGACCAGACCGTTACCTGCTGCCCCTTTTTATCCAACAGGAGCGCCAGCGCCATGCCCCAGGTGCCCGCTCCGATCACTGTTACCTTTGTCATGCTGTCTCCTCTTTTATGATTTCTTTGATCCGAACTTGTTCTCTGTTCCGTTTAACAGCCGCCTGATATTGGCCCGGTGGCGCCAGTATGCCAGCGCCGCGAAGGCGATCACGACAAAATAGGATTCCGTCAGGAATGCCCCGTGAAGAGGCAGCAGTCCGGCAGCTCCCAGTCCGATCCACATACCAAGAAAGATCGTAACAACTAAAAGCGATCCGATGGACACGATCCTGGTTAAGCCCACACTGATAATAAAGGCCGCCAGGCAGACCAGGGTGATCCGCCAGTCCATGGTGATGATCACGCCGGAGGTGGCTGCAATACCCTTTCCGCCTTTAAACTTCAGATAAAAGGGAAAGTTGTGACCAAGGACCACACCAAAGCCTCCATATAACATCAAAAGAGGAGCCATATCCGGATTTCGGTGTCCGTAAATACCCTTGATCAGCAGGCAGAGGATAATGGCCTTCAGAAAATCGCCGATAAACACGATGACTCCTGCTTTCTTTCCAAGCACCCGAAGGGCATTGGTGGTTCCGGAATTTCCGCTCCCGTACTGGCGGATATCCTTGTGTACGATCTTTCCGTAAAGATAACCGGTCTGGAACAGGCCGAACACATAGCCGGCTGCCAGACAAATCAAACGTTCCATATTATTCTTTATCCTTTCTCTCCCGTGTAATGAACTTTAAGGAAGTTCCCTTGAAGCCGAACGCTTCGCGGATCTTATTTTCCAGATATCTGGTGTAGGAAAAGTGCATCAGCTCCTTGTCATTGACAAACAGCACGAAGGTCGGCGGCTTTACGGCCACCTGGGTCATGTAAAAGATCTTTAACCGGTGTCCTTTATCCGACGGCGGCTGCTGCATGGCAACTGCTTCCATCAGGATCTCGTTGAGCACGCCGGTGGCAATCCGCATGTTCTGATTCTCGATGACCGCATCGATGTGGTCGAAGAGCTTCGGAAGCCGCTGTCCCGAAAGGGCAGAGATATAAAGAATATCGGCATAAGGCATGAACGACAGGATCTCGCGGATCTTGGAAGAAAACTTGTTGACCGTATTGGTATTCTTCTCAATGGCATCCCACTTGTTGACCGCGATGATGATGCCCTTGCCCCGCTCATGGGCGATTCCGGCGATCTTGGCATCCTGCTCGGTCACTCCCTCGGTAGCGTCGATGACAAGAACCACCACATCGGCACGCTCCACGGCGGTGACCGTACGGATAATGCTGAACCGCTCCAGCTCCTCCTTGATCTTGTTTTTCCGGCGCAGCCCTGCGGTATCGATAAACACGTATTCTCTGCCGTTTCGTTTTATGGTTGTATCAATCGCATCTCTTGTCGTTCCGGCAATGTTGGAAACAATGACGCGGTTCTCGCCGAGAAGCCGGTTGATGATGGACGATTTTCCGACATTGGGTTTTCCGACAATGGCGATCCGGGGACGGTCATCCTCCTCGTCCTCTCCGCTTCCTTCGGGGAAATGCTTGACCACCTCATCCAAAAGATCGCCGATCCCCAGTCTGGAGGCCGCAGAAACAGGAACGGGATCACCGATTCCGAGATTATAAAATTCATAGACATCCGGCATATATTTGGCGAAGCTGTCCACCTTGTTAACAGTTAAGATCACCGGCTTTCCGGAGCGTCGGAGCATATCTGCCACCTTGGAATCGGAATCCACCAGTCCCTGGCGGACATCGGTGATGAAAATGATCACATCGGCAGTCTGGATCGCAATTTCTGCCTGCTCCCGCATCTGGGAAAGAATAATATCCTTTGCGTCCGGTTCGATTCCTCCGGTATCGATCAGGGTGAATTTTTTATCCAGCCAGGTACAGTCTGCATAGATCCGGTCTCTGGTGACACCGGGGGTGTCCTTGACAATGGAGATCCGGTCTCCCGCCAGTACATTAAATAACGTTGATTTTCCTACGTTGGGGCGGCCCACAATGGCCACGATCGGTTTACTCATTAAGATTCTCCTTTATTTCATAAGGGCGGAAGCGTTCTGCCACATCGGGGCTGTCCATGCCCATGAGCGCAGACACGAACGCCTGTCCGCTTGATGTTACCATATAGATTTTGGTCTGTAAAGCAGCCTGTACCTCCTCCAGGGTTATATCATCCAGGAATACGGTCTCACCGCTTCTTAGCATATTTTCCGGAAGAAGCAGGGCTTCTCCCAGCTCTTTTCCGGACAGAGCATGGATCAGATCCGTTCCGGTGATCAGTCCCGATACGGTGATCAGAGGTCCGAAATACTGGTTTTCAATGGGAAACACCTGCACCGTAAGCCCCGGACAGGCCTTCATAACCTGAGAAGCCAGCGCTTTGATAACGGGCGCTGCCAGCTTTCCGGTGGCAATGGAAACGATCCGGTTTTTTTCGTTTTCCGCCCATGAACGGAGCATCGTTCTGTCTGAAAGTGCTTCCTGCACCTCCAGCTCCAGAAGCCGCATCATGCCAACGCCGTTTTCCAGCTGGAGATATCCGTCATAACGTGCTTCTTCCGGAAGTTCCCGCCCGGTCATGAGATAAAATTCGTCACTGGCATGGATAAAGTGGGTTCCGAAGGTCTCATAAAAATGGCGCTGCCAGCGCTCGATCCGGTCAATGGTATCCTCCATGTCTTCCTTTGTCAGCGGCTTCAGGGGATACAGGCCGTCCCGGAATTTCGTGAGTCCCACAGGCACCACCGAAACGCTCTGCATATAAGGCAGAAACTGCTCCAGCTCCCTGATGGTATACTCCAGCTCCTCCCGGTCGTTGATCCCGCGGCATAACACGATCTGGCCATTCATCTCAACACCGGCATCGCGGAGGCGGAACAGCTTTTTCAACGCATCACCGGCAAACCGGTTATGGAGCATTTTACAGCGGAGCTCCGGATTCATGGTATGAACAGAAATATTGATGGGGGCCAGGTGATAGGCGATGATCCGGTCAATATCCCGCTCGCTCATATTCGTCAACGTGATATAATTGCCCTGCAGAAACGACAGGCGGCTGTCATCATCCTTAAAGTACAGCGTTTCCCGCATTCCGGGCGGCATCTGATCAATGAAACAGAACATACATTTATTCCGGCAGGACCGATACTCATCCATGAGCCCGTTTTCAAAGGTCACGCCGAGATCCTCGTCCTCATCCTTGTCCACCTCCAGAAGCCACTCCTCCCCGTCTTCCTTCCGGACAAGCAGCTCCACATAGGTATCTTCCATATAATACTGATAATCAAAAATATCCTCCAGCCTGTGACCGTTGATCTCCAGAAGCGTATCTCCGGGGATAAGCTCCAGCTCCTCAGCCAGGGAGCCCTCCGGAACACAGGTAATGACATGTCCTGTTTTTTTCATAAAATTTCTCCGCTTATACTTCGTTACATCGTTCCTATCATACCAATATTTGCTTTTTTTGTAAAGCTTGTGTGTGTTTTTATACTTGCGCAAACCGTCTGAAAATGTTATAAATAATGGTAATGTGTGCAGGTGATCTGCGTCCGTTTCAGACCCTGTCCGAAAAAATTTTCAACTGGAGGCTCGTAATGTCCAACGATTTTACCTTTAAAAATACAATTCCCGTAGCGCCGTTAAAGCTCTGTGCGCTGGAGAGCTGCCGTTCCTTTGCGGAGGAAGTGGACAGGCACATCGTTACCTTCCGGAAAAATGATACGGAAGAGCTGCTCCGTCGTCAGGCAAGCCTAGAGTACCGCGGTTACGACTGCGAATCCTATCTGCTGTCAGCATCCTGCCCCCGGTTCGGAACCGGAGAGGGAAAAGGCGTGGTTCATGAATCTGTCCGCGGAACCGACCTCTTTATCATGGTGGACGTGGTCAATTACAGCTTAACCTATACGGTGTGCGGTCATCAGAATCATATGTCGCCCGATGACCATTATCAGGATCTGAAGCGCATCATCGGCGCGACCATCGCCAATGCCCACCGTGTCAATGTGATCATGCCGTTCCTTTATGAAAGCCGCCAGCACAAGCGTACCAAGCGGGAATCTCTGGATTCTGCTTATGCACTGGAGGAGCTTTCGAACATGGGAGTGGAAAATATCATTACCTTTGATGCCCACGATCCCCGTGTGCAGAACGCGATCCCGCTTCATGGTTTTGATAACTTCATGCCCACCTACCAGTTTGTAAAGGCAGTATTCGAGCGTGATAACGATATCCAGATCGACAAGGATCATCTGATGGTCATCAGCCCTGATGAGGGCGCCATGGGCCGTGCTGTATACTTTGCCAACAACCTGAATGTTAACATGGGTATGTTCTACAAACGCCGTGACTATACCAGAGTAATCAACGGAAGAAATCCCATTGTGGCTCATGAATTTCTGGGGGATGATGTGACCGGAAAAACGATCATCATCGTGGACGATATGATTTCCTCCGGCGAAAGTATGCTGGATACCGCCAGAGAATTAAAGGACCGTCATGCCGATAAGGTCATTATCTGCTGTACCTTCGGACTCTTTACCGATGGCTTTGAGAAATTCGATGAATTCCACCAGAAGGGCTACTTCGACTATGTAGTGACCACAAACCTGAACTACCGTCCCGATGAGTTGAAAACAAAGCCCTGGTACATTGAGGCAGACATGACCAAGTTCACGGCCGCCATCATCAATACCATCAACCACGATCAGTCCATCAACAACATCATTGATCCTTCTGCAAAGATCCAGAAGCTGATCTCCCGCTACAACGCAGCAAGAAGCGAGCAGTTCAGGCAGCTGGAGTTGAATCTGTAACATTGCCGGATTGCATATGATCCACTTAAAACCTGTAACTGATAAATCTGCCGGAACCACGATTCTGTGATTTCCGGCAGATTTTAAGTTAATACAAACGTTATCTCTTATCAATCAAAATTTTATCGGATTTTAACCAGCCTGGCCCGTGCATGTCCGCTGCATAACCGTTTATTTGTCGGCAAACAGAAATTCCTCTCCCTCTCTTCCGACCCTCTGTATCCGGTCACGGTACGGCTCGGAGAGCGGATCGGCCAGAAGCTTGTCGATCACCGAAGGATCTCCCCAGAAGTGCATGGGAAATACGGCTTTTACATCGACCGTCCGCATAAAAGCATCAAAGCCCCAGTAATACCGCTCCTCCTGTCTGGGATCCAGCGGCACAAAGGCCACGTCAAAGATCCGCCCACGAAGCTTCTCCATCTCCCTGAAAAACCGGTTTTTCATATCCTCATACTCTTCGCTCATTTCTCCGATCCAGGTCCACCAGTTCAGATCCCCGGCATGATACAGGCGGACACCCTCACAGGTCACCAGAAACGCCACACCCGCATCGGTGGAGGTCAGCGTCTCAACGGTTAAAACCGGTGATTCCGATTCAATCTGCACCAGCGGTTTCTGATCCGCTTCGTCCGGCGAAACCGGCTCCGCATTTCGAAACTTTCTGGTCTGCTCTTTTCCGATAAAAGTCACCAGAGACAGGCGCTCCTTCGGAATTCCGTGGCGCTCCAGATAGGCCGGGCTCAGATGAATATCCCGGGAAAGGATATAATGAATCCTCGGATACTTCTCTGCCAGCGAGAAAATCTTTAGATCAAAGTGATCCTGGTGCTTATGGCTGGCAAATACATAGAGCGGCTTTTCTTTTGGAAAATCCGGGATCGTTCCTTTAAAATAATCAAAAAGAAATACTGCATGAGGAAGCTCCACAGCAAAGGAGCTATGATGAATGTACGTAATCTTCATAAAGGCCTCCGTATTTTCGTTTCAGATAATCCGTATAGTACACCGGGTTTAAGGGTTCTCCTGTAATCTCTTTTAACAGCTCTTCCATCGAGCGGGATGCCCCGTATTTGTGGATCCGTTCTCTCAGCCAGGACGCGATCATGCCGGGCTTTCCGTCCCGAAGTGTTTTTTCAATATCGAACTCTGTATTCATCTTATGATAAAGCTGCGCTGCCATGGCATTTCCGAGGGCATAGGACGGAAAATATCCAAACTCGCCCATGGCCCAGTGAATATCCTGTAAAACGCCCTCCGCGGCTGTCTTCGGACGGATTCCGAGATACTGCTCATACTTATCAGCCCAGGCGGTTTCCAGCTCATATACGTCCAGACTTCCGTCAAACAGCTCCTTTTCCAGCTCGTACCGGATCACGATATGAAGACAATAGGTTAATTCATCAGCCTCTGTCCGGACAGGACCTGGAACGGAACGGTTAATGGCACAGATAAAGGCCGGAAGAGGAATGCCGGAAAGCTGCTCCGGAAACAGTTCCGTTAATTTTTCATACAGCGGAGTCCAGAACGCTTCGCTCCGTCCCAGCATGTTTTCGTATAACCGGGACTGGGATTCATGAACCCCGCAGGTTCCGCCTGCCGCAGGAGTCTGCGTCACCTCGTCACCGTTTCCGAATTCAAACAGTGCATGTCCGGTTTCATGAATAGTGGAGAAGATGGCACTTTCCAGATTGTTCTCATAATAATGGGTCGTGATCCGCACATCGTCCTTATGGAGACTGGTCGTGAAGGGATGTTCACTCTCGGCAAGGACGCCACGGCTGAAATCAAAGCCCAGGTAAGCTGCCAGATACCGGTTGAACTGCCGCTGCTTCTCGATCTCATAGGAGCGGAATAAAAAGTCATAGGGCGGCTGGATACCGGTTTCGCGGATCTTCTTTACCAGCGGAATCATCGACAGCTTTAAGGCTTCGAAAAAGCGGTCCAGCTTTCTGGTCGGGAAGTCCTCCTCAAACTGAACCAGCAGTGCATCATAAGGACTCTGACCCGGCTCTGCCTGGAGGGCGGCAAATTTCTTTTTTGTCTCCAGGATTTCGGTTAAAACGGGGGCAAATACGGAAAAATCATTCTTCTTTTTTGCCTGTGTCCATTTTCCGGTGGATACGGAGAGCAGCTCGGAAAACTTCCGGTACTCGTCCTCCGGGATTGCCGCCAGCCGCTTCCGTTCCTTTTCAATGATACGAAAAATCCTCGTTTCGGTATCCGAAAGTCCCTTGCTCTGCTTTGCTTTTTCCAGAAGCGCCCCGGTTTTTTCCGAGGTTAAAAGCGTCTGATAGGAGGCCGAAATCCGTCCTACCACGGCAGCGGTCCGTACTGCCCCGTTTTCCGGCGCAGCTGTTTCGTTGTCCCAGTCAAATAAGACAAGGGTGGTCTGGAGTGCATTCCATTCCTCCAGAAATGCCTCATATTCCTTCTGTAATCCTTTTTCCATTTGTCTGCCTCCTGCGGAATCTCTGTCGGTGACCAGAGTCTAGTGAAGCGGCCAGAGCCCCTGTTTTTTTAACTCCTGGTATTCCTGATAGGCCTGCTCCAGGATCTGCCTTTCGTTCTGGAACTTCAGGAGATGATACACTTCGTAATACTTATAATACCCAGAATCAAGAAAATATTCCTCCCGCTGAGGCTTGCTGTAATAGCTGTCCGCCGCCATAAGATACCAGTGGACATCCTTTTCCACGGTATCCTGGGGAATATGAAAGGAATACTGACTCTTTCCCACATACCGGGCAATGGAGGCCTGAACGCCGGTTTCCTCCCGCACCTCCCGAAGCGCCGTCTCCTCGTAAGACTCTCCCGCCTCTACGGTGCCCTTCGGAAGGACCCAGCCTTCATACTTGTTTTTATAATTTTTATACAAAACCAGTATCTTCCCCCGGAAGATCACCACGCCTCCGCAGCTCACTGCCTCAATCATTCCCATTCCTCCCGGTCTGTCCTTCTGCTGTGCGCTCTAACGATTAAAATAGCCCTCAAAAATCTTTTTTGCACCTTTCGTCGCCACCGAACCGCCAATGCCACCGTTTTCATACACAATGCTTACAACGATCTCCGGATTCTCTGCCGGGGCAAATCCGATAAACCATGCATGGCTGTCTTCCTTATTTGAATTAAACTCTGCCGATCCGGTCTTTCCGGCCACCTGATAGGAATCGGACTGAAGAGACGGACTGGTTCCCTCATTGACAACCGCCACCATAAAGTTGGTCAGAGTTTCCGCTTCCTCCGCAGACATAAGTTTTCCGGCTGCTGTCGGCGTAAACTGTCTTACAATCTTTCCGTCCGGGCTTTCTACCCGGTCGATGGCATAAGGCGACATCATGGTTCCGCCGTTGGCAATGGTTGCCGCGATCAGGGCATTGTGAATCGGCGAAATCATAGTTTTTCCCTGCCCGATGGCTGTCTGTACCCGCTCTGCAAGGCCGGAATTTCCATCCAGGACAAAGGAGCTTTGCTTATATCCTAAATTATCCTGAAGCGGAAGTCCTTTGTTGAACAGAAAGCTTTCACAGAGGCTGTGCAGACTGTCCGGATTGATCTGTTCCCCGATGGTTGCAAAGGAGGTATTACAGGAGTTCGCCAGAGAAAGGCGCAGATCCAGCATTCCGTGTACATGACCGTCAAAGCAGTTCATAACTGCGTCACCATATGTCATGGAACCGGTACATTCATATCGGTAATCCTGCCAGGTTGCGGGATTCTCCCGGATATAATCCAGCGCTGTCAGAAGCTTAAACGTTGATCCCGGCGGATAAAGGCCCTGAGTTGCCCGGTTTAACAGATTGGCATCGGTGTTTTCCTCGGAGGTCAGCGCCGCCCAGTTTTCCGCAACGGTGTTGGGATCATAGTCGGGCTTGGAGACCATGGCGAGGATCTTTCCGGTCCCCGGCTCCAGAATCACACAGGCACCGTTGTATTCTCCCAGCGCATCATAAGCAAGCTGCTGGAGATACGGATCCAGCGTTGTTACCACATTGTCTGCCGGATTTTTGATATCCTGGGTCTCGTTGCTTACCTGGTCCATCAGATTTAAATGGGTCGTCAGAAGGTACTGGCTGGCCGACGCCTCCAGGCCGGTCTGTCCTGCATCGGAATATCCCACAATATGAGCAAACAGATTGGCATACGGATATTCCCGAATCTCGTTTCCCTCAGAATCCTCCGTCGTCCGGGCAAGGACTTCCCCGCCGCTTCCCCGAATTTCCCCGCGGACTACTTTTTCCGAAAAGGTGTCCAGTCTTGCATTATACGCGCTGTTGACGGTACTGCCGCTTTTCACGATCATGAAATACGAAAAATACCCGATCACCGCCAGAAACATCAGCGTAAAGCATACACTGGCGATCCGGATTTCCCGGTTTACCTTTTTAGTACGTTTTTCGACCTTCCGGATTTCTTTTTCTTCCCGTTCCTGGGTTTCCAGCGCCTGCCGGACCTGCTCCATATCTTTTTTTGTATACTTCTCGTCTGCGCCGCTCCAGTTTTCTTTCCTGTTCAATGCGATCCACCTCGTCCTGTTTTAAGATGTAGAGTCCCTGTATGATTCCAAACATGATAAAGGTACTTAAAATCGAGCTTCCTCCGTAGCTTACAAAGGGAAGCGTAATTCCGGTCGAAGGAATAAACTTGATCACTCCTCCGATATTTAAAAACACCTGGGCACCGTATACGGCGGCAAGCCCGAATGCAATAATCTTGTAAAACATGCCGTCCATCCAGGTGGAAATCCATAAAAACTGAAGAAGACAGCTTAAACAGATCAGGATCAGTGCAATGGCAAAGACACCGCCCATTTCCTCCGAGATGGCAGAAAAGATAAAATCCGACCGCACAACAGGAATCGTGTCGGGCATACCCTGATACAGACCGCTTCCAAGCCAGCCGCCGCTTCCGATGGCAAATAAGGACTGGAGGATCTGCCAGCCGTCTCCGGTGGGATCCGCCCAGGGATCACGCCATACCTGTACACGGGTCCGCACATGAGAAAAGACCTTATAGGCCAGCACCGAAGCAGCGCTTCCGGCCGCCAGACCTCCAAACAGGTACAGATAGCTCCGGGTCGCGACGAACAGCATAAGAAGATAGGCAATGAAAAAGATCAATGCCGCGCCGAGATCCTTGGAGGCCACTAAAATCAGCACATGAAGCGCCGCCACCGCCGTTGTGACAACCACACGCCTGAAACTGATACTGGTCTGAAACATAGACGCCACGAAAAAGACAAAGGAAATCTTTACAAACTCCGATGGCTGGAGAGAAAAGAATCCGCCGATGTTGAAGGACAGATTTGCACCGAACTGCGTCCGGCTGAACAGCATGATCGCCCCCAGCGCCGCCACTCCGATGGCCGCATACAGCCAGCCGAACCGCCACAGATAGCGCATTTTCCGAACCACCACCGGTACCGCCATGGCAAGAGCCGCCGCTGCGACGGTAATGATGAACTGGCGCACCGCCCGCTCCACACCCAGTCTTGTCAGCATGATGAAGCTGATGGCAAGGAGCATACAGGTGTTGTTCACCAGCAGTCTTGAGGATTTCTTATAAATGACCCGAAACAGGACCAGATACAGGATAAAGAAGACCACCTGTGCCAGATAAAAGGTCAGGATGATCGTTTCTCCGGTATAAAGAATGATCGCCAGATAGCCGGTCAGATGCAGCATAAACATACAGAACAGCTGAAGAGCGCAGTCCCGGTTCCGCTTTTTATGGGTTTTCATTCTGAGGTAATGAAAGGTTGACAAGGTATACAGAAGGATCAGTACCAGCATAATATACTTTGTCACCTGGATAATAAGATTTGTCACGTGTGCACCTACTCCACTCCCCGTCTGAAATGGCCTCTCGTCCATGCAGACGGCTGATATTCCGGTTGTTCCCCGTAAAGGGCAGTTTCATACGCTCCGATCACCGCACAGGCTTCGGAACGTGTTTCCGTTGTAAGCTGAAGTCTCAGAAGCTCCGGACCGAGTTCCAGAAGTGATTCCATCTGATCCGCCAGCCACAGCGGTTCACTGTTATAGATCACATTATAGCAGAACCGGCAGAAATTTTTTACCGGAAAATGCTTGTTTTTCCGGTCCGTAAGCATCGTAAGGCCCGGCTGCTTCCGGCACTGCCCGCCGGTCTTTTTCAGACACTGGGCCGATACCATCATGGGCAGCCGTCCGTACACGATCAGCTCGCTTCCTGATAGCCCCCTTGCCTTCAATTCCCGCTCATTAAGCTCGATGGGAGCTGTATCGGAAGAAAAGCCAAAATCACGATAAACCGTGCGTGCTTCCTGATTGAAGGTATAGAGGGAATGATCGGCGATACAGCACCAGTCCGCTCTGCTGATCTCCGATGCATGGATCAGTGGAATTTCATCGATCACCCGCACCAGAAGCCCGTCTGTCTCCGGCGTCAGCCATTTTTCACGGTTTTCCATGAGAAGTTTTTCTGTATCACTGCGGCAGATCTTTGGAAGCGCCGGAACATATTCCTTTCCGGCCCTGTGGCAGGCTTCTGAAAGCGCCTGGAACCGATCCCAGCCAATCTGCTCCAGCGATACATAGATCCTCGAAACAGAACGGAAGGAAAGGGCCGCCAGAACCTGTTCCTCCGTATCACAGAGAACCGAAAGGCGGGGAATACGGGGAGACTGTGCTTCCCGGTTCTGCCGGTCTTCACGTTGGAAACTGTCCGTCTCCTGCGTTTCAGCCAGAGCCTCCCGATGAGATTGATTCTCATTCTGGTCTGTTTCTTCCTGTTTCCTGCGATACGGGCTTAACAGTGCTTCCGTCAGCTTCTCCACGGCAGCACGGCGCAGCTCGTTCAGAGCCCCCACCGGAAGAAATCCCGTTCCATCGGTGATAACCTGCAGTTCTTCCAGATCAAAGGGCGTGCCTCCCAGCTTTCTCATCTGCTTTTCCAGATCCGCTTCGGTCATAGGCCGGTTCTTTGCCGCAAGAACCACCGGTCCTGTCTGTTCGATTGGAATACCGTTACAGCTTAAAGACAGTTTAACAGGAAAATCTTTGGAAAAGATTAAGGTTCCCTTGATTTTTTCTTTGATTTCTTTTTCGACATAAGCCTTATCCAAGGCCGTCATCCGCGCTTCATCAATCTGGCGAAACGTCGGTTTTTCCGGAAGCGCCACCATGGATTTCCCGTTATGAGTATGGAAATAGCCATCGGAAAAACCGCCCCGGTCAAACAGCTCCAGAAGGAATTCCCGGTCGGAAAGGTCAGCCTTTAACCCCTTGCTCCCTGCCTGCTGATACTGATCCACATAACGGCGGTACACACTTGTGACACCTGCCGTATAGCGGGGGCTTTTCATACGCCCCTCGATCTTCAGGGAACAGACTCCGGCATCCAGAAGCTCACCAAGGGAATCCAGCCCGCAAAGATCCTTCAGATTCAGAAGGTAATCGCCTTCCCGCAGATGCTTCTTTTTTCCGTTTTCCAGTAACGCAAAGGGCAGTCTGCAGGGCTGGGCACAACGTCCGCGATTTCCGCTTCGGCCGCCAATCATGCTGCTGAACAGACACTGTCCGGAATAACAGTAACAAAGCGCTCCATGAACAAAGGTTTCAATCTCCACATTGACCGCGTCATGGATCTTTTTAATCTCTGCAATGGAAAGCTCTCTGGCCGTCACAATCCGGTCTGCACCAAGACGCTTTGCTGTCTGCGCTCCGTTTACACCGGTAATGGTCATCTGAGTGCTGGCATGAAGCCGGAACTTTGGAAATTCCCTCCGTACAAAATTCCAGACACCAAGATCCTGAATGATCAGTGCATCCACTCCCGCCTCATACGCGGGAAGAAGATAATCATACAGCTCCCGCTCCATCTCCGTTTCCTTTAACAAAGTATTGACAGTCAGATACAGCTTCCGGCCATGAAGATGGACATAGTCCAGAGACGGAAGCAGCATATCCTGTCCGGTGCTTTCTGCATAAGCGCGGGCTCCGAACCGGGCTCCGCCCATATAGACGGCATCCGCACCGGCATTCACGGCTGCCTTCAGGCTTTCAAAGGAACCTGCCGGCGCCAGCACTTCAATCTCCTGTTTTCGCATATTTTTTTTGTGTTCCACCATTCCGTTCTCCCTCACCATTCTGAGCTTCTCTGAAACATTTCCTCCCCTTCCGCCACAGTGCGGCTCCGGTGGAGCGCTTTTCGTTTCACCGGACGGATTTTTCCATGAAACATAGAAAACGGGGCTGCGCTGCCTGCTGCCCCATTCCCGTGTATCCTTCGTTTCAGTCTGTATTGGTTCCGTCCGTATGGTTCCCTCGACTGGCTTCTTCAATCTGATCCATTTTACTGCGGAGCTTTTCCAGCTTCATCTGAACCGTGACAAGCTGGTGCTTCAGTGCATACAGCTCTTTTTCCTGTGCCTCTGCGGTTTCCTTCACCTCTGCCAGCTCTTCTGCTGCCTTAAAATAATCGTCCGCCACGTTAAGCTGCATTAAAATATTCTGATAATCCGGTGTCTGGCGCAGAAAGCCATCGATCTTACGAAGCTCGCTGTTCTTTCCGTTCAGATATCCGGCGATCCTTTGCAGATATTCTTCACTTTCATAGCCGCCCAGCGTATAGACTTTTCCGGCAATGATCACATCTGTATAATTCCTGGAATCCATTCCGTTTTCTCCTCATGTTCTCGGCCTGTGCCGATCTTTCTTTTTATTATAAAGGGTAAACTCCTAAAAGACAACTGAAAAGAGAGAGATCTTTCGCAGATTCCCCGGATCAGCCAGCCGGCACATACATCTGCAGCCCAGGTCTGCCCTGGCCGTAGAACGTGAAGAAATACCGACATTCCGATGATCAGAACGGGGACGCCAGGCCGAGATGATGGTAAGCCAGCTCCGTCGCCATACGTCCTCTTGGCGTCCGGTTCAGCAAGCCGTTCTTTAACAGATACGGCTCATAAACATCTTCCAGTGTGCCCACATCCTCGGAAAGGGCCGCGGCCAGGGTCTCCAGTCCCACCGGTCCGCCGCCAAACTTTTCGATCACGGTCAAAAGGATCCGCCGATCGGTGGCATCCAGTCCCATTTTATCCACATCAAGAAGATCCAGTGCTTCTGCAGCGACTGCTTCGGTGATCACACCATCATGGCGCACCTGGGCAAAATCTCTCACTCGTTTTAACAGACGGTTGGCCAGTCTCGGCGTTCCTCTGGAGCGGGAGGCAATCTGTCTTGCGCCGGCCTCCTCAATTCCCACATTTAAGACTCTGGCTGACCGGAGAATAATGGTCAGAAGCTCATCCTCCGTATAAAATTCCAGATGATGGACTACGCCGAACCGGTCCCGCAGAGGTGCCGTCAGAAGACCGGCTCTGGTCGTTGCACCGACTAAGGTGAAATGGGGAAGATCCAGTCGGATCGACCTGGCCGAAGCTCCCTTCCCGATCACAATATCAATAGCATAATCCTCCATAGCCGGATAAAGGACCTCTTCTACCTGGCGGTTCAGCCTGTGGATCTCATCTACGAATAAAATATCTCCATCGTTTAAATTATTTAAGATAGCCGCCATCTCACCCGGCTTTTCAATGGCCGGTCCTGCCGTGATCTTTAACTCCGATCCCATCTCATTGGCAAGGATTCCCGCCAGTGTTGTTTTTCCCAGTCCGGGAGGACCGTAAAACAGCACATGATCCAGCGCCTCTCCCCGTGATCTTGCCGCATCAATATAAACCCGGAGCATTTCCTTTGCTTTTTCCTGTCCGATATATTCATCCAGGGTCTGCGGACGGAGATGATTCTCGATTCCCATATCCTCCCTGGTAAATTCGGTATTGATAATCCGCTTTTCCATCTGCTGTTCCTTCCCGCTCTTATAACAAAGCCATCTGCTTTAATGCTGCCTTTAACAGCGCTTCGACACTGAGTGTCTCGCCGTCCGGCACGCGATTGACCGCCTTCATGGCTTCCGATGCACGATAGCCCAGCGCAGCCAGTGCCTGAACGGTTTCCGACTTCTTATCCTCGTACTCGCTGTTTCCGGCTGTACCAAGCGCTGCCTCATGGGCGCTTTTCAGCTCAAAGGCGTCCTCCAGACTGAATTTATCCTTCAATTCCAGGATCAGCTTTCTTGCTGTTTTCAGTCCGATTCCCGGCGCGGCCGAGATGGCTTTCGCATCCTCCGCCAGAACCGCAAACCGCAGATCATCCGGCTGAATCACCGACAGGATTCCAAGCGCCCCTTTTGGACCGATTCCGCTCACCCCGATCAGCAGGCGGAAGACCTCCAGATCCTCCCGGCTCTGAAAACCGTACAGATTCAGAGCGTCCTCGCGGACATAAAGATATGTATAAACCTGAAGCTCCTCTCCCGTCCGCACATGCGACAAAAAAGATACCGGAACCTGGATCTGATAACCGATCCCATTGTTTTCCAGAATGATACTGTCCTCATAACGTTCAAGAAGACGGCCTTTGATATATGAAATCATAGTCTCGATCCTTTCTAAACTAAAACTGAGCTTCGTTGACACTGGATAATGATTTCTTAGTATAATACAGATTCTCTATAAAATCAACCCTATTCAAACATACGTTCTATTTTCTTGACAGAACGGTTTTAGCGTTTTATAATGAATCCATGATTACGATTACAAAAGATTATAACTATACTTGTCCATATGATTTAAACAGACTGATGGATCCGGAACGCCTTCTGTTTTTTGATATTGAGACCACCGGGCTTTCTGCGAAACGGGATATGGTCTATCTGATCGGCTGCGTCTATTTCCGCGACGGCGGCTGGCACCTGCGCCAGTGGTTCAGCGACAGCACTGAGGCTGAAAAAGAAGTCCTCCTGCATTTTTTCCTGTTTGCCTCCCGTTTTTCCATGCTGATCCATTTTAACGGTACGACCTTCGATCTTCCGTTTCTGAAAGAGCGTGCATCAAAGCATCGCCTGACGCTTCCCTCCAGAGAACCGGAAAGCTTTGATCTATATCGGAAGCTGCGCCCGATGAAACAGCTTCTCGGTCTTTCCGACTGTAAGCAAAAAACGCTGGAGACCTTTCTCGGAACCGGCAGGGAGGATCCCTATAACGGCGGAGAATTGATCCGGTTTTACTGGGATTATCTTCAAACCGGTGAAAAACGGTTTTATGATGCGCTGCTTCTTCATAATGCCGAAGATATTATGGGACTTCCAGAGCTTTTTACCCTATTTCATTATAAAGACTTTTTTTCCGGTCCATTTAGCCTCTGTTCCGAACAGGTTCAGGAATATCTCACGCTTTCCGGAAGCACGGAGCAGGAGCTTTTTTTGACCTTTGAGCATCCAAGCATAACACTCCCGGTTCCCTTTACTTACGACGCAGACGAACTCCGGATTTCCTGCCGGAAAAACCGCCTCATTCTCCGCCTGCCGCTGGAGCATATGACGCTCCGCTATTTTTTCCCGGATTACAAGAATTATTATTATCTGCCGGAGGAGGATCAGGCGATCCATAAAAGTGTCGCCGTCTTTGTGGATCCTGCCCATAAAAAAAAGGCAACTGCAAAGACCTGTTATCAGAACCGGACCGGCGTCTTTTTCCCGATTCCTGATTTATCTGGATCTCTTCCGCCCCTGTTTTATCGGGAATACAAAAAAAAGCCTGCATATCTGGAATACACGCCTGGGATCGGAGAAAATACCACTCTTTTCCAGACGATTCTTCTTGCGAAGCTGCCGTTTTCATGATATTATAGATAACGTTCGACCTTATGACTTTATGAACTGAACATCTCAAGTCTCTTTCCGCCTCTGAAGCATTTGGGGCTCCTGTGCGGAACAGAGACTTTTTGCATAATGAAAACGATTCATTAGGAGTGTTTGATTAATGTTAGATGCTGCAGGTCTCCATCAGAGACTATTAGAATATTATTCCAGAAACCACGAACTGTTTTGTCCCTACCATCTGGATGGGACAATTTATGATACCTATGCGCATTACAGTCAGTTTGACTGTACCGAACATGCCTTTATCCGCAGTACCTTAACCTTATCTAAAACGGATCTTCTCCGCTTTCGCGAGCAGCTTACCACCTATATCGAACCATGGCTGATCCGTCGTGGAAAATCCTCCCCCGGCCTGAATCATATCTACACCTACGTAACCGGGGTATTCATCAGTGAGCGGAAGCTGTCTAACGATGTATGCCGGGCAATCCGGCATTTCCGTTATTACAAGGGATACGGATATTACCGAAGCGGCTATTGCCAGGCAAGGATTGCGGCGTTCGATCTGGAACGCGGCTCGGTGGTGTGCAGCCCTGCAGCAAAGGATCTCATGGAAGAATACCGGGAAATCTTAGGGTGACAGACTCATTCATTGTGTTGTCTGCTTTGGAGCAGAATGCCACACTTTCCGGTGTCCAGAGCTCGGTTCCTGTAAAACGCTTAGAACCTCACTTCAAAAACCGTTCCTCCTGATGGATTGTTCTTAACCGTGATCATGCCATCATGTACCCGCACGATTTCATGAACCAAAGCAAGACCAAGCCCTACCCCGCCAAGCTCCCGGCTTCTGGATTTATCCACACGAAAGAATGGCTCAAATACCCGCTCCCTGAGCTCCTCCGGAATTCCGCTTCCTGTATCCTCTACGGAAAGACAGGTATGTTTTTCTTTCTGATATACCGTTACGGTAACCTGTCCTCCCGCATGGTTATATTTTATCGCATTTTCAACAAGATTATATACCAGTCTGTAAATAAGAATATCGCTTCCCATCATCGTCACATGCCTGCATTTTCCGATCAGTTTGATATTCTTTTCCATGGCAAGCGGTTCCAGATCTGCGAAAACCTCTTCAACAAGTGCATCAACCATGATTTTTTCATCACGTACCACGCTTTGAAGCTCACTCATATCTAAAAGAGTCTTTACCATTTTACTGAGTCTTTCATTCTGCTCCGTGATCATAGTGATTGTCTGTTCCGCGCATTCATCATTGCCCGGATGTCCGGTCGAATTATATAAATCGAGCTGTACCTGCATCAGGGACAAGGGTGTACGAAGCTCATGTGCTGCGTTTGCAGTAAATTGTCTCTGCGCCTCAAACGCTTCTGAGAGACGTTCCAGCATCTTATTATACGAAACACTGAGCTGGTTCAATTCCTTAACGTCATTTTCTTCGATCCTCGAATCAGCCAGATTTTGTACCTGCACTTTCTCAATTTTATCTGAAAACTTTTTGAGCGGTTTCAGTGCATGACCGATTATATAATAAGTAACAACACCTCCCAGAAGTGCCAGAAGCGTTGAAAACATCAGACTTCTTCTTTTATAATCAGCCTTGTTGTTGTAAACCTGAATGGAAAAATCTTTTGCAAAATCGTTCCACTTATCATCGGGAATATTAATATAGATCTCATCCGGCTCCTTACCATGATCCTCATCACTTTTGGCATCAACCGTATCCTGCAGCAAATCAATATAATGCACACCATTCTTGTAGACAAACATGGTAAGACACCCGCAGATGACTGCAATAAACAATGTGGTTATAATCGTAATCCTCCACTGGAGCGACAGTTTTCTCATTTTTCTCATTGTTCCGATTCCTCTCGCAGCTTATAGCCTTCCCCAACCTTATTGACGATTGGATCATATCCAAGTACTGCCTTCAGTTTTTTTCTAAGAGAAGACATATGTACCCTGATGGCTCCGCTGAAGCTGTCCACAGATGCGTCCCATACATGCTCCATCAGCTCTTCCTGGCTAATTGGTCTTCCCTGGTTAAGAAGCAGATATTCCAGAATCCCATTTTCCTTTCTGGTTAAATGCACATGTTCTTCTTTTGCATACGCCTCACGCTTTCTCGTATCAAACCTTATCTCTCCGGCAGTCAGACAGACATCCCTCTGTACAAATCTGCGTCTTGTAAGACTTCTGATCCGTGCTTCAAGCTCCTGCAAATGAAAAGGCTTTTCCATATAATCATTTGCCCCGGCATCCAGGCCCTCGACCTTATCGGCTATCTGACTTCTTGCTGATAATATAAGAACCTTCGTATCCTCATTTTTCTGCCGGAGTTCCCTTAAAATATCCATACCATCCATACCGGGCAGATTCAGATCAAGAACGATCAGATCATAATTCTCTGTCAGGATATATTCAAGAGCCTCTTCACCATCATAACAGGTATCTACCTCATACCCCGCATCATATAGATGTCTGGCGACTGTATCACACAGTTTTTTCTCATCTTCCACTATTAATAATCTCAAAATTTTCATCTTTTCCTTAACAAAGATTTTACAGCAACTATTGTATAATATAAACGTCAGCCGGTCAATCAAATACCAAAAAGGAAGGGAGTTATGAGATCTTGAAATGCAGAAACATCGTGCAATTTGTTTTGCTCATCGCAGGCATCGCCATGATTGGCTATGGAGCAATCAGAGGGGAAGCTGCTACCGTGCTTGGTAAAGCAATAAAATTATGTCTGGAGTGTGTGGGAATTGGATAAAAAAACAACGATACGATCAAAAAAAACAGCTAACATACGTGGATGGATACAGGCTGCCGCCACGCTGCTTACCAATATCCATATTCCAAATTTCTTTAAAGGAAAAATATATCAGGGTAACGCTAAAACCGTCTGTGTCCCGGGACTGAACTGCTATTCCTGTCCTGCTGCAACGGGAGCATGTCCCATCGGCGCTTTTCAGGCCGTCGTCGGTTCATCCAGGTTTAAATTTTCATACTACATAACCGGCTTTTTCATTTTACTTGGCGTAACACTGGGGAGATTTATATGTGGATTTTTGTGTCCGTTTGGATGGTTTCAGGATTTGCTTCATAAAATCCCCGGGAAGAAATTTTCCACAGCCAGACTTAAACCGCTGAGATACCTGAAATATGTCATCCTTATTGTTTTCGTTATCCTTCTGCCGATGCTTGTAACGAATTCCATAGGAATGGGCGATCCGTTTTTCTGCAAATACCTTTGTCCGCAGGGAGTTTTAGAAGGGGCGATACCGCTGTCGCTCAGAAACACAGCCATCGTTTCTGCATTAGGAAAGCTGTTTTCCTTCAAATGTCTTATTTTGATCACGGTTATCATCTTAAGCATTTTATTCTACAGACCCTTCTGCAAATGGATTTGTCCTCTTGGTGCCATTTATTCCCTGTTTAATAAGATATCTTTTTTAAGCATCAAGGTTGAACATCATAAATGTGTCGGATGTAATCAGTGTTCAAAGGTATGCAAAATGGATGTTGATGTGCGAAAGACGCCAAATCATCTGGAATGTATCCGATGCGGCGCCTGCATAAAGACTTGTCCCACAGACGCAATCCACTACCAGTTTATGGGAAAAACAGGAGAAAAACCAGACACCAAAAACCGGCAGGAATCAATTGGTAACCATTAATCTTAATACTATTATTTAAAGGAGCATGTCATCATGAAAAAAAGAAACACCATTCTCACAATTTTTACCTTCTGTATCGCGTTATTGCTTGCTTCATGCGGCGGAAACGAAAAAAAAGCCACCGAAACAACAAATACGCCAAATACAACAACGGCATCAGAGACCGAGCAGTCTGCAGGGACTTCCGATTCTGCACTCGATGATTTATACCAGCAGGAGAATCAGCTTTTCGCTGAACATGAAGATGTATGGAATAAAGCGTTCGGTATGACAAATAAAGGCACCATTGATCCAAACGGAAATTATGCTGATTTCCTTGCCGGTACCATTGAATCAAATAAGGACGCTTTTACAGATGATGAGTATAAAACTCTGATTAATGATATTGAAACCATCCGTAAAATCGAAGAACAGATCACAGAACTCGAAAATAAAAATGCATCCTCCGATGCATCTGACCCGACAGATGATTCCGGAGATATTTCTCCCTTTAAAAATTTCTCCGGACAGGATTTTAACGGCAACGCTGTTGATGAAAGCCTGTTTTCCGGAAATGCAGTCACCGTTGTGAATTTCTGGTTTACCGGATGTAAGCCCTGTGTTGCTGAGTTATCTAAGCTCAACGAATTAAATGATACCATCAAATCCATGGGCGGAGAAGTTGTAGGTATCAATACGGAAACCTTCGATGGAAACGAAGCTGCCATTAAAGAAGCCGCCGCTATCCTTGAAAGCCAGGGCGTTAAATACCGGAATCTTTCTATTGACTCTGATTCCGAGGCAGGTAAATATGCCTCCAATATTATGGCTTTTCCCACAACCATTTTAGTCGATCGAAATGGCAATATTGTGGGAGATCCTATGCTCGGTGGAATTGATAATCAGGAGAACTACGATACTTTGATGAAGCAGATCCAATCTGTAATTGAGGCTGACAGCGTGAATAAATAGTTTCCTTCGTGTTTCCTGACGTTCGCAGCAACATCTTACAGACATACAATTTCTATAACTGTAAAAGACGGGAATTTCTTCCCGTCTTTTTTAATCAAATCCATTTCAATTATTCTTCTGTCTCTTCCTCTGCATCTGCAGGAGCTTCCAGAACCTTCATGCTAAGGCTGATCTTCTTGTCTTCGCCGTTGAAATCAACAACCTTCGCTTCGATTTCTTGACCGATGGAAAGTACATCGGAGGGCTTCTCTACATGCTGTCTGGAGATCTGGGATACATGAAGCAGAGCGTCAATTCCGGGCTCCAGCTCAACGAATGCGCCAAAGTCGGTCATTCTTGCTACGCGGCCGCTTACGATATTGCCTACGGCATAATTCTCAGCAGCTCTTACCCAAGGGTTCTCTTCGGGGAACTTTAAGCTTAATGCAATCTTATCGCCATCAATGTTCTTAATGAATGCGCGGATCTCTTCGCCAACCTTGAATACCTTCTTGGGATTCTCAACACGGCCCCAGGACATCTCGGAAATATGAAGCAGACCATCTGCACCGCCCAGGTCGATGAATGCACCAAAGTCGGTGATATTCTTTACAATACCATCAACCGTCTGACCAACCTCGATACGCTCGAACAGCTCCTTCTGCAGCTCAGCCTTCTTTGCTAACAGAAGCTGCTTACGGTTACCGATAATTCTTCTCTTTCTGGGGTTGAACTCTGTGATTACGAATTCAATTTCCTGATCTGCATACTTCTCCAGATTTCTCTCATAGGAATCCGATACAAGACTTGCAGGAATAAATACTCTTGCACCATCTACATTTACACTTAAACCACCGTCCAGTACCTGAACAACCTTGGCTTTCAGGACTTCACCGCTGTTGAATGCCTCTTCCAGACGCTTATTTCCGCGATCAACAGCCAGTCTCTTATAGGAAAGAAGCACCTGGCCTTCTCCGTCGTTTACTTTCAGAACCTTGGCTTCCATCTCGTCACCAACATGAACAACCTGAGTAAGATCAACAGAGGAATCATTGGTGTACTCATTCTTTGTGATGATGCCGTCTGACTTGTAACCTATATTTAAGATGATCTCATCTTCCTTAACACCGATAACCGTGCCAGTGACTACCTCTCCTGTTCTGATTGTTTTCAATGATTCTTCAAGCATCTGCTCAAAACTTAATTCTGACATTGGTATGAACCTCCTCTATGATATGATTCGGGGTTGATGCCCCTGCTGTAATACCTACGCTTCGTTTGCCCTCCAGCCATTCTTCCTGCATATCACGGACAGTCTGAATGTAATAAGTATTGCTGCATTCCTTTCGGCAGATCTCACAGAGTTTCTGTGTATTAGAACTGTTCTTTCCGCCGATCACAAGCATCACATCAACCTTGGAGGCGAGCTCTCTGGCTTCCGCCTGCCGTTCATGGGTAGCACTGCATATAGTATTCACAACAATACTATCATAACTCTTTTTCAATATTATTTCAACAAGAAGTTGAAATTTATTGTAATTAAATGTCGTCTGCGAGACGATACAAAGCCTTGCGCCGTCCGGGAATTTCAGTTTCCCGGCTTCTTCCGGTGTCTCCACCACATAAGAGATGCCATGACACCAGCCGCGGATCCCCTCCACCTCCGGGTGAGAGGCGTTTCCGACGATCACTATGGTCCGTCCCTTCTCCGATTCCTCACTGACGATCTTGTGGATCTTTTTCACAAAGGGACAGGTCGCATCCACAATCCGAAAGCCCCCTCGTTCCAGCTTTTCACAGACCTCCCGTGTCGTACCATGGGAACGGATGATCACAGTCCCATGATGAAGCGTTTCCAGATCCGCTTCTCCGATGACGCGAACGCCCTTTTCTTCCAGATCCCTTACGACCTCCTCATTATGGATAATGGGACCATAGGTATAGATCGGACCAGGGCCCGGATCCGCCAGGGCCGCTTCTGCCTGATCGTATACGGTATCCACTGCACGCTTCACACCAAAACAAAACCCGGCAGTTTTTGCAACTACTACTTTCATCTTTTTCCGTTTAATCCTTTAGTTTGTTTTTTAATTCTTCCAGGATCTTTGCAGTGACATCCTCCACGTCCAGATCGGAGGAATCCAGGTAAACAGCATCTGCTGCCTGGCAAAGAGGAGAATATTCCCGGTGCATATCCCGATAATCCCGCTCTTCAATATCTTTTTCAATTTCTTCTATCTTACAGGGAATCCCCTTTCCTGTCAATTCCAGAAATCTTCTTTTTGCCCTTGTTTTCACACTGGCTGTCAGATAGATTTTCAAATCGGCATCCGGAAGTACAACGGTTCCGATGTCACGGCCGTCCATAACTACATTTTCGGCCGCCGCCAGCTTTCGCTGAAGCTCAACCAGCTTTTCCCGCACACAGGGATAACCGGAGGTGGCAGAGGCCATATTTCCGGCCTCCTCCGTCCGAAGATATGCCGTAACATTTTCTCCATTTAACAACACCTGCTGGGCACCTTCCTGATAGACAATGGAAATATCTGCTTCCTTCACCTGTTTCCTGATTGCAGCTTCATTCTCCGGTGCAATCCCCTTTCTGGAAAAGTACAGGCCCATCGCACGGTACATGGCACCGGTGTCGATATAGATATATCCCAGCTTTCCGGCCACGCGTTTGGCGATGGTACTTTTCCCGGCTCCCGCCGGTCCGTCAATGGCAATATTGATACTCATAGCTGTATTCTCCTTTAAAACGTGATCGTTTATTTTCCTGCACTCTGTCCGGCTTCCCAGCCGGTTGCCCAGGCGATCTGCAGGTTATAGCCGCCGGTTACTGCATCCAGATCCAGAACCTCTCCGGCAAAATAAAGGCCGGAAACCAGTTTGGATTCCATTGTCGCCGGATCCACCTGGCGAACACTTACGCCGCCCTGCGTAATGATTGCTTCATTGTAATCCCGAAGAGAAGTCAGAGTTACCGTAAAATCCTTGGTAAGCATGCCAAGACGCTGACGTTCTTCCCTGGAAATCTCATTGACCCTCTTTTCCGGCACAATGCCGCTTCGTGCAATCATGACCGGAATCAGCTTTGCCGGATATAATCCGCCAAGAGAATTTTTGAACTGCCGGTTCTTTTCCTCCTCAAAATCCCGGAGGATCCGATGATCAAGCTGTTCTGCTGTCAGCGCCGGTTTCAGGTCAATATGAAGCGTAAGCGGTTTCTTTTTCAGCTTTCCTGCCACCATACTGCTTCCGCTTAACACTGCCGGTCCGCTGACTCCATAATGGGTAAACAGCATCTCACCGAACTCCTGATAGAGCTGTTTCTTTCCGTCACAGATCCGGATCTCCACATTCCGCAGGGAAAGCCCCTGCAATTCTTTCACAAAGGGTTCTGCCGCTTCAAAAGGAACCAGCGCCGGTGAAAGCTCTGTCACCGTATGACCGGTGCTTTCTGCAAACCGGTATCCGTCACCGGTAGAGCCGGTGGAGGGATACGATTTTCCTCCGGTTGCCACAACGACAGCATCTGCCCTTATGGTTGATCCGTCTGTCAGCTTCACTCCGGCCACCCGTTTTTTCGCCGGATCAGACGGATCTGCCTCCGTCAAAAGTGCTTTTACTTCGGCATGGAGCCGTACCTCCACCTGTTTTCTCGACAGTTCCTTCGTCAGACAGGCGATCACATCGGACGAATGATCCGATACCGGAAAGACACGGTTCCCGCGTTCCGTTTTCAGCTTCAGACCACGTTCCTCAAAAAAGTGCCTGGTATCGTCACTGGAAAATCCATAAAAAGCACTGTAAAGAAATTTCCGGTTTGTCACCACATGAGCCAGCAGCGATTCCACATCGCTGTCGTTTGTCACATTGCACCGTCCCTTTCCGGTGATAAACAGCTTCTTTCCAAGCTTTTCATTTTTCTCCAGAAGGATCACCTGGGTTTCCTGCCCTGCCGCCGCGGCCGCCGCCATCATTCCGGCGGCTCCTCCGCCGATCACTACGATCTTTTTCATCTTCCACGCTCCTTATAACCGTTTTTCATTATAGGGCAAAAACGGCTGTGCGTCAAATCCTTTAAATGGAACAGGAGCCATCCGACGTCCGAATGGCTCCTTCCATTTTTCGTTATCGAGGCTTTCTCCTCTTCCAATGATTCCTGCATCTCCACAAAATCCAGTAATAAGCAGCTCCCACTGCTGCCAGGAGCATGATCCCGAACCAGAGGAGCGGGGTCAGCGGATCGCCGGTCGGAGACGCCGATACGCCAGTGCTTCCGCTTCCGGGTTTTGTACCGGAGCCCGGATCTTCCGAACCGGTTCCGGGCTTTGTTCCGCCGCTTCCCGGTCCTTCGCCGGAGGCAGCCACCGTCACCATTCCGTTTCCGGAAGAAGCAATGACTTCCTCTGCGTCCGAGCCGATGGCCTGAAGTACCTTTAATTCCATCGTGTACGACTGTTCCCGGGCTTTTTCGTTTACTGCAAACTGAAGAACCAGGAAGGTTCCGGTCTGCCCGGTATCAGAAAGAGCCTGTCTCGTGGCCAGGAACCGGTACGGATTGGCTTCGTCATCCTTCTGGAGTGTATATTCCTCCGGAGTAAAGACCGTTCCGTTTCCGGTTTTGATCCCTGTTAAGGTAAAGACATCCGAATCGTAGGAAATACAGCCAAGCAGCCCCCAGACTCCGTCATTTTCCGTAAGATTTACCGGCAGCTCAATAGTCTTCCCTCTGGCTGCCTGTACGGCTTCTGCGGTAAGGACCGCTTTCTTTATCGAACCTCCAGCCACGGAAACAAACTGGACCAAGGGCTTCGTGCCGGTCTCCGGCACTGCCATGCCAACCTGATGATCCGGATTGGTATCTCCGGTTTCATATTGAAGATCTGTGATCTTTCCGGTTGCGAAATCATATTTTTTATAATTATAGGACACAGAATCCTCTTCCGTACTTTCCTCTGGCAGGTTCTGATAGCGGCGCATGATCAGAAGCTCTGACGTGACCGGCTGCACACGGTCATCTTCATACGTCACCCTCATGGCATAATACGTTCCGTTCCGATCCTGCCCCGCTTTTATCTGAAGATCCGGAAGTGTTTCATACAGATCCAGATTAATATAGCTGTAGTAATCCGTATTCGATCTTGTAATGGTTTTCCAGGTGTTTTCCGGTGCATCCTTCAGTTTATAGGAAAGCACTGCCAGCTCACGATTTTGTTCCAGATACGCTGTCGCACTCTTCCTGGAGGAGGCCCAGACAGCCTCTTCCGGCAGATCAATGGTGCTCCAGAAATCAAGGTTTGTCATATAAACGGAAAATTTCGGTTTTCCCATGATGATCCGGCCTCGTTCGATGGTAAGCTGTGCATGATTGATCACAATTTCATTTCCGGGCAGGAACTCATCGTTTCCGTTGAATTTCACCTTCATCGTATAGGTTCCGACCTCAGACGGTGCCTCAGTCGTATAGTTGCCATTGCTTCCTGCGCTCCGATACCAGATCGTGAAATCCGTTTCCGGATTGATGCTGCCAAATCCATCCTCCGACGATATGGTGAACCGGAATGTCCAGGGACAGTCACCATACTCATACGTATTATTTCCGTATCCGAAATTCAGCTCGTTCATGGACGCAGAGCTTTTCTTGGCCTCCCAGGCCGCATAAAGCGTCTGATCAGAAAATCCCGTGAACCTGGTGGCTTCCGTAATCCTCGTTCCCGTCCCGTTCGGTCCGGTGTAGTACCCCACAAACCGGACTGCCGCCTGCTTTTCCGGAGCGGTCAGCGTGCCGTAAACATCACCGAAGCGCACCGTTTTGACCTCCACGGTTTCTGTACCGGATTTTAACGTTACCTGAAATTCCTTTTCCGTCCATCCGGCATATAGCGTAAGATCGGTTTCTCCCATCACGGTTCCGTCTGCAAAAGGAACGGTACACTCCTTATCATAATACCATCCCAGGAATGTATAGCCGCCTCTGGACGGCACCGACGGCGGATAGATCACACTGCCCTCCGCATAGCGGTACGAGGACACCTTCGACGTTCCGTCATTCCGGTCAAAGGAAACCTGATGGGAGGCGATGGGCCTTGCCGGATCCCTGGGAACGCAGGTAACCGTATAGGTCACGTCATACAGGGACTTTTCAATAGCCGGTTCAACACTCTTAATCAGATACGAATCTCCCACATGGTTCTGAAGGCCGGCGCCGGAGGGCGCTTCCCCGCTCTTAAAGGATACCTTCAGATCCGAAATCCCGCTTACGCCCTGGAATACAAAGGTGGCTGTTTTTCTGGTATCACGGTACTGTGCCGTCACCTCCGCACTTGTCCCGTATCTGGACGCATAGCCCCAGTCCACCGTCTGGGTAAGACTCAGCTTCTCGTCCGCAGAATCAGAGACTCCGTCAAAGGCAAGATTCTCCGTATCGGTGTCTGAACCGGTGCCCGAAAGATCCGAAAGATCAAAGTCTCCGCCGTAAAGCGCCGTATAGGACGCCGTCCGCTCCGAACCGTCCGGGTTTTTGATTCCGTTTACCGTCAGACTGTATACACGCTCGGGAAGCTCATAATAATATGTCATGTCCGCTGTAGCATAAAGCCCGGTAGTGGCATCGTTTGTATAGCTGCCTTTGGAGGCATATTTCAGATTATAACTGGTTCCGTCATCAAAGTTATCGTAGCCGCACAGGGTCAGGATCTCTTCCTCCGAGGGCAGGTCAAACGGTTCTACCCGGTTTGCCTGGGTTGTCCATACCGGTGTATACCCCTGTCCCGCACTTCCGGCGGCCACCGTAATGGTAAAGCGGTCAGCAATCTCCGCATCGGAAAGATCCGTCCATACTACCGGCGCCGTGATATCAATATCAAACAGGCTGAAGGCCAGCTTCCCGCATTTGTAGGTGATGTGCATATCGGTTTTTTCATAGCGGCTGCCCAGGGGCGGCGTCACCGTAATGGTTCCGTTTTCATCGATTCTGAAATTCGGATTGGAGAACCGGATCTTAAACTTGCTCAGGTCGCAAAGCTTCAAGGACTGAACACCGGTAGATAAGTTTAATACCTTCATGTACCGGTAAAACTTGGGAAGCTGCATGGTGATGCCGTTTCCTGCATTTGCATCCTCATCATTGATGTAAAGGATATCATCCTCCCCCGGATCCACCACCATCTGATACACGTTTTCCTTTTCTCCGACGGTCAGAAGCGGGAATTCATGGTCATAAAGGGTCGGTTCATATTTAAAGGTGTTTTTCAGTGCCTGCGCCTTAAATTTCACGGTCAGATAGATTCCGAATTCCAGGCACATGGCTCCCTGGCATTCCTCCGTCTCATTCCATCGGTTGGTATTCTGTGGCCGGACACGGTTGAATACATAGAAGAAATAACCGTAAACCTTCAGATAAAGGCCAAATTCCACACTGGCACCGACGCTGGCAATCTTGGTGCTGATGATGCCCACACCGATCTGTGCCTTGATGCCGACCCGGATCCCCAGCTTGCCCATGGCATAAAACTGAAAACCGAACCGCTCATCCAGAATGTCCTGCTCGCTGGATCCGGATGTTTTCTCAAAGCATTTCACCCAGAAATTGTATCGCTTTCCTACCTGGTATTCCACTTCGGCGCCGATGGAAATATTCACATTGGCCCGTGCCACTACAGAAACCTCCAGGCTTATGGCAACCACCTTGATATGGATCTCCTGATCCACGATCTGCTGCTCAAATAACTCCACCCAGTCGCTGTCCTGGTCCATCAGCTCCGTATACCGGTCTACCAGCTGCTGCACGCCGATTTTTGTCTCCTCTGAACTGTCTGCCCCCAGAATATCCGCAAACTGTGTGGAAATTCCCTGTGCCTCCAGATCAGCCTCCAGCATTTCGATGGTATAGGTCTGATCCTCCACAACAATCTTTGCCTCATTGTTAAGCTGATCTTTCAACTCCTTCAGCTGCGTTTCCACCTCGGTATATTCCGGCGTCTTTTTGTCCAGCTTTTGAAGCTTCGCCGCATAGCGGTCTACCTGGCGCACCAGCATTCTGGTAATGGGCTGCCCTCTGTAGCAGTCGGCAAGGGCTTTCCACTTTTTCGCTTTCAGGCCCTCGGAAACGGTATAAGCCTTGGCTCCCAGATGTACATACGAGTAATCACCGATGTCTACCTGAACGCCGCAGTAAATTTCCTTTAAGATTGGAATAAACAGGATTTTCTTCCATTTGGTGCTCACATCAACCTTGATATCAAAACCGACTTCCTGTTCAAAGGTGGCATACAATTCAATTTTCAGCTGGCTGCTTTTTCCCGCAGTCTTGATCTTCTTTTCCACCGAAAGTGTCAGAGTGACATCCAGCGTCAGCTTCACGCCATCCTTTACATACGTACTTTTTCCAATGTTCGGGATCACTGTCAGATCCTCCACATTCACTTTCACACCGCCTGCCGCCGCATACATGCCGATGGCGGTAAGCTCTGCACTCTGCGCCTGGATCGCCTGGATCTCCTCCTCGGTCATGCCATATGTAAGAAGCTGTTTTTGTCCTTCCTCATTTTCCAGATAAGAGGCCACCATGGAATGAACCGATTCTTCGGTAAACCCGCTTTCCTCGGTCTGCTGCATGACACTGGCAAGAAGCGTCTGTTCATCTGCCTGGGAAAGTAATTCCTCACCGGACACATGCTGCTTCACATACATGGAGTTGAAGTCTTCAATCTCCTCCATGGATACAAGCTTATAAGTCACCAGATCCTCCTGAACATCTGTGATCTGTCCGTAAACGCGGGGACTTTCTTCGGTCAAAGTCTCGTAAGGCTCTGTATAAAATACCAGAATGTCATAGACTGCAAATTCCGGTTCTTCCTCCATGCCCAGCATGGCGCGGCCATAATGGTCATACTCGTTTTTATCCACGGTTCCGACCGAACCGGAAGGAAGCGTTTCCACCTGATAAGGGATCGTATCCGGCGCCGCCAGAACTTCCTCTGCTCCGGTCTCATCAATGCTTTCAAAGGTATAGACCGGAACGGAACCACTTTTATCCGCTGCTGTGATCTTTAAATAGGCGTAGTCATCTCCCTCATAATCGGAAACGGTATAATCCCGCTCCCTGGGACTTACCGTCTCATAAATACAGATTTTATCTCCGGTTTCCAGCTCTGCCGTGGCAGCAGGCATGGTAAAGGTTCCGCGTATTATCTCCTGGGAGGAGTCCCCGGCGGAGATCAAGGCAGTCTGGAGCATCGGAAGCACCGTTCCGTTCACTGTGTAATCCATCTCTTCCGTATCCTGAATAAACTGAAGGTTCGAAGCAAACACCAGCCCATCCTCCGCCGGTTTTGCAATATTGAAATACAGGGTGCGGTACATGGGATCTTTTCCGTAAAAATTGATCCCGTCTGCCAGCGTAAGCTCATAGCTGCCGCCCGGCGTGAATCCTTCCGCCGCAGTCACGGTACAGGTACCGTCACCGTTTGGAATGATTGAAAGGGCGACCGGATCACGTCCGTCTGTAGCCACCAGTGTGATTCCGGAGACCAGATTCGCCGGTGCTCCCTCTCCTGCTTCCACAAGAATTGCCAGGTCTGCCGCCTGATCATTTAAGGTAAAGCTGTCAATGGAAAGAGTCTCTTCCAACTGCTGCTCCATGGGTTCATAATCAGCAGTCAAAACAAGATCCTCTTCGATCACCGTCGTATCCTGATAAAACGGACTTCCATCTGGAAGAAGCCAGCCGCTGAAAATCATGCCGTCCATCGCCGGAACCGGAAGTTCTCCCGGCAGTGTATAGCCTCTGCCGACCGTCACAGACGGAAAACTTCCGCCCTCACCGGCATCAAAGGATACCGTACAAAGCTCCGGTTTTAACGACTCCCGGTTTCCGACCAGATAATCACGGATCGCCTGGGCATCATCTTCCTCAATCTGTCCGTTTCCGTTAACATCGGCACAGATTTTTTCAATTGATGTATTCGGATCTTTCAGATATTCCTCGATCAGAAGCACATCTTTTAAATCCACCCGTCCATCGCCGTTGGCATCTCCATAAACCGTCTCCGCCGCCTGCACGGAAAACGACTGGAACGGAACGGCTGTCGCCAGTGTGACCACCGCCAGAATAAACGATAACGCTCTCCTTTTTACAGCTTTCATAAGCAACTCCCCTCCTGTAAATCCGGACCTTTTGACCTTAATATCTGTAATTATTATAAACGAAAAGCGAGGCGAATTTAATGCCCATTGGAAAGCGGATATGGGCTATGATTTACTGATTGACATACGGTTTCAGATCTTCTCTCCTTTCCACATGAAGGGTTGCCAAAATGTTTGAAATATAATGCTTGATGGTATTGGGCGAAAGCCCGAGATGGTCGGCGATCTCCCGGTTGGTCCAGCCCCGGCAGGCCAGCATGGCGATGGAAAACTCCATAGGGGACAGCTCTGCAGTGACTTTCATGCCGGTTTCCGGATTGTGGACCTTCATCCAGCCGCGGCTGAATGCCAGCACCTTTTCAGAAATATCCCGGTACATGTCCGGCTGAGATTTCCGAAGTAGAGACTCGACAAGCCCCTGTAAAAGTCCATGATGCTCCACAATGGCTTCGATCAGATGATCCGGCTTTGCCAGCTCCCAGGCTTTTTCCAGATGAGCGGCGGCAGACGCCGCTTTCTTCAAATTGATCTCACACATAGAGACAATACAGGAAAGATAGATTGTGGGGATGGGATAACAGTTCCGACTTCCGAGCAGTGCAGCCTGAGCAATTCCCAGAGCTCTCCGATAATCCTGCTCCAGATAGACCGCGTGTGCCAGCACATAAAGGGCAAACAGACGCAGTCCCTCCGGCAGAAGCGGGATACCGGAGGTCACGTCGGGAAGCAGATCTGATGGCAGATGAAGAAGCACAGAACCTACGTGGGCCGCAAACACACAGGATGCCCGCAGCTCCGGACTTTGTATTTCCGTATGTTCTTCCAGACACTCCCGGATTCCCTTCAATCCCATACGCGCCTTTCCGGCATCTCCCAGGGGGAGGCTGGAATAGGTATACAGCATCCAGGCAGACAGACGCAGCGACAAATCCGAACTGCCCAGATAAAGTTCTGCCAGATTCCGGCATTTCTCTGCTCTCCCTGAAAAATAATAAAGCTCCGCCTGGGCAATGGAACGAATATCAGGATTCTCCATCTGATCTACGGTTTTCTGCGCCGTTCCCGGAAAGAATGCCGTATTCATCAAAGGCAGAACATGACAGGAAGAACTGATCTCCGAATTTGCCTGATCCCGGTTTGTTTTCTTCTGACTGCTTCTATTCTGCTCTGTTCCACTCCGGTTCTGCATTGCAGCGTGATATTCCGAAGGATTTCCTTCCGATCCAAACGCAGGCGCCGTTTCCAGCCAGGAAAGACACCGTTCTGTCAAAGGACTACGAAAGAGCGGGATCAGTTCGCGCAGCATCTTTTCCTCCATCACATCGGCAGCGTGACGCTTTCCGTCTTTTCCTGTCAGCTTCATGGAAGTGATGTTCGAAAGCAGCCTGTTCTCTATACCAGAATCCACTGATACGATATTCGTATAATTCACATGCATCACACGATCCTTCTGCTCAAAGCCGGACTTTTTCGATATAGATTGTGCCGGATCGTATGTGCTTTTCTGTTTTTCCGCTGCTTTTTTCTGTGACCGCTTCCAGTCGCTCCAGTACCGTGTCGGATTGGGACTTATCTGTAAGGCCGCGATCACATCGACCATGGAATAGTAGATTCCGGTCTCGGTTTTTACCATCCGTACCGGCTTCTGTTCAAACATTCTTACTTCCTGTTGTTCCATGCATACACTCCTTCCTTCAGAAGCCTTCTCAGCTTCTTTTTCGGCAGGTGCTTCAGATCCCCCCTCACAATCACTGTACGGTTTTCCGGTCTGAAAATCTCCCTTGCCATCTCGGACATCTGTTCCTCTGTCACCCGGAGGAACTCCTCCTTCTTGGCTTCAATATCCGGATAATCCACATCTAATATATGGCAGTCATATGCCCGGTTCCAGTTAAAGCTGTCAGCATCATCCAGCTCCATTTCTCCATTGTCCAGATATATGGCCCGCACATAGGCCAGGCTCCCCGGATCCATTTTCATCCGTTCAAAAATTTCCAGCGTCCGCTTCACTGCACGCAGCAGCTTTCCAGGCGCCACCTCATAATTCAACTGCAGAGAACCAAGGTTTTTATACCGCTCAAACAGTTCATCGTAGCTGTAAATATAGCCGGTCTTTTCAGAAAGCTCCTGATAGACCGGGCAGTAATCACCGGTGAACAGAAGGTTATAAAACAGACAGAGTGCCGCCTCACTATAACGGGACGTATCCACATCATACGCAAAAGAAACCTCGGTGGACTTTGCCTGATAGAAACGCGGCATTCCGTTCCGATGAAAAAAAGCCTCCGGCCGGGGCGCATGGTTGGTGCGCAGGGGAGCACCGGAGAAAAATTGACAGCGATCCAGCCGTTCTTTCAGAAGATTCATCTGTTCTTCATCAACACATCCAGTCACATAGAAAAACAGGTTTTCTTTGGAAAAGAACTCTGTTCGAAACTGTTCCAGTCTTGGCCGGCCGATCTGATCCAATGCCTTTCGTTTTCCGGTAATCCGATTTTCCAATGAAGTTTCTTTCCAGACTTTAACCTCTGTTTTCCGGGCAATGGTAACGGGATTGTCACACTCCCGTATCTCAGCCTTGATTCGTTTCCGTTCAATGGCAATTTCTCGCTCGGAAAGACAGATCGGATCAAACAGACGGCAGAATAATTCCACGGCTTCCTGCCAATGAGTCTGAGCGCCGCTGATGGAAAATTGGACAAACTCCTTATAGGTCGCTCCTCCGAGGCTCAGACCCAGCCGGTCCAGCAACGGGTACAAGCCTCCATTCATCGCACAGTCGATGTTTCGAATCGCAAGATGCTCAAAGAAATGAGTGATCCCGTTTTCTGATTCTGATTCATATATTGCTCCGGCTTTTACATAAAGACAGAGGCAGAAGCTGTGAAGATAGGGGTTCACATAAGAATACACCGGAATGCCGCTTTCGGTGATGACGCACTGTTCTTTCATAACACACTCTCTCCGATACCGGAAAAAAGAGCCTGGCAGACTGCCAGGCTCAAAATTTTTATATTACTCTCCATGCCATCTCAAAAGCCTGCGGCTTTTTCGCTGACGGCTGTCGCCACGTGATCATGCATGGCTTCACTCTCCATGCCATCTCAAAAGCCTGCGGCTTTTTCGCTGACGGCCGTCGCCACGTGATCATGCACGGTTTCACGCTCCATGCCATCTCAAAAGCCTGCGGCTTTTTCGCTGACGGCTGTCGCCGTATAAATCCACGTCCTTCCAGCCATTTCTGCAGGCAGAATGTCTGTCTGGACGTGGATTTGCATGGCTCGTAGCTTAAACAGGGTATGACTTATCGGTTGCGATGGAGGGATCTACCTTGGTTTTCTGTGCTTCTCTGTACTTGAAGAAGTCAACTGCTACCTGAGGGAACAGTGCATAAGACAGAACATCCTCATCCTGCTCTTTCCACTGGGACATCTCAGCCTCATACTCTTTGAGCTTGGGCTGTAACAGGTCTGCGGGACGGCAGGTAATCCGCTTCTCATCACCGATGCACTTCTTGATCACATCGGGATTCATAGGCTTTACAGTCTGGCCGAACTCACCGCGGAGCAGCTTCTTGGACTCCTGAGAAACAACCTTGTAACGCTCGCCCATCAGGACGTTCAGAACAGCCTGAGTTCCGACGATCTGGCTGGACGGAGTTACCAGCGGCGGCTCACCGAAGTCTTTTCTTACTCTCGGTACTTCTTCCAGAACAGCCTGGAACTTATCCTCTGCGCCCTGATCCTTTAACTGGGACAGCAGGTTGGAAAGCATACCGCCGGGCACCTGATACTGAAGGGTCTTGATGTTTACGCCAAGAACCTTGGGATTTAACAGGCCGGTCTTTAATGCTTCCTCACGGATCGGTGTGAAGTACTCAGCGATCTCAACCAGCTTGTCGATGTCAAGACCGGTATCGTAAGGAGTATTCTTGAATGCCTCAACCATAACCTCGGTTGCGGGCTGGCTGGTTCCCAGAGCCAGAGGCGACATTGCGGTATCGATGATGTCACAGCCTGCCTCTACCGCCTTCATGTAAGTCATGGAAGCTACGCCGGAGGTATAATGGGTATGAAGGTCAATGGGAAGGGTTGTCGCAGACTTCAGTGCGGTTACCAGCTTGGTAGCCTCTGCGGGAAGCAGAAGGCCTGCCATATCCTTGATACAGATGGAATCAGCTCCCATGGACTCGATTTCTTTTGCAATGTTCATCCAGTAATCCAGGGTATAGGCATCCCCCAGGGTATAGGACAGTGCGATCTGAGCATGACCGCCCTCTTTCTTGGTTGCCTTAACGGCGCACTCAAGGTTTCTCATATCATTCAGGCAGTCGAAGATACGGATAATATCAATACCGTTTGCGATAGACTTCTGAACGAAATATTCTACCACATCATCGGGATAATGATTGTAGCCTAAGATGTTCTGGCCGCGGAACAGCATCTGCAGCTTTGTCTTCTTAAAGCCTGCACGAAGCTTTCTCAGTCTCTCCCAGGGATCTTCCTTTAAGAAACGAAGGCAGCTGTCGAAGGTAGCGCCGCCCCAGCACTCTACGGCATGGTAGCCGACTTCATCCATCTTTCCGATGATCGGGAGCATCTGCTCGGTTGTCATTCTGGTTGCGATCAGACTCTGGTGAGCATCACGCAGTATGGTTTCGGTAATCTTTACCGGTTTTTTTGCAACTTCTGACATGTTAATTCCTCCTGTCCTCTCTCTTATTTAACACCAAACACAGCCATGAAGGTACCTGCCGCAACAGCGGTACCGATAACACCTGCTACGTTGGGACCCATTGCATGCATAAGCAGGAAGTTGGTGGGATCTGCTTCCGCACCGACCTTCTGGGATACACGGGCAGCCATGGGAACAGCCGATACACCGGCGGAACCGATGAGCGGGTTGATCTTTCCGCCGGAAAGCTTGCACATGAGCTTTCCGAAGAGAACACCCATGGCTGTACCGAACGCAAATGCGACCAGACCAAGAGCAACAATCTTCAGAGTAGCTACATTTAAAAATGCCTCTGCGCTGGTGGTTGCACCTACGGAAGTTCCCAGCAGGATAACAACGATATACATCATTGCATTGGAAGCTGTCTCAGTGAGCTGTCTTACCACGCCGGACTCCTTGAACAGGTTACCAAGCATTAACATACCAACCAGCGGAGCGGTTGAAGGCAGGATCATGCAGACAACGATGGTTACGATAACGGGGAAGAGGATCTTCTCCAGCTTGGAAACCGGACGAAGCTGTTCCATCTTGATCTTTCTCTCTTTTTCCGTGGTAAGCAGCTTCATGATCGGAGGCTGGATGATCGGAACCAGAGACATATAGGAATATGCAGCAACGGCAATCGGGCCGAGGATCTGCTGCTGTCCGAGCTTGTTGGCAAGGAAGATGGATGTCGGGCCGTCTGCACCACCGATAATCGCAATGGCTGCTGCTTCTTTTCCGTTAAAGTTAAGGAGCATT
The DNA here is from genome assembly GCF_052118925.1 of Candidatus Paralachnospira sp. LCP21S3_A2. Classification (NCBI taxonomy): domain Bacteria; kingdom Bacillati; phylum Bacillota; class Clostridia; genus Candidatus Paralachnospira; species Candidatus Paralachnospira sp. LCP21S3_A2. The sequence goes on from NZ_JBQKGG010000001.1 coordinate 197,088, forward strand.
GCACCAATATACGCTGCATAGATACCAAACTGTGCAGCCGCGCCAAGTAAAAAGCTCTTGGGGTTTGCAATCAGGGGACCGAAGTCTGTCTGGGCACCGACGCCCATGAAGATCAGACAGGGGAGGATCGCCCATTCATCCAGCTTAAAGAAGTAGTAAAGAACACCGCCCTCTTCCATGATCGGCGGGTAAATGTTTACAAGTAACATACCAAAGGCAATCGGGGTAAGCAGAAGCGGCTCAAAGCCCTTGGCGATTGCCAGGTAAAGGAACACACAGGCAACCAGGATCATCAGGTAGTTGCCCCAGGTAAGGCTGAAAAACGCAGTCTGACCAAGCAGGTTCCCTAACGTATCTAAAATATTCATTGTGTTACCTCCCATTTCTCATTGTAAGTTGATTCGTTTCCAAAAACAATGGAAATGAGTGATTAGTTCAGGGTAGCTAATACGCCGCCAGCAGGGATCTCATCGCCGACAGCAACATCGATGCTTGCCACAGTACCGTCTTCGGGAGCAACAACCGGGATCTCCATCTTCATAGCCTCGATGATCACAACAGGATCACCAGCCTTAACAGCCTGGCCTACAGATGCCTCGATCTTGAATACCTTTCCTGCTGCACCGGCCTTAACCTGAATGCTGCCTGCACCACCTGCGGGAGCTGCTGCCTTTGCGGGAGCGGCCTTGGGAGCAGCCTTCGGTGCTGCCTTGGGAGCTGCTGCAGCAACACTGCCTGCGCCGCCCTCTTCAACGGTTACATCATACGCTACGCCATTCACTGTGATTGTATAATTTTTCATGATCTTTCCTCCTGATTATTCGATTACCAATTTCTGTTCTTTGCTCTCTTAATGGAACGTACCTGGAAGCCGTCTGTGGATGTCTCTCCCATGGCTGCGGCAACGGCTGCTGTGATAACTGCAACCAGCTCCAGATCGTCAACCTCTTCTTCTACAACGGGTGCTGCCGGAGCAGGAGCAGGTGCTGCTGCCTTCGGAGCCTCATTCTTCTTTCCTTTTTCCTCAATGGCCCTGACAATGGCACTCATGATCTTGATAGCAAAGATAATGATGATCAGGATCACAAATACCATGCCCATGCCAAGCAGAGTATTGGAAAGAGCGTCTAAGAAAATATTACTCAAGCTCATATGCTCACCTCATTTTTAAACTGTGCCATGCTTCTTTGCAGGACGCTCTTCTCTCTTGGTATAGAGCATCTCAAAGGCGCCGATCACATATTTTCTGGTATCCTGTGCGTCAATAATGTTGTCAACATAGCCTCTCTTGGCTGCGGACAGCGCACTGGACTGAAGCTCAGCATAAGCCCTGGTCTTTTCATTTAACAGAGCCGCACTGTTCTCTGCCTTGGCAAGCTCGTCTGCGTAGATGATCCTTGCAGCGCTCTTTGCATCCATCATGCCGACGGAAGCCTGAGGCCATGCAAATACCAGATCTGCGCCGATCGATTTGCTGTTCATGGCAACGTATGCACTGCCGTAAGCAGCACCTACCAGTACGTTTACCTTCGGAACGGTTGCGTTTGCGAACGCATAAGTCATAGAAGCGACAGCCTTTGCAATCTTGCGCTCCTGATGCTTGTCTGCCTTGTAGCCCTTTACGTTGGTCAGGGTCAGTACGGGAATGCTGAATGCGTCACAGAATTCCACGAACTTTGCAGCCTTCTCGCAGCCGGCTGCAGTCAGAACACCGTCAAAGGTCTCAGATGTATTTCCGTCTTCATCAACCAGCTCGCTGCGGTTTGCAACAGCGCCTACGGTATTGCCGTTCAGACGGATAAAGCCGGTAACCATTTCCTTTGCGAAATCTCTCTTCGTCTCAAAGAAGAAATTGTCATCGGAAATCATGGACAGGGCAATGGAGGTATCTCCTGCACAATTTTCCAGATCTGCACATACACGGTTCAGATCATCGGTGCATTCTTCATAGGACATATCATCTTCGTTATTTGCGGGAAGAACGGAAATCAGGTTCCGGATCTCCTCGAAGATCTCAGCCTCGGTGCCGGTCGCATCAACGGAGCCAACGGATTCGCTCTGGTAAGCAGCGGAAGCAGTATCACACTTTGCAGCCGTGTTTCCGTCAAGGGCATTGGGTGCATTGACAAAAAGCTTTGCATGATCCTTTTCCATAAAGGTAAAATCGGTCAGCGCGGGAACGATTCCCATACCGCCGCCACAGGTTCCGAATACCGCGGTGATCTGAGGGATCACGCCGGAAGCCTCTACCTGATTCATATAAAGACCGCCGAATGCCTGAAGCGCATCGGTGCCTTCCTGAAGTCTCAGACCTGCACAGTCGATCAGGCCGATTACGGGAGCGCCCATCTTCATAGCCAGGCTGTAAACCGCGGAGATCTTCTTTGCGTGCATCTCACCCATGGATCCGCCAAGAACGGCAGCGTCCTGGCTGTATACGTACACCAGATTTCCATCAATGGTGCCGTAACCGGTGATCACACCGTCTGCCGGGGTTTCTTTTTCCGGCAGGTTAAAGTCAGTGCTTCGTGCTGTGACATAGCTGCCGATTTCCACAAAGCTCTGAGCATCAAGTAAGCCTGCGATTCTCTCGCTTGCTTTTCCTGTAGATACATTACTCATTTTGCAGTCCTCCATTTTCATTTATTAAAAGTAAAACCATTTTCTGCCGAGTATAATTATAGCTTAAAGGGAATAAATTATCAAGAAAATTTTAAGGGTTTTGTCGGAAAATGAAAAAAATATATCAAGCCCTTTATTTAACATAAACAAAGATCCTCATTCCCGGAAATTTTCTCTGATAAAAAAGGCAAAAAAAGTCCCCCCTTCAGGAGCTTGCCTGATTCAGGGGAAACTGATTCGTTCTGAGCACGAAATTACCCGGACACAAAACCGGCTGCGCATACGCGAGCCGCTTTCTTCTGCCCGGCAGTTCTTCCGTGAGCATGACATTTTTAAAACGGCCGGCAGCAGCATAAATTGAGTATCGCGTTTAACGCCAGCATCTGGCAGCACCAGCTGTTCATGCCGGAGAAGTCTCTTCCGTAGCTCTCTCCCATGGACTGATACCAGCCTCCACCGGATTCCAGACGATTTAAAAGCGCCTGGAACTGATAATTATCCGGCTCCAGCTCCACTGCCCGCCTTGCAGACTCCTGCGCCTCGATATTATTCCTCAGTCCCGCATTGGCGGCTGCATGGTAATAATACCAGGTTCCGTTCCGGTTACTGATCCCGTTTAATACATTGAGCGCTTCTTTATAGTGGCCCGAATTGATATAGTTTGCCGCTGCCCGCAGATGGCTGTCGCTTTCATTCTGATAGGTGCTCTGCTGCTGGCCGCCGAAGCCTCCGAAATTCCGGAAAATATCTTCATATCCGCCGTAGCCTCCCTGCGCGGAACCTCCGGTACCATAGCTTCCGCCGCCCTGGCGCTGCTTCATAATGATCTCATAGGCCTGCTGAACTTCCTTAAACTTTGCCTCCGCGATCTCCGGATGGGCACTGTTCATGTTGGAGTCCGGATGATACTTCCGGCTCAGACGCCGGTATGCTTTTTTAACCTCCTCATCGGAGGCAGAAGGATCTATTTCAAGTACTTTATAAGGGTCCATGATTCTCTCCCGTTCTTTTCTGATGGATCAGATCATATTTTGTCCAGACACCAGCATACAATATATTTCGCAAAATAGCAAGGTCCTTTAGAACGGGAAGCCGTTCAAACTCTGCCGCGCACTCCGCCATCATCATAGTCAGAATCTTCTTCATCCAGTCCTCAAAGTCCGGCCGGCTGCTTCTGGACAGCAGCGGATTATAGGTTCCGTCCGCCCGGTCCTTTTCCAGATCCTCATAGGCATCCATAAGATACACGAATTTTCCCAGATAAAAGCCGAACCGCCGCATGGCTCCCGCCCAGCAGTCCTCCTGATAGACAAACAGCTCTCCTAACATGTCTCCGGTGAATCCGGCCGCCGCATCCAGGCTTTCTCCGCCGCTCTGCTCATAGGCATGGAGCTTTTCCAGATATGCTGTGACCGACCGCCATTGACGCGGATAGCAGTCCTTCAGCCTCCGGCAGTCCCCCTTCAGAAGCCCCGCAGCCAGAAGACTTTTCAGTTTTTTTTCATCCAGCCAGTCGTCCATCAGGTTATGGTATGCCAGAAGGATCGTCATGTCTGCCGCATAATCCACATACTCGCTGGACAATGACAGATGCTTTCCATACGGGTGAAGCACGCAGCGGCGCATGGCTGCCTGCTCCTTTCCTTCATACAGACCGGTCAGGAGTGCTGCCAGAAACACCATGTCATAATTCAGCGCCAGAGAACCCTTCAGCCCGTAACGAAGCCTGAGACTGCGGCACAGCCCGCAGTAATAGCCCTGATATCTGGTAAACTCTCTGATTTTCAGTTCCGGTTTCTGGATCGTAATATATCCGAACATGGTTCCTCCTTTTTCCGGTCATCAAATGTGCTTACCTTGGACGGTCAACGACTTGTGCCCAGTTGTCTGCCTCCACGGGACAGATCAGCTCATACGTCTCGTTTCCTGCCTGGAAATCCTCCCAGGAGATCTGATAATGGCCTTTTACGCCATCCATGGTCTTTCGTCCCATCAGCATTTCCGTTCCGTTCTGTTCAAAGGCAAGCTCCGGATAAAACATGGTCTCTTCCGAAAGCTTAACCTCCCGGATCACCGTATTCTCCTGGCTTTCCGCCGAATAAAACTTCCAGGTTCCGGTCATGGAATCATAGATCTGATCCCAGTCCACATACAGAAGTCCTCCCTCGATCCAGATCGCGGGACCGATTTTGGAAACATCAACAAGCTTTTCCAGATATCCATTCTCCGGATTGCCCCACCAGAAGCTGTTCTCATATTCTTCCTGCTCCGGCATGGGAATATCCAAGCTGTCCACATAAAACACGCCCGATCCGGCCACCCAGTCCATGCTTCGTAAGCATGCCGGAATCGTAAGCTGTCTCAGTTTATTTGTTTTTGTATTGATCTCCTGCCAGCAGCCGTGGCCGATCTCTCCGGTGTTCACGTCCATCGTATACCACCACTGATACAGGTTCTCTCCGTAAACGGCTTCGGTCTGACTGAATGCAAGCTCGTCCTCGCCGTATTCCAGGCTCCAGAGATCCGAAACCTCTCCCGTTTCCAGATCCATGGCTCGAAGAGTCAAGACACCGCCAAGAGATCTGGTATGATCTTCATTACTCTGAACCTCACTGTCGGAATAAAACAGCTTTCCCCCGGTAAGCACCGGATAAACGTCCAAGTACTGGCTCATGGTTCCAATCACCTGGGAATTACTTCCGTCCAGTGCTGTCCGCCGGAGTTCTGCGTTTCCTTCGTTATAACGAATATCATAAAATGCACCTTGATAATAGGCCCCGATCACAGTTCCCGCAAGGCGCACCGCCGGGCAGTCATCGCCCTGATGGTCACAGTTTTTCACCTCACAGAACGGGTCCGTCTTTCCGGTTTTCTTATCATAACGGATCATCTGATCCGTATTTGTATAAAACAAAACCGAGCTTCCGGTGTCGGTATACCAGGGCGTCATCATCACAGCCTCCGATCCGTTCGGAGAATCCGATGTGCTTTTTCCGCATCCGGCCAGACCGGAAAACAGCAGACAAAGAACAACGAGCATCGGGAATAAACAGGATTTCCGTTTTCTCATCAGCACCCTCCTATCCGGCGCTTAAAAAGCCGCCTGTGGATTTCTCTCGGTGATTTCTTTTTTTCATCATACCATAAACAGAGGAGCTTTGTAAACGGAAATCCGGCTTACTTTTCGCGGCCCACCCAGGCCAGCCAACCGGCACATACTCTAGTTGCCTCTGTCTGGCCTGGGCAATGGATCCGCGAAAAATATAGCTATGATCCAGGGCCGCCATGAAGCAGAAACAGATCCACTGTCTTTTCTGCGCACCAGGAAAAGGTCAGTGCCTCCACCGATGTTTCCGGATGCAGTTCGGCTTCAGCGGTCACCTGATCTCCAATCCGGTATTCCACCTGTCCCACGACCTGGAACGGAGTGACCGGCGCGGTCAGTGTTTTTGCCGCCGTGATCCTGCGGGTGATGGATTCATGGCTTCCCAGCAGGATTTCTTCCGGAAAATCTGCCGGGCGCTGTTCCGTGATCCGTATCTGTGCCTGATCCGAAAGATCTCCGCTTTCCGGAATTCCTCCTTCCACCGGACAGAAAAAGGCTTCCGCAGGCTCCGGAAACGTCTTGTTTTCAAACTCTTCCAGACCATAGCTCATAAGCGCTTTTGTATCACTCCACTTGTAGCTCTTGTTGTTTGGCCAGCCGCAGGCAAGCAGTGATACAATAAACGTCCTTCCCTCCCGTTCCAGCGCTCCCACATAACAATATCCCGCCTCTCCGGTGAATCCCGTCTTTCCGGAAAAGGCTCCGTCCATCATCTGCAGAAAGGCATTATGATTCTGGCAGGAAAAGCTCCGTCCATTTGCCGTAAATCGATAGCCTGAAGTTTTGGTAATCGTCCGGAACGCTTCCCGCTTCGGCGACTCCATGACGCAGTAGCGCATGATCCGTGCCAGATCCTTTGCTGTCGTGGAATGGATCTTGATTCCGGTTTCCGTTTCCATGGTTTCATCTAATCCGTTGGGCGTCAGAAAACAGGTGTTATGACACCCGATCGCCTCTGCTTTTTCATTCATCAGCGCCGCAAAGCCCTCTACACTGCCGCCAATGGCCTCCGCCACAGCCACCGCCGAATCATTATGAGACTCCAGAAGGAGGGAATACAGAAGATCCTCCAGCCGATACGTTTCCCCCTCGTTCATACCCAGATGGACCTTTGGCTGGACAGCCGCCAGCTTCGACACCGGAATCTCCTGTTCCGGCTCTCCCAGCTCCAGCGCCAGGATCCCCGTCATGATCTTGGTGGTACTGGCCATGGGGCGCACCTCATCCCCGTTCTTTTCATATAAGATCCGTCCGGTCTCCCCGTCCATAAGCACCGCCGATAGGGCGTGAAGGGAGGACGGCGATGGCGCGGTGGCCTGCAGAACCGGACGGCTTTCCGTCTGCACAGACAGAGCCGTTTTTTCATAAAGCGGCGCAGCCGCAGCAATCCATATATGGTTACTTGCAGACAATATAAACATAGCCAGCGCGAAAAAAATTCGGATTTTCAGCTGTTTCAGATACAAAGGACAGCAAACCTCCGGGGAATCCATCGATTTAAGTTTATGCTGGAATTCGGAAACTATGTTTCACTCCCTTCTGTTAGACAAAACATGTTTTGTGCAATCTAAAACAAATCACTGTGAGAATCGGTGCAAGGAAACAGGACTGTAAATTGAAGCAGCCATGATCACAACACGGACTCCTCTCCAGTTGACATCCTCTTTTCATTCATGTTAAAATCACCGGGAATGGAACCGGTCTGTCCGAAGGCAGACAACAGTTTTAACCGATCCGGGAGGAAAACCGATGAACCAGAAACAGGGAATTCTTGTGGTCAGCTTCGGAACAAGCTACCGCGAGGCTTTTGAGAAAAATATTGTATCGGTGGAGCGTGAAATTCAGAATGCTTATCCATCGGCCTGTGTCCGCCGTGCTTTTACCAGCCGCATGATCATAAAAAAGCTTGCCGCCAGGGATCAGTTTCATGTGGATACCGTTTCGGAAGCACTGGAGGGCTTTTTGAACGACGGCTGCACCGAGCTTCTCGTTCAGCCGACCCATATCATTAACGGAAACGAAAATGATTCCATGCTGGAAACCCTGTGCTCCTACCGAAGCCGTTTTACAAATATCCGCGTCGGAGCCCCGCTGCTTTCCGGCAAAGAAGACTGCCAGCAGGTCATCGATGCCTTGACCGGACATTATGACGGTCTTGGCTCACAGAACGCTCTGGTTTTCATGGGGCACGGAACGGCGCATCATGCCGATTTTGCTTATCCTGCCCTGGACTATATGTGCAAGGCCTCCGGCCACGCCAATATCCACATTGCCACTGTTGAAGGCTATCCTACACTGGAAGAAGTCAAAGCCTCACTCCGGATCCAGAAACCGAAACAGGTGATCCTGGCGCCGCTCATGCTGGTTGCCGGTGATCACGCCGCAAACGATATGGCCGGAGATAATGACGATTCCTGGAAAAGCCAGCTCGAACACGAAGGCTTTTCTGTTTCCTGCCGCCTGGAGGGACTTGGGGAATACCCGGAAATCCGAGCTTTGTTCCTGGAGCATTTAAAAAACGCAAAAATGCTATAAACGAAACAGCTAAATGAACCCCCCAAAAAAACTTGTGCTTGCAAAACAAAAAGCTTGTGCTATAATCAGTGCAATCCTTACATTTAGCAGAAAGAAGGCAGTTTTATGAATCTGATCGGAAGCCGAAAATTAACCTGGGCGATTTGTGCCGTCAGTATCCTGCTGGCAGTCATCAGTGTGTTTTTTCTGCCGCAAATGATCCCCGTTCATTTTGCAAACGGGACCGCAAACGATTTCGGAACCAAGTTTTCCATCTTTCTGTTTCCGTTCCTGTCCTTGGTCATCACGCTCTTAACCGGAATCGAAGGTGTTAAATACACCTTAACCCATTCCAAACTGTTTTTAAACGATATTCAGTATAACTTGATGATCGACGGAGTGCTGGCGCTTGTTCTGGCTGTGGAAGTTTATATTGTTTATGCGTCGTTTCATTAAATACAACGATTATCCCGCCGATCGACACGCTTTATCCGGCCCATCCTCCTATCTTTCCTCAAAAATCCCCACAATTTTTTTACTTTGGAAGCATCCAGATAAAAAGAAGAATTCCGGATCACCGCCAGAAACATAACCACACCGATCACAAGACAGCCGATAATTCCCAATCCCCATAACCACTTCCGCTTTTTCCTCATAATCCAAACCCTCCTTTCCCATCTCAGTTTGTTTACCAGAGACTTCCGTTACCTCCGCCATCCCTATTTTTCCCAATAGCCCTATGATCCATGATCCTTAAAGACAAACCGAGCAGTGCACTCTCCCGGTCAACCAGTTACGAAAGATCACACTGCTCAGTCTGAACTTACTCAAAATACAATTTCAAAATTTTTAGCCGCCAGATACAATTGCCCGGCATTTTCTGTTTCTTTCAGAGTTCCCAGCCGCCAGTCCCGTTTTTAGTTCTGCACCACCGAAAATGCCTTCTGCAGCATTTCTTCATCGCTTCCCAGAAGCTTCAGGTCAGTCTCGTACGCATATTCCTCGATCTGGCACATCAGCACGCTTCCATCGGGAAGGAATGTCCAGCCATAGAGATCAATATACTTTGCGGATTCATCAAAGGTATAGGAAATCTTCATATAATGCACTTCCAAATTTCCAACCTGAAGAGTCTGCTTATCCTGCAGCTGAACATCCGTATAATCGCTGTCTCCATTATAATATTCCACCATGGAGTTATGTTCGTCCACCAGATCTTCATCCGTATCATAGCTGTTCATGGTATAATAAAGCGACAGCTCATCAAAGGTCTCGTTTGCATCTGAATCGAAATACAGATAATTGGGGTCAGAATAAGGTGTGATGCTGAAGCCTTCCGGAACCGCCAGATTCACAGAGGCATCATCGCTGTAGCTCTTTAAGGTATAGGTCCCATCCGCATTGGGCGTCAGCTGTGTATCATCATCCGTATCCGGAATTGTGAAGCCTTCATCGATGGGATCTGTCTCCTCCTCATCATCCGGATCCTCCTCGCCGCCCAGAAATTCCTTCAGGCTGTTCTCATCATCAGAAACAGCGGATTTTCTCACTTCATCAGGAACCGTAATTTCATCTACAGAATCATAGGAAAAGTTTGTCATAGTCAGCGCATATTTGGCAACCGTAACACCGGCATCGGAAACACCGGACTGTGCCATTGCATCCTTCATAACAGCTGAAAGGCCATCGGTGCAGTCCATGATCACTTCTGCGATCTGCTTGCTGTCCTTATCCAGCTTCACCGTCACAGATGCTTCAAACTTGCTCCAGTCGATGCCATCGGATAAATCTCCCATATCGCTTCCAAGCCCGCCCATCAGCTCATTCATCAGCTCGCCGGAAACCTTGCTGGTAAGTACATAGGCTTCTTTTCCGTTTACCTCTTCCGTTTCTTTCTGAAGCTCATATTTCATTGAGTCATTCAGCATACTGTTCAGTCCGCTGAGCATTTCATTATCATCAGAATCCTCATCCTCGGTTCTGGTCCAGGCTCCGTCGGTTCCCATGTAAGTCACGGTCGTTCCGTCTTCTTCAACAACATAACTCTCAAAGCTGCCCTTCTGGCTGTTTCCGGCCATGTCTACACTCATGGTTCCGTTCATATGCGCAGAAGCCGGTTCTTTCACGGTCTCAATGTTAAAATCTGCTCCGATATTAAAATCTGCGCTGACTCCACTCTGCTTGATGTTCATTCTCATATCAAGATTCATATCCACAGACATCGACTTCGCTTTTTCCGACCGTCTGGACGCAGTTTTGATCAGGCTTTCTGCCGTCACCTTTTCTTTTCCGCAGCCCCCGAGCACCGCCACTGCAAAAAGAAGCAGCGCTGCAAGCAGGAACCGGACTGACTTTTTCATTTCTCTCATAGTTTAATCCTCCCTGTCTTTTTAGTTTCCCCGTTTTTCATCGATCATATATAATAACGCATTGCAGATGGCAGCCGCCACATTGCTTCCGCCCTTTCTGCCTCTTGCGACAATATAGGGTACCTCTGTTTCCATGATCAGTTCTTTAGACTGAACCACGTTGACAAAGCCCACCGGCACGCCGATAACAAGTGCCGGAGAAAGCTTTCCCTCCTTCACCAGCTCATAAATCCGGATCAGGGCCGTCGGTGCATTTCCGATGGCAAAGATCAGAGGCTGATCCATGGCCGCTGCCTTATCAATGCTGGCGACCGCCCGTGTTGTACCGTTTTTCTTTGCTTCTGCCGCTACATCCTCATCGCTCATAAAGCAGTATACCTGACCGCCGTATTTTGCCAGGCTCCGTTTGTTGATCCCGGCACGGCCCATCTGGGTGTCCGTCACGATCGAAGCGCCGCTTCTGATGGCTTTCAAAGCCTTCGCAATCACATCGTCTGAAAAACATAGCGTATCGGCATACTCAAAATCTGCTGATGTATGTATGACCCGCTTGATAAGCGGTGCTTTTTCCTCATCAAGGATTCTGTCTCCAAGTTCCCTGGTGATGATCTCAAAGCTGCGCTTTTCAATCTCACCCGGAAGCACCTCTTCCAGTTCTACTTTCATGCTGTCCTCCTAAAATTCGATGCCTTTTCTTGCATGGATTCCCCGGTCAAAGGGATGCTTTACCTTCCGGATCTCCGACACATAGTCTGCCAGCTCGGTAAGCTCAGGAGCCGGATCCCGTCCGGTCATGACCACCTCCAGATTTTCAGGCCGGTTCTTTAAAAATTCCAGGAATTTTTCCCGGTCAACCAGCCCATGTCCGTATGTGGCAATGATCTCGTCCATGACAAGCACCGTGTCTTTTGTCTCTGCTGATCTCACAGCCGCCCGTTCTGCCTGTTCAAGCATTGCCTGATAAACAGACGCCGCCTCTTTTTTTTCCTCTTCGGTCATATTCCAGAAGAATCCAAAATTTCTTTCGCAGGGAATCAGCCGGATTCCCGGAATCCGTTCCAGTGAAGTCAGCTCTCCGGAGCAGTCTGTCTTCAAAAAACGTACAAATACCACCGAAAGTCCGCAGCCGGCGCTCCGGACGGCCTGCCCGATGGCTGCCGTTGTTTTTCCTTTTCCTTCCCCGCAGTAAATCTGAATCAATCCCTTCATCGATTGTTTCCTTCCTTTCCCTATGCTATATTTTATCAGCTTTTTCCGATTCTGTCAGTCTCTTTTCGGCCGTTTTTCTTCTCTAAACCCCCGCCTCCAGAATCCGGTAAACCGCATCCATATCCATATTCCTGCGGATTCCGTCCGCCAGAAGATCATACTGCTGTTCCTTATAGGCATTCATATCAAAGGCATGGACCGCATCGGCTGAAAGCCCCTTCTTTTCCAGCAGTCCGCCCACCAGAGCCTTGCAGACAGCCTCCTCATCGAAGATTCCGTGGATATAGGTTCCGCATACGTTTCCTGCTCTCGCCCCGTCAAACCGTCCGTCAGACAGGCGGGTAAGAGGCACTGCGCCGTCCTTTAATGTGGTGATTCCCATATGGATCTCATATCCGGTAAAGGAAATCCCCGAGATATCCGGCGTCGGAAGAAAGCTTCCGGTCATCTGGGTTCTTGTTTTCTGCTGTTCAAAAACCGTATCCATGGGAAGAAGCCCCATGCCGCGGATCTCCCCGCCGGCTTCCACATGATGCGGATCAGAAAGCGTGTCCCCCAGCATCTGATAGCCGCCGCAGATTCCCATGACCGGACATCCGCCGGACGCTGCCTTTAACACTGCTGCCTCCAGACCGGTCTGACGCATCCAGAGCAGGTCCTCCATGGTATTTTTTGTCCCCGGAAGCAGGATCAGATCCGGATTTCCAAGCGCTCCTGCCCGGTCCACATACCGCACCGTCACGCCATCCATGGCCTCCAGCGGCCTAAAATCTGTAAAGTTGGAGATCCGCGGTACACGGACCACCGCAATATCTGCAAGTCCGCCGGTCTCCTTCCGGTCAAACCGTTCCGTCAGACTGTCCTCATCGTCGATATCCACATGCATATACGGGATCACACCCACCGTCGGAATACCGATCCGTTCCTCCAGCATTTCGATTCCGGGATCCAGGATTGTCTTATCCCCGCGGAATTTATTGATGATGGTGCCCTTCACCATGGCGCGCTCCTCTTCACTGAGCAGTATGACCGTTCCCACAAGCTGGGCAAAGACACCGCCCCGGTCAATATCTCCCGCAAGAAGTACCGGTGCTTTTGCCAGCTTGGCCATGCCCATGTTGACAATATCATCGGCTTTCAGATTGATCTCCGCCGGGCTTCCCGCACCCTCCAGCACGATGATATCATACTGCTCCTCCAGCGCATGGTAGGCCTTCATGATGTCCGGGATCAATGCCCGTTTGTATTTAAAATAATCCCGCGCCGCCATGTTCCCGCGGACTTCACCGTTGACAATGACCTGGGAGCCGGTGTCATTGGTGGGTTTTAACAAGATCGGATTCATAAGCACCGAGGGCTCCACACCGGCCGCTTCCGCCTGCATGACCTGAGCCCGGCCCATTTCCAGTCCCTCAGAGGTAATGAAGGAATTCAGCGCCATGTTCTGGGATTTGAACGGAGCGACCCGATAGCCGTCCTGCTTCATGACACGTAAAAGCCCTCCCACCAGAAGACTTTTTCCCGCATTGGACATGGTTCCCTGTATCATTAACGCTTTTGCCATGAGGTATCCTCCATTTCTGATTTCAGTGCCTCCAGAAGCCGGGTGTTTTCTGCTTCCGTGCGGACTGCAATCCGATAATCACCGGGCTTTAAATGCCGGTAGTTGCTGCAGTCACGGATCAGGATCCCACGCTTTAAAAGCGCTTCCTTTAAATCCGTCCGGCAGCTGCGGAAAAACAGGTAATTGGCCTTTCCGGGAAACACCGCAAATCCGAAGCGTTTCAGTCCTTCCTCCAGACGCTTCCGTTCTTTTGTGACAACCCGGACCGTTTCTTCCAGGAACTTCGGATCAACCTCCTCCAGAGCAGCCACACCGGCTGCCTGCGCCGGAACCGACACGCTCCAGGGCTGTCGGACCTCTTCCATGCGCATCAGGAGCTCTCGGTCAGCCGTCATGCCATAACCGAGCCGAAGCCCCGGCATGGCATAGCTTTTCGTAAACGCCTTCAGGATCAGCAGCGAACCTCCCTCCAGCTCTCCTGTCATTTCATAAGCTTCTTTATCAGGCAGGAAATCCAGAAAGCATTCATCCAGGACGAGAAGCGTCTTGGATTCCCGGCATTTTTCCAGTACCCGCATCAAAAACTCCCGGCTGCATGTCAGTCCGGTCGGATTATTGGGATTACAGAGAAATGCCACATCAATTCCACCACCAAGCGCGTCCAGATAATCCTCTTTTATGGTCAGCTCCGGCCCCGTCTCATAATAACAAAGCTCGGAGTCCGTCGCACAGGCAGCTTCTTCATACTCTGCAAAGGATGGACTGATTAAAAGCACCCGGCACGGCCGCAGCGCCTGAAAAACAAGATAAATGATCTCTGCCGCCCCGCAGCCGCAGATGATCTGATCTGCCGAAACCTGTTCCCGACGGCTGATGGCTTCCTTTAACGCCGTACAGTCCGGATCAGGATAATAATCGGAACGGATCACTGCGTCCATAGCCGCGATCCGCACCGGACCTGGCATGCCGAGAGGGTTTAAATTTGCCGAAAAATCCAAAATATGGTCATATGGATAAATATTTCCGCCATGTGTATGCTTCAATGGATTACCTCATTTTTCTGATCGATCATTCTGCCGTCGGTTCCCGGCAGAATCCGATGGATTTCATTTCTGTTTTGTTCTTACAAAGAGCTCCTACAGGATCACCCAGTATAGGAGAAAAGACAGACCGGAAAACAGGATCAGCCCGATCACCGCCGTTCCGTACATGAGTCGGTTTGCCCGCCGGATATCCTCCGGTTCCACCGGACGGATCGGATCCCCGATGGTCTTCTTTTTATGAAGCACACCAAAATACCAGGCATCGCCCGCAAGCTGAACATCCAGCGCACCGGCACAGACTGCCTCTGTCTGAGCCGAATTGGGGCTGGCATGATTATACCGGTCCCGCTTAAAGATCCTCCAGGCGTTTTTTCCGTCAAATCCGAGAATCGCACTTGCCAGGATCATGAAAAGTCCGGACAGTCTTGCCGGAATATAATTAAAAACATCATCCAGGTGGGCCGCCGTTCGACCGAAATACAGATATCTGTCATTTTTATAGGCAATCATGGAATCCATGGTATTGACTGCCTTATAAAAAAAGCCCAGCACCGGTCCTCCAAGCGCCAGATAAAGCATGGGCGCGATCACACCGTCAGAAGTATTTTCCGCCACGGTCTCCACTGCCGCCCTGGAAACGCCTTCCATGGTCAGGTTCTCTGTATCCCGTCCCACGATCCAGGAGACCGCCTTTCTGGATTCCTCCAGATTTCCTTCCTGTAACTTCCGATAGACCCGCATGCTTTCGGTTTTCAACGACCGGGCCGCAAGGATCTGATAACACATAAAGCATTCCACTGCAAACCGCAGATACGGGTGGACAAGCCCCGCCAGCCATAAAACTCCCCATGGCACAGCCGCAGAGGCCAGAAGCACCAGAAGCACCAGAACTGTCCCGCCTGCCCGTTCACCGCCCGGCGTTTTCGGAAACAGCCGCCGGAGCTGTTTTTCCAGAAAGGAAATCCATTTTCCGATCAGTACGACCGGATGGGGAAGCCAGTGGGGATCCCCGAACAGGGCGTCAAGGACAAAGCCGATGCCCGATGCAAATACTATCGTTTTCATCTTACGGAATGCTCCTGATGTTCGTTAATTTCTTCTCTCCTGCCTGCCACGCTGCCTCATCAAGGTGCACCAGAAAGCCGCAGCCGTTCCTGGCCTGCCAGTCATAAAAGCTTCCCGCCGGATCCCCGTAGGAGGACAGAAGCGCCATGATGCTTCCGCCATGCACTACAAACGCTGCCCGGCCGGTTTTCTCGGAATAAAGCTCCTTAACCGCCGCTTCAAAGGCTTCTTTCGTTCTCTCTGTAAAGGCTTCCCGCGCTTCTCCGTCCGGCGGTGCCGCTTCTGCTGCCGCATCGATCCAGGCCTGATAATCGGCCCGGCCGTTCAGTTCCTGATAATTTTTTCCCTCAAAGGCTCCGAAATCCGTTTCCCGAAGCCCGGTCCGCACCCGTTTTTCTGCATCCGGAAACAACAGAACTGCGGTCTGTCTGGTACGGATGAGATCACTGGTATAAACAATCTCCGCCTCCGGCAGTCCTGCCTGCCAGCGGGTATTCAGCTCTTCGATTCCGGCAGAACATAAGGGCTCATCAGTGGTTCCGATATAACGTCCCTCTCCGTTTCCTGCCGTTTTTCCGTGACGGATCAGATATATTTCCATCGCATCTCCTCTTATGATCCAAACGTCTTATCCCTTGATCTTTACCGGAATTCCGGCCATAACCCGGTAAACCGTATCTGCTTTCTTTGCGATCCCACAGAGGATCCGGCCAGTGATTTCCCGGTACTGCCGTTCAAAAGCCTCCATGGGCACCACGCCGCAGCCCACCTCATCGGCAGTCAGCACAGACTCCCCGTCAATCTGTCCCCAGAGCGCTGTCTCCGCCTCATCTCTTGATTTTCCCTCTGCCAGATCGGCCCGGATCCTTTCATGTACATTCAAAAGCAGATGTTCTTCCGCCGCCAGGGTCTTCGCAAAATCGGCCTTTCCCTGATAAGCGCCGCCGATGATCAAAATCATAATAGCTGTTCTCCTATTCTATCATAGAATGTCTGCGGTGTATAGATTGAGTTATTCGCCCCTCGGTTAAAGCATTCCTGCCAACGCCACCGCCAGCGCCATACACAGTTCACAGATCTGTAAAAACCACCCGGCCAGATCCCCGGTGATCCCGCCAAATTCTTTATAGGAGCGGTAGCGGTAATAAACGAACACCAGCAGTCCTGCGAGGACGGCAAACAGTCCTGCTTTCCAGTTTAAGACGATCATGCCGGCCGCGGAAAAAATCAGGTATAAGACCAGAAGCACTCTGGTCACGATGCGCTCCGCACTGCTGGAAAAGGTTGCAAGAAGCCCGTCCTTTCGGGCATTTTTAAAGGTGACAACCGAAAGCCCGGAAAGGCTTCTGGAAAATACAAAGGACAGGGCCATGACCGGAAGGAGTGTCTCTGGTATGGCGCTCCAGATCCCAAGATCAGCAACCAGATAGATTCCGCAGAAGATAATGGCAAAGGCTCCGGTATGGGAATCCTTTAAAATCTCCAGCTTTTTCTCTCTGGTCTGGTAGGAGGATAACGCATCGGTAGTATCAAGAAAGCCGTCCATATGGATCCCGCCGGTGATCAGAAGCGGGATCAGCGTAAAGCCTGCCGACCGGAATAAATCCGGTGCCTCCAGGGTTTTACAGAGAAGGCCGAATCCCCACAGGAAAAGCCCGATCACCGCACCGATCAGCGGAAAAAACACCATCACATATTTCATTTTTTCCCTGCTCCAGTCCGCCCGCGGCATGGGGATCTTGGAATACATGGCAAAGGCCAGCAAAAACGAGTTGATCATTGTGTACCTCCCTGTGCGTTAAACGCCTTATAGATCACCGGGATTCCGTAAACCACTTCCACAAAGCCGTCGGAAAGACCGGCAAGGCCGCGGTTGATATCCCCCAGGATCTTCTGATAATTTCTGGTCTCCCGTTCATATAACGTCCCGTCGGAGCTGATCTCATTGGTCACAATGACCAGATTGTCCAGCTGTTTATACAGATGCCGGACCCCCGCGAGGATCTCCGGTACCGTATCTGCACCTGCACCGTTTTCCATAAAGCATTCATTTGCCGCCAGGTTGGACATACACTCCAGAAGAGCCGAACGGCAGCCCTCCGGAAGCATCAGCTGCTTCAGTCCCGTATAGCATTCCACCGTGGTAAAGCCCTTGTTCTTCCGCATTTCCCGATGGCGGTCAATACGCTTAAAGCTTTCTTTATCGTAGGGATACATGGTAGCAATATAGGCCCGCCCGCCATGGCGCTTCCCATCCAGGGAAAGCAGGAGATTTTCACTGTATTCCGACTTCCCGCTTCCGCTGCCGCCGGTCACCGTAACCAACATAATCCTGTTCCTCCATTACAAGGGTTTGTACTGTTCCACCTGAATATCCTCAAAGGTTGCCATTTTTTCATAAACGGTAAAGCCCATGTCCAGTACCGGCAGCGATGCCACTGCTCCGGTCCCTTCCCCGAGACACATCTCGCAGCAGAGCATGGGAGAAAGTCCCAGCGTATCCAGTACCAGCTTTCCGGCCGGTTCCTTTGACACATGGCTGGCAATCATGAAATCAACTGCCGCCGGAAGAATTTCTTTCGCCAGAAGGGCCGCTGTACTGGAGATGAATCCGTCAATGAGCACGGGAATCCGATAAACCGCACCGCCTAAAAAGACACCCGTCAGTCCGGCAATGTCATAGCCGCCCACATGGCGAAGGATTTCCAGCGGATCGGTCATTTCTTTTGCATATCGGTCAAGGGCCTCCTCAATGACACGGATCTTGGTCTTTAAGCCTTCATTGGAAAGCCCCGCACCTTTTCCGGTCATCTTCTCCACAGGCTCCTTTAAAAGCGCCGCCGCAACGGCACTGGAGGTTGTCGTATTTCCGATCCCCATCTCGCCGGTGGCAAGGATCTCATATCCCTGGCGTTTTAAATTTCCGGCCAGCTCCATACCAACCAGGATCGCCCGGAGCGTCTCCTCCTTTGTCATGGCAGGCTCCCTGGCAAAATTTCTGGTGGCTCGGCGGATCTTTCTGGAAAGCAGTGTACGGTAAGGCACCGGTTCCTCCTCTTCGGGAACACCGGTCAGAATCTCTCCCTCCGTTACCATGCCGATATCTACCGGAAACACCTTCACGCCGGCCACATCAGACATGACCGCTACCGACGATGCGTCCGCTGCCATATTCTGTGCAACCGCCGCCGTTACCTCCCAGCCGGTCTGGGTAACGCCCTCCGCTACCACGCCGTTGTCTGCACACATAGCGATCAGCGCCCGTTTTTTTATCGATGGTCTTGCCGTCTCCTGAATTCCGGCAATTTTTACCAGATTTTTTTCCAGAAGCCCCAGACTGCGTAAGGGCTTTCCGATGTTGTCCCAACGCTTCCAGGCAAGATCCATGGTTTCCTGATTTAACGGCCGGACTGTGGACAGGCGGCTGTGAAGCCGTTCCTCCAGTACCGCAGGCTCTTTGTTCTCCGCTTCGTTTTCCATGTGTGTTTCCCGTGTCATATCTGCCTCCATAAGACCATGTTCTTCTTGTATATCTATATCGTTATCGTACTCTTTCTGCCATCCTTCCGGTCCCGCCGCCTGCTTCCCGCTGTCTGCGGTAGTTCAGACAGGCGGAAAGATAGTGCTCTGCCGCCGACGGATTTCCGTAATAATATATATGTGGGAAACCCGCCAGAAGCGTTCCGCGGTTTACCATACAGTGCCAGCTTCTTGTACCCGCAGGCTTTTTCGCCAGAAACGCCGTTCCGTTTTCCGTGCAGTCCCAGTAATGGAACTCATGGGCCGGAAGCTTCGTTCCCGCCGGCCCGAGCAGACTGTCTTCCCCGGCAGTTAATGTCACATAACCGAAGCGGGACAGCTTCGGTGTCCGAAAGCCCTCTGCCTTCAACACACCGGCCATGGGCCAGTGCGTTCCGTGTTCGTCCTCCAGCGTTTCCTGAAGATACAGAAACCCTCCGCACTCGGCCAGTGTGGGAAGCCCGGCTTCAATCGCCTGCTTCACCGACCGGCGCATGGCCTGGTTCTCCGACAACTCTCCTGCATAAATCTCCGGATAACCGCCTCCAAGAAGCAGACCGTCCACTTCCGGAATTTCCCGATCACGCAGAGGACTGAAGGACACCAGCTCTGCTCCCAGATCGGTAAGAAGCCTCAGATTATCGGCATAATAAAAATCAAAGGCTTCATCTCTTGCCACCGCGATTTTCACCGGATAGGTCTTTCCGGAAAGCTCCGGAGCCCGTCCATAAAGCGCAGGTGCCGTTTTTGCCAGCTCATACAGTCCGTCAAGATCCAGCGTTTCCTCCAGAACGGCTGCCAGCTTGTCCAGCCGTTCCCTTAGATCCGCGATCTCCTCCGGGCGCTTTAACCCAAGATGACGGCTTTCCAGCACACAGTCCGTGAGACGGGGCACATAGCCGTACACCGTTACCGAAAGCTCCTCTTCGATGATCTCCTTTAACCGGGGATAGATCATGGGAGACACCTGATTCAGGATCACACCGCGTATCTGCTTCTTTGGCTCATAGTCCAGAAATCCCCTGATCAGCGGCACCATGGAAAGACTCATGCCCTTTCCGTTTACGATAAGCACCGACGGGGTATCCGTCCATGCCGCCACCTGGCTGGTGCTGGCATCCATGCTTATGCCTCCAAGCCCGTCAAAATATCCCATGACGCCCTCGATCACCGAAAGCTCCGAACCCTCCGCACCGCGTTCAAGCAGATACCGGAGAGTTTCCCGATCCGTAAAAAAGCTGTCCAGGTTCCTGGATTCCAGGCCCAGCACACTGCGATGGAACATGGGATCGATATAATCCGGCCCGCATTTAAACGAGGTAAGGGCCATGCCCCGCTTCTGAAACGCCGCCAGGATCCCGCAGGTTAACAGGGTCTTTCCGCTTCCGCTTCCGGCCGCACCCAGAAGGAATCTCGGTGTCCCGCTCATTGGATCTCCTCACTTCCGGTAAAGCTGATGATATAGACCGGATTCATGCCCATCATCATCTCATAGGATCCCAGCTGCTTCCCGCGCGCCGCCATAACCTGCGAAACCGAAAGGTCTGTGACGGGAAGCTCCCTCACCAGTGTCATGGTCTCCGCCACGGTTTCCAGAGCAATGGCATTGACGACCACCCTTGCCGCCGGATTTTTATGAAATACCAGTTCCAGGATCTCCCGCATATTTCCGGCCGATCCGCCGATGAACACATGAGTCGGTGCCGGGAGCTCCTCCATAGCCTCCGGTGCCAGCCCGGCAATGACCTCCAGATTGGACACCCCGAATTTCCGTTTATTTTTTTCAATCAGCGCCACTGCCTCCGGCTTCCGCTCGATGGCATAAACCATCCCCTCTGCCGCCTGTCTGGCCGCTTCCACCGAAACAGATCCTGTTCCGGCTCCCACATCATAAACGATCGAATCCCGTTTCAGCTCCAGCCTGGATAAGGATACGGCCCGCACCTCAAACTTGGTCATGGGAACCTGATCCCGCAAAAACTCCTCATCGGGAATTCCGTGGGTTACGATTTCCTGCCCGCCGTCCGGATTTTCCAATAACAGCACAGCCAGAGGTGCAAAGGTTTTGTCTTTCAGCTCCTCTGCCGTTCCGGATGTAATCCGCTCGTCCTCATAGGAAAGATTTTCGCCCACCGTGAGACGGATCTTCTCCAGCCCATACTCCTGTAATTCCCGGCAAAGCTCTGCCACACTTCCGGCGCCGCCGAGGAGCGTCAGCACTTTTTTCTGCTCCCGTACGGCACGGATCAGATTTTCCCGCCGGCCGTGAATGCTCATGAGCCTTGCATCGTCCCAGGAAATGCAAAGGCGGTCTGCCAGATAAATGAGCGATGAAATACCGGGAAGACAATGGATGGTCCAGTTCTGTTTTTTCAAAAGGGGAACCAGTGTCTTGGCCCCACTGTAAAAGCCAAGATCACCGGAAAATGCCACGGCGATCCTCCGGTACTGTGGATGCTTTATGATCCAGTCCAGGATCTCCTGATTCTTATAGGAAGCAAAGGATGGCTTTCCATAAGAATCCAGAGCCTCCACCATGCGCCCTGCTCCGACCACGGCATCACACTCCCGAAACGCCTGATCTGCCTCGCCGGTCATCAGTGCCTTTGATCCGGTTCCGATGGAAACAAGCTCGATGATCCGTGGAAGCTCTTTTCCGGCTTCCTTAAGAAGCTCCGAAAGCACCGCCTCAAAGGACTCTCCCTGCACCTCCTCCGGCCGTCCCACCACAAGAACTCTGGCTCCCGCCTGCTTTGCCGCCCGGATCTTCTCTCCGTAGCCGCCCGCCTTTCCGGAGGCCTTTGTTACCAGCCAGGAAATCCCGAACTGCTTCATGGTCGCCGTATTCATCTCTTCGGAAAAAGGTCCCTGCATACAGATCAGGTTCCGTCCGACAAAGCCAAGGCTCGTTCCGATCCGGACCGATTCCTCCGTGGAAAGAACACGGGCAAAGACACGCTCCTTATAATCCGGAAGCGCCGTATACGCGGAAAGCTCCTTGCTTCCGGTGGATGCAAGAATTTTCCCCGTTGTATGCTCCAGATATGAAACGGCTTCCTTTACGGAATCCACAAACACCGTATCCTCCGAAAGCTCCACCTGCTCCTGTTCCCGCAAAAGCCGCCGGTAAGAAAGACCGGCCAGCTCCGCCGCCTTCCGGATATTGGCTGAAACCTCCACCGCATAGGGGTGGGTCGCATCGATGACCGTATGGAAAGCCTGCTCCTTCATAAGCACCTCCATCTCCGCCTCCGAAAGCCTTCCGGCATGATGTCTGGCAAACTGTCCCTCAGGCAGAAGTGTCTCTCCGTATTCCGTTGCCACGCAGACAAGGGACGGGATCTCCGCCTCCGAAAGACACTCTGCCAGACGGCGTCCCTCCGTTGTTCCCGCAAAAATCAGAACCTGTTCCATGGTTATCCCTCTTCTTTATTCTTTTTCGCCAGGTACCCGGTAGCCTCTCGGCGTTACCATTTTTCCGTCCAGATTCTTCGTCTGGGAGTTGCCGATCCAGACGGTGGTAAACATATCCACCTGAGTATCCCGAAGCTCTCCCAGGGTCAGGACATGGCCTTCCTCACCGTCCCGTCCGATATTTTTCACATACCCGCAGACAGTCTCCGGACTCTGATGCTTCAGAACCAGGTCGCAGGCTCGCTGTAAATAGTCGTGACGCTTTTTACTGGACGGATTATACAGGCAGATGATCAGATCTGCCTCCGCTGCATTGGACACCCGCTTTTCGATCTTCTCCCAGGGAGTCAAAAGATCACTTAAACTGATGACTGCAAAATCATGGATCAGAGGTGCTCCGAGCACCGCCGCGCCGCTGATGGCCGCCGTCAGTCCGCCGATCAGCTTCAGCTCCACCTCCGGATAACGTGTGCCGATCTCATACATCAGTCCGGTCATGCCGTAAACACCAGCATCTCCGCTGCAGATCATGGCAACCGTCTGTCCCTTCATGGCCTCCTCAAAGGCCAGCTCACACCGCTTTACCTCCTGGCGCATGGGCGTGGTCAAAAAGACCTTTCCGGGGAAATGCTCCTTCACCAGATCTACATAGACCGTATAGCCGACGATCACATCACATTCCCGCAGGGCCTCTGCTGCCTCAATGGTCATTTTTTCATAGGCGCCCGGCCCGATTCCAATTACATAGATTTTATTCAATGGTTTTCTCCTTTTTCCAGTATATGGTCCGGCTGGCAGCTGCCGCCGCCAGAGTCATCCCCCCGCCGGCCGTTTTCGGGAGGATCAAAGCAGCGTTTTCTCCCGCCTCCCGGACTGCCGCCCGCTCACAGACACAGCCAACCCCGACGGTCTTTTTCACAAACTCCGATTCCGAAAAGGATCCGGGAACCGCGTTCAGTTCCTCTTTTGTATAACAATGATAAGACAGTCCATACGCCTTCACAAACCGGCAGATGGCCTCCTCGTTTTTCTTCAGATCAATACTTGCGGCCGAACGCAGTGCCTCCGGAAAGATTCCCTCCTTCGTTAAGATCTCCTCTGCCTGCGCCTGAAACTGCTCCGGATCCGCTCCCTTTTTGCAGCCAAGCCCCAGTGTGAGATCCCGGGGAATCAAATATAAAATCCGCTGGTTTTGAACGCTCCGACCCAATTGTTTCCAGCTTATGGCCGCCTTGATTCCAGGTCTCCGTAAAAACTCATCCGGATCGGAAATCAGCTCCAGCTCCGGCGGGATCGCTCCCACCACCGGAAGCATACTGTAAACCGGCAGTCTCCGGCCTGCAAGCAATGCTGCCGAATATTCCTTTGCCAGCCGCCGGTCACCGATCACCAGCTCGTTTTCCCTGGCAAATACATCCACAGCAAACAGTCCGTTGACATCCGTTGCCGTTGAAATTACAGGAACCGCACCGAGAGCCTCCGCAGTTCGAAGCGTCAGCTCATTGGCTCCGCCCACATGACCGGAAAGCAGGGAGACCACAAACTGTCCGCCCTCATCCACCGCCAGCACGGCCGGATCGGTAAATTTATCCCTTACCCAGGGAGCAATGGCCCGGACTGCGATTCCGCAGGCCCCCACAACGATCAGCGCATCGTAGCTTTGAAATACCTTTCCGGTAAATTCCTGAAGGGACTCGGAAACCGGTGTCAGGCTTCCGTCACCGTTTTTCCGTTTTTCAAATCCGTGTACCTCGCTCCGGTATTCCGCTTCCGATCCGGTTCTTCCGGCTTGTTCTTCCGGTTCCTCCGGACGCCGGATCCTCTCCGGCTTTGCAAGCTCCTCACAGAGCCGTTTGTTTACTCCGGCACCCCGGCCGGTAAAGCTCAGCACTGCGATCCGCATGTTATTCTGTCGCCTTTCGGAACTCTGTCGTAAAGGCAGGATTGTAAAGCTCTGACCGGTTGTAGGTGCAGTCCAGCACATGACCCACAACGATCAGCGCAGTTTTTGTGATCTTGTTTTTCTTCGCGGTCTCTGCCAGCGTGGACACGGTACAGGGAAAGGTCTTCTCATCGGGCCAGGTTGCCTTATAAACAATGGCCGCCGGAGTATCCGCCGGATAACCGCCCGCCTGAAGCCGCTCCTCCAGAGCTGCCAGCATTCCGGTGCTTAAAAAGATCACCATGGTCGCCTGATGAGATGCCAGCTTTGCGATTTCTTCCTTTTCCGGAACCGGAGTCCGTCCGGCCATTCTGGTGATGATTACCGTCTGGGACACATCAGGAAGCGTGTACTCTGCCTTTAAAGCTGACGCCGCACCGCAGAAGGAACTTACGCCGGGACAGTATTCATAGGAAATCCCCAGCCTGTCCAGCTCGTCCATCTGTTCCCGTATCGCACCGTAAAGACAGGGATCTCCCGTATGAAGACGGACCGTATGCTTCCCCTCCGCTTCTGCCTTTTTCATGACCTCCAGGACCTCCTCCAGTGTCATATAGGCACTGTTGTATACCTCACAGCCCTCTTTTTTGTAATTCAGAAGCTCCGGATTTACCAGTGAACCGGCATAGATGATCACATCCGCCTCCTCTAAAAGCCTCTTTCCGCGGACTGTGATCAGATCCGCCGCACCGGAACCGGCTCCAACAAAATCAATCATGCTGCTCCTCCTTTACGATCAGCAGGGAATAGTAGCCTGCTGTTTCATCAATCTCTTCTGCGCTTCGAAATACCCGTTCGGTTTCCATGCCGCAGTTTTCCACCATGTATGCCTCAAAGCCGCCCTCCACCAGAGCTTTCTTTACCTGCCCCAGCTTCTTTCCGGCCTTCATGAAAATCTTGGTTCCGGGTAAGGACAGCGTCTCCTCCACCCCATAGGTTGCCGGAATTACATGAAGCTGATCACTGGTTTCGGTAAGACCGATTCCCAGTCTGGCTGCCGCCGCACAGAATGACGGGATCCCGCTCACAAGCTGAGCCTCATAGCCGGCCGCTGTCACACGCTTATGAACATACAGATAGGTGGAATATACCGTCACATCACCCAGGGTCAAAAACACCACGGTTTTTCCCTGATCCAGAACAGCCATAAGCTTCTCCGCTCCGTCATCATGATTCTTTTTCAAAACTGCCGGGTCCTTGGTCATGGGCATGGGGATCGGAAGGATTTCCTTTTCCTCCAGCTCCGGCACGGCCCCTGCAGCGATCTCATAAGCAACACAGCCATCTTTTTTCTCCGCCGGAATGGCGATCACATCTGCCTCCCGGCAAAGACGCACCGCCTTTAAGGTCATCAGCTCCGGATCACCCGGCCCGACGCCGATCCCGTATAATATTCCTTTTTTCATAGATCCATAAAGCTCCTTCTCTGTCAGCATTTCCAGCGTTCTTCTTCTGATACGCTTTTATTTCAACTGCTTTTGTCTTCTCTTAAAACAGCAGCTCCGTCAGACGGTTTTCCCGGTCCCGTCCCGGAATTTTTCCAGCATGGCACGGGCTCCCGGAGTTTCCCCCAGCAGTCCGTATCGGTTGGAAAACATCATGGCTTCCGTCTCGATAGCTCCGAGACAGCGATGGTTCAGATAAAAAGCGATCTTCTCCATGACGATTCTCATGGATGCCTCCAGATATCCATGATCCGCCAGGATTTTTAACCCCTCATCGGTAGTCGCTGCTTCCAGAATTTCCTTTAAAACCGGAACCGGGGCACCCGCCCGGAGCGCCGCCGTACATAACAGCTCCATGCGGCTGTCCGCATTACGGGAATGTGTGTTCATGATCCCTCCGGAAAGCTTAATAAATTTCCCGATATGGCCGATCAGAAGAATCCCCTTTGCTCCTCCGTTCACCGCAAAGTCAATGGTCTCACCGATAAAATTGCTGCATTTCATGGTCCTGCTTGTATCCAAGGCAAATTCTTTTTGGGAAAATACGGTTCCATAATTCCCCGGAATCACCACCACATATCCGTTTCCCTGAGATAATCGGACACCCATCTCCACTTCAATGGATTTAATCAGGGCTGCTTCGCTCATAGGCTCCACAATTCCGGTTGTGCCGAGAATGGAGATCCCGCCCTGGATGCCCAGTCTCGGATTAAAGGTCTTTTTGGCGATCTCCTCTCCCTGCGGAACGGAAATCACAACCCTCAGACCGCCGCGGTAATCATACGCTTCACAGATCTCTTCCACCGCGTTCCGGATCATGGCACGGGGCACCCGATTGATGGCCGCTGCTCCCACCGGCTGCTCCAGACCGGGGAGCGTGATCCGCCCCACTCCGGTTCCGCCGTCGATCAAAATCTCAGAGCCGTTGTCCTGTTCCACCCTGGCATACACCAGAATCCCGTTTGTGGCATCCGGATCATCGCCGCCATCCTTTCGAATCGCACAGCCTGCCCAGGTTTCTCCCCTCCGGCAGTCCTCCGGCGTCAGCGTCAAAAGGATTCCCTTCGGTGTCAGAAGCTCCACCTGCTCCGGGTTTTCTCCCCCCAGAAGAAGCTCCGCAGCCGCCTTTGCCGCAGCCGCCGCACAGGAGCCGGTCGTATAGCCGCACCGCAGCCGTTTATTCTGTTTTACCACATACCGCTCCAGCATAATCCCATTCCTTCTTTTCCGGTCTCTATACAGTGGAAAAGGCCACAGGAAGCTGTGGCCCTTCTATATTTCGTAGGATTTTCCTAACACAACATTTTATCAGCTTGTCTCTATTTTGTCAATGTAATAGGGTTCCTTTCGCGACTCCACCCTGGCCAGCCAACCGGCACATATATGAGTTGCCTCTGTCTGGCCGGGGAAGTGGGGCTGCGAGGCTTTACGTGAACAATCACCCGAAGCAGTACCATACACCGGCGTCATGAAATGTAACTTATTACGGCTTAGTCCACCCGCAGCGCTGTCACTGGATCGCTCTTCGCCGCTTTTTTCGACGGGATCAGTCCGCCCAGCAGGGTTAACCCGATGCTTAACAGAATCAGGATCAGTGCCGGAAGCGCCGGCAGGCTAGCGGATACCTCACCGGTCCCTGTCAGATGATGCAGCAGGATATTTCCGGGTATCAGCACCAGCAGGGTAACTCCGATACCGATCAGTCCTGCCAGAAGCCCAATGATAAAGGTCTCTGCATTGAATACCTGGGAAACATTCCGTTTGGACGCGCCGATGGCACGAAGGATTCCGATCTCCTTGCGCCGCTCCAGAACACTGATATAGGTAATAACACCGATCATGATGGAGGAAACGATCAGGGAGATTGCCACAAATGCGATCAGCACATAGCTTACAATATCCACGATATCCGTCACCGACGACATTAAGGTTCCCACCACATCGGTGTAGCTGATAACCTGTTCTTCCTTTCCCTCCGCTTCCATGCGGTCATTATAGGCATCCAGAATGGCAATAACCTGCTCCTTGCTTTTGAAATCCTTCGGATAAATGGAGATGGTCGCCGGTTCCGCAAAATCCACATAGCCGAGCTTCTGTAAATTGCCCTCATAGCTGGCATTTCCGGAGGAGGCCATGGACATCAATAACTCCTTCAGATCATTCTGGTCCAGATTGACCTGAAAGGCAGACGCAAAGGCCTCCGTATCCACAGTCATGGCAGTGCCTAACGCCTCCTGAAGCTGCCTGCCCATCTGCGTCATCGCCGTCTGCATAGTCTGTGCGATTCCGTTGGAAAGCCTTGTGACAAGCTGGCTCATGGCACTGGAGATCTGCGTTTCAACAGCCCTTGACAGCGCTCCCGTATAGGATTCCATGACAGAGGCCATGGACCGCTCCACCGCCGATCCGATCTGGCTTTGCAGGCCGTTCAGATCCACAGTCCCGGAAATCCCCTCCATCAGCCGTTTCTGTCCGTCCGCAGTCTTTAAATAAGCTGCAAACTGATTTCCCATATCCGCAGGATCGGCAAATCCGTTCTTTTTCGCATACGCACTGTATCCGGTTATGAGATCCGATGCCAGCGCTTTGATCTGATCTGCGGAAATCGTGATATCCCCGGAGATCTGAAAAATCTGATCCGCCCATTTTTTCAGAATTGTTCTCGCTTCATCCGTCTGAAGATATTCCAGCAGATACTCCTGAAATTTTTCCGGATCGGTATAGCCCTTTTCATCGGCAAACCGCCTGAAATCCGTTAAAAGCTCCTCCATCATCTGCTGCAGCGCATCGGTGGGAATCCTGATCCCGCCGGCATCGGAGATAATCTTTTTGATATGATCGGAAAGGATCGTCCTTGCCTCCTCTGATCCGAGATAGTTCAGGAACTGATCCATAAGCCCGGAATAGTCTGCCTCCGGATGGGTCTTTGCATAGACATTGTATCCCTCCAGCAGGCTGGACGCCATGGATTTTAAGCCATCCTCGGAAACCGAAGGCTCCAGGCCGGAAAGAAGCTCTGAAAGATCCAGGTTCATACCGTTCTGAGGCAGGTCAATGGAAATCCCGGAAAGATCCATGCTGCTAAAATCCAGCACCGAAGGATCCATGGAAAAGGCATCGGAAACATCCATTCCGCCGCTTAATCCGCCCGTCATGGCACTCTCATCAAACCTGATCGCATTTTTTATGGCATCGGCGTCTACCGTAAACAGGGATTCCATATCAAAGCTATTCTCCTGCGTTTTCCCAAACGTCGATCCGGTAAAAACATCGGTAGTTTTATCGGCAAGCTGATCCTGTACGATCTGAGTATCCCCTGTCAGCTCCGCTACATGCGTCACCAGCGATGCCGGATAATTGATCCCCGGAGTCAGAGCTGATGCGACCGCGCCCTTTGCCGGCTGTACCACACCAACCACCGTCAGCGTCTCGCCGTCGGCGACCAGCTTTTTCATATAATCCGGATCGCCGCTCTTATCCCTCCAGAGATCATACTGGCTGTCATACTGATAATAATCGGTGTTGCTCACCAGCTTAAAATCCACACCCAGAAAATCCTCATAGGAATAGGTCTCCGGCTTCTCCGGAGCCTTTACATCCTCTTCCTTTAAAAACTGATCCACCATTTCGTCCAGCTCCAGCGGATCACGAAGTCCCATGGTATAAAGGACAAAGTCACTTACTCCGCCGCTGTTTGACAGCACCAGTACACACTCGCTCTCTGCTTCCGGCCACCGTCCCGCTTTTACCTCATACTGATTTTCATATAAACGACTGTTTGCCGGCATCTGGTAAAAGACATTGGTGCTCATCATGGAGGACATCATGCTGCTGGCCGATGCCGAGGATCCGATTCCCATTTTATCAAAGGAATGATCCGGATTCACCTGGCGCACCGAACCGTCGTCCTCCTCCTTATAGATCTGCGGCTCCACCGAATAGCTGTATTCCATGGCATTGGTATAAGGCTCCATGCCGCTCTCTTTGCTGTCCAGATACGTTTTCAGCGATTTCAGATCGTTGGATTCCATAGAATGAAAGAAGTTCGTCACGATCTCCATGACATGAACCGTTCCGTCTTCCCCGGCAGCCTTATCATTCCCGCCGCTTCCGGCCACCAGCATGGAAGAAATATCAAACCCGGTACTGGTGATCTGGAGCGGATACTCCGACAATGTTTCCTCCTCCAGGCTCTTGATGTACGCGTTGACCCCGTTGGAAATAGCAAGGATCAGGGCGATTCCGATGATTCCGATGGACCCGGCAAAGGAGGTCAGGATCGTTCTTGCCTTCTTGGTCCTTAAATTATGAAAGCTCAGAGACAGTGCCGTTAAAAAGGACATGGACGAACGCCCCATGTTTTTATGCTGCGACAGAGCAATGGTTTCCGCCTTCGGCTCATACGGGTTCGTATCCGATAGGATCTTCCCATCCTTCAGCGTCACGATCCGGCTGGCATAATCCTGCGCCAGCTCCGGATTGTGGGTTACCATGACCACCAGCCGGTCCTTCGCCACCTCTTTTAACAGCTCCATGACCTGGATACTGGTACTGCTGTCCAGGGCGCCGGTGGGCTCATCTGCCAGCACGATATCGGGATCATTGACCAGGGCTCTGGCAATGGCCACCCGCTGCATCTGTCCGCCGGACATCTGGCTTGGCTTTTTATGAAGCTGATCTCCCAGTCCCACCCTTGCAAGAGCCTCAGCCGCCCGTTTTTTCCGTTCCTGCTTTCCGATCCCGGAGATGGTCAGTGCCAGCTCCACGTTTGCCAGCACCGTCTGGTGCGGAATCAGGTTATAGCTCTGAAACACAAAGCCGATGGTATGGTTCCGATAGGAATCCCAGTCCCGGTCCTTGTACTTCTTCGTGGAGATCCCGTTGATCACCAGATCCCCGCTGTCATAGCGGTCCAGCCCGCCGATGACATTCAATAGCGTCGTTTTCCCGGATCCGCTTGGCCCCAGGATCGCCACGAACTCATTGTCCCGCAGATTCAGGCTCACGCCATCCAGCGCCCGCTGGACTAACGGCCCGGTCTTATATTCCTTGTGTATGTCTTTGATCTGAAGCATGTAGTCTCCCCTGTTCTTTTTTGCACACAGCCTGCAAAGCGATACCGTTCCGCAGGCAACTCCATTCGGTGCAAAACAAACCTCGATCCCGTTCTTTTACAGCCGACAGACTTTTATTATAGTCTCATTCCATGCAAAAAACAATCAGAGGGGTTCTTAAATTTACATAAACTATGGAACCCACGAAGAATATTAGTTTTCAATTTTCTAATGACCTTCACTATATGTTCATAATTAGTCTGCTTTCTATCATCTACTTTTTCCCAATCTTTCCCAACTCCTCTTTCAAGTTTTCCGGCTCGTCGATCCGAAAGGTTTTCCGCAGAACCGTTCCCTTATATTCGATCTTGTTTCCACAAACCGTTATCTGATACCGTTCTAGCGTTCCTGCATAAAAGGTCAGATGGACCGACCAGCCTCCAGCCCCGGTAAAGGAATTAAATGCCGGTGTCTTTTTTCGGTCATTCAGCAGATCGCAGAGTTCTTTTATGAGCTCTTCACCGGTCACAGAATACGTTTCTGCCCGTCCGCTTCCATCTGCATTGACCACGGTAAATACCACCCTCGAATACTCGGTTCCCCGAAGAACCGGCTCCCGGATCCGGTAAAGGATCCAGATTGCCAGACAGACCAGGATTCCCGCTATGATCCCGTATTTCTTCTTCATGACACCGCCTCCCAATACGAAAACAGACCCGCACGGGACTCTCGTGAATCCCATCGGGCCTGTTTGATATACGACTGATATTCAGTCGGTCTGAACCGTCCTTAGATCATATTGGAAGAACCAAGAACCTCAGCAATCTTATGCTTAACAACAGCCTTTACATAATCTCTTGCGGGGCTCAGGTACTGTCTGGGATCAAAATGATCCGGATGAGCAACCATATGCTCTCTGATACCAGCAGTCAGAGCAAGACGAAGATCGGAGTCGATATTGATCTTGCATACAGCCATCTTTGCTGCCTGGCGAAGCTGATCTTCGGGAACACCGATCGCATCCTTTAATGCACCGCCGTTAGCGTTAATGATCTTAACGTATTCCTGAGGAACGGAGGAAGCACCGTGAAGAACGATGGGGAATCCGGGCAGTCTCTTGCCAACCTCTTCCAGAATGTCGAATCTTAACTGAGGGTTTGTACCGGGCTTGAACTTATAAGCACCGTGGCTTGTTCCGATAGCGATTGCCAGGGAATCAACGCCTGTACGGTCAACGAACTCTTCAACCTCTTCCGGTCTTGTGTAGGAAGAATCCTCAGCGGAAACCTTAACATCATCTTCGATACCTGCCAGAGTACCAAGCTCAGCCTCTACGACTACGCCTCTCTCATGAGCGTACTCAGCAACCTTCTTTGCAAGAGCGATGTTCTCTTCGAAGGGCTTGGAGGAACCATCGATCATAACGGAAGTGAATCCGCCGTCGATGCAGGACTTGCAGATTTCAAAGTCTGCGCCGTGATCCAGATGAAGAGCGATGGGAAGCTCCGGATGGATATCAAGAGCAGCTTCTACCAGATGCTTTAAGTATGCAGCGTTTGCGTACTTTCTTGCACCTGCGGAAGCCTGCAGGATAATGGGGGATTTCTCCTCAGCAGCAGCCTCGGTGATACCCTGAACGATCTCCATGTTGTTTACGTTGAATGCGCCGATTGCGTATCCGCCTTCGTATGCTTTCTTAAACATTTCAGTAGTTGTAACTAAGGGCATTGTTTTATCTTCCTTTCTGTGTTATTGCGCTGTCGCGCTTTGTCTTTATTATAACATAAACTTTTTAATTGAACAGTCATTTTTTACATGAAAAACTGTGCAAAAATCCCGGATTTTTGCACTCTTTTTTGTAAAAATCGATCAAATCATTCTCATCAACGCGCACAAACAGAAAAAAAAGCCATACCTTAAAGAGAAAGCAGTTTTCTCAGAAAGGACGGCTTCCATGAATGAATCCTCCTGTTCTCTGCGCGTGTTTCATGCTGCCGCCGACACCGAAGAGCTACTTGTTTCCATAAATAATGAGACCGGTTCCGTCTCCTACCGCGGGCTTACCGGCCGATTTCCCGTATTACCCGGATTTGTCACGGTGACACTCGCCGGTGCACGATCAAAACGGATCTACTTAAAAAAGACCCTGTCGTTATTCTGTTCTGTTCCCTATACAGCCGCCATAATCCAGACCGGACACGGACCGGATCTGCTTTTACTATGCGATGCATCCTGTCCGGAATTTCCGGAGGATTCCGGTGTCCTGCGCGCCGTCTCTCTGGCCTTCGGTGCTCCGCCCCTTGACCTGTATCTGTTCGGAAACCGACTGTTATTTCCATCCATCAGCTTTAAGGAAGCCACCTGCTTCAAGCCGATCCCGGCGGGGGAATACGGTCTTTACCTGACGCCGGAGCAGGATATGGATTCACCGCTTCTGTCTGTTCTGATCAGCCTGGAAGCCGGCAGCCAGCAGACTCTCTGTATCTTAAACGGAAGCTGGCAGCCGGAAGCGCTGGACGTTATGATGCTTCCGAACTGACCGGCTGATCCTCCGTCTCGTCCCGGCTTTTGGATCTGTCCGGCCGGTTCCGGTTCCGCGGAAAAACGGTTCCCGCCGTCAGAATCGTTTCTGCCAGATCCTCCCGGTACGCCGGGTCCTTCGGATCCAGGCTGCCGATCACAACCCGGTCATCTCCTGTACGTCCGGTGGCATGAACATAACGCAGTTCTCCGATATAAAGGGCCATATGCCCCGGAAAATACAGAAGATCTCCCGGCTTCACCTGGCAGACCGGGATCTCCCGGACCGGATACCCCGCCTGAATCTGTGCATCTCTCCAGATCCGGATCCCATGAAGCAGATAGGTCATGGAGCACAGGCCGGAGCAGTCAATGCCCCAGGGAGTTTTTCCTCCCCAGCGGTACGGCACATTCAGATAAGACATGGCCGTTTTAACCAGCTTCTCCCGCAGGAGCTCCTCCGGTTCGTCCGAAGCCGGTTCATGAAGCACAGGCTCTGCCATGCTTTCCCGAATATAAAAAGAGCCGCCCTTCACCAGCCTGATCCGTGTCCAGCCAGCCTGAGCCATGTATCCGTCTTTTTCTACCAGACTTCCCTTCGGCAGCGTACAGACAAAGGGATTTTTATATCCGGCAACTTCAAATACATCGGCAGCCGACGCGCAGATCACCAGCTTTTCCGCACGGCTCCACCTGCGTACCGCAAAGCGCCGGAACTCCAGTCCCGACAGCTTTGCATAGCCACAGTATCCATATTCTGTCTCCACATAGGCCCAGTCCGTCAGCGTCCGGTCCAGAAGCTGCACCGTCATTCCGTACAGCACCTCATCGGTTGTTTCCGCCTGTGCCGACGGATATTCCTTCAACCGCAGAATGGGACATGTTACCACACCTTCCCGAAGCCGCATATCTGCTCCTCTTTCCCTGTCCGGGAATCTTTTTGAAACAGTCTATGCAGACGCTTCGGGAAACAGTCCTTGTAAGCTTATCCAGACATGTATTTTTATCCGCAGTTTCTACTTTACTGCCTCCATGGCCTGCTCCAGATCCGCGATGATATCATCTACATTCTCGATTCCCACGGAAAGACGGATCAGATCCGGCTTTACACCTGCCTCAATAAGCTGCTCATCAGAAAGCTGGCGGTGCGTATGGCTGGCCGGATGGAGCACCGAGGTTCTGGCATCAGCCACATGGGTCACGATGCAGGCCAGCTTTAAGCTGTCCATGAACTTGATCGCACGTTCTCTTCCGCCCTTTAAACCGAAAGCGATCACGCCGCTGGTACCGTTGGGCATATATTTCTTTGCCCGCTCATAATAGGGGCTGCTCTTTAATCCGGGGTAGTTTACCCATGCCACTTCCTCATTGGCCTCCAGATACTCTGCCACCTTCTGGGCATTCTCACAATGACAGGGCACACGAAGATGAAGGGTCTCCAGACCGATATTCAGTAAGAACGAATTCATCGGAGACGGAACTGCGCCAAGATCTCTCATAAGCTGTGCCGTTGCTTTTGTAATGTACGCTTTCTTTCCAAAGGCTTCCGCATAAACCAGTCCGTGGTAGGACGGATCGGGCTCGGTCAGTCCCGGGAATTTTTCCTTATGGGCCATCCAGTCAAAATTTCCGCTGTCCACAATGCAGCCGCCGACACTCATGGCATGACCGTCCATATACTTTGTGGTGGAATGGGTCACGATATCCGCCCCGAACTCGAAGGGACGACAGTTGATGGGGGTTGCAAAGGTATTATCCAGAATCAGCGGAACGCCGTGGTCATGAGCAGCCTTCGCAAACTTCTCAATATCCAGCACCACCAGAGACGGATTGGAAATGGTCTCTCCGAACACTGCCTTGGTATTTGGACGGAACTCCTTTGCCAGATCCTCCGGGGAAATCTCCGGATCAACAAGCGTAAAGTCAATTCCAAGCTTCTTTAAGGTGACTGTAAATAAATTGGAGGATCCGCCGTAGATGGTTGCGGAGCTGATCACATGATCCCCGGCTCCTGCCACATTGAAGATCGCATAAAAGGTAGCTGCCTGCCCGGAGGAGGTCAGCATGGCTGCCGCGCCGCCCTCCAGCTCACAGATCTTCTGTGCCACCGCATCATTGGTGGGATTCTGAAGTCTGGTGTAAAAATAACCTTCCTCTTCCAGATCGAACAGTCTGGCCATCTGCTCACTGTCATCATATTTGAATGTGGTGCTCTGATAGATCGGAAGCACACGGGGTTCTCCCTTTTTCGGCTTCCAGCCGCTCTGAATACAGATGGTTTCCGGTTTGTACTGCTTTTCCATAATAATCTCCTCTCCTTCCGATCCTGCTTCTGCACGGATCGTTTCCTTTTTTCTTTCCATACCGCATTTCTGCTGCAGGTCATACAATATCTTTTATCTGCTACAGACAGGCCCGGTAAATGGCCTCCACATCTGCTTCGTGGAGCGGTACATACGCCTGGGTATCCAGATTGGCATACGGCACGGCCGCCGCCGCCATTTCCTTAAAATGCTCCTCGCCGATTCCCAGCTCCGAAAGATGGGACGGGAGTCCGCAATCCAGGAAAAACTGCTCTGTGGCATCAATTCCCATGTTTGCAAGCGCAAACCGGTCAGTGCTCCTTGGAAATCCCCAGACGTTGATGGCATAGTCCACGAACTTTCCGACCGTATCCTCCGATAAGATGTAGCGCATCCACGCCGGCGTCACGATAGCAAGGGAAACGCCGTGGGTAATATCATAGTAGGCACCAAGCTGATGTCCCATGGCATGGCAGGACCACTTTCCGGCCTTTCCGCAGCCGCACAGTCCGTTTAAGGCCATGGACGCTGCCCACATGATATTGGCACGGGCCGAATAATTTTCCGGCTCCATGAGCGCCACCGGCCCCCATTTGATACAGGTTTTTAAAATTCCCTCGGAAAACTTGTCCTGCACATAGGCGTCTTCTGTCTGCTTAAAATACCCCTCAAAAATATGGGACATGATATCTGCCACGCCTGCTGCCGTCTGCGCGGAGGGCAGGCTGTAAAGATAGGTCGGATCCAGCACGGAAGCCTTCGGGAACAGACAGTTGTTATGGACTCCCCGTTTTTCCCTGACAGCTTCATTGGTAATAACCGCTGTATTATTCATTTCCGATCCGGTAGCGGACATCGTCAGCACCGCAAACACCGGGAGGGCTGCCGTTATCTTTGCCGTATCAGTTACCAGCTCCCACGGTTCCTGCTCCGTAACAGCAGCCGCTGCAATGATCTTTCCGCAGTCCACGCAGCTTCCGCCACCCACAGCCAGCACCATATCTGCGCTCATCTGTTTCGCAAGCGCAGCTCCGGCCCGGACCGATTCAATCTTCGGATTCGGTGTCACACCGGAAAGCTCCTCCCAGGTAAAGCCGTTCTCCGAAAGGAGGGCACATACCCGGTCATAGATCCCGTTCCGCTTGATGCTCCCGCCTCCGTAAACGAGGAGCACCCGTTTCCCATAAGGCGCCATCTCCGCTGCCAGTCCGGAAAGCTTTCCCTTTCCGAACAGCATTTTTGTCGGCGCATAAAAATCAAAATTCTCCATAATGTTTTTCTGTTCTCCCCCAGTCTCCGTATTTATTCAGAGAGGTTATCCTGCGTCTCATATTTTCCGTATTCCGGAAGACACGTAAACTCTCCGGATCCATTCCAGCTGCCTGTTTCATCCGGAATACTTACATATACCCTGCTTTGTCCGACCGTTGAGAAGAAATAGCCGTCTTCATCAGCATTCTGAAACGCCGTCTGGATCTCATTCCATAATTCGTTCCGGTCGCGTTCCGGCTCCAGAGCGCAGGCGGTAATTAACGTCAGCCGCTCCATCTCATCCACGGTTTCCCCGTAATATTCAATCTCCAGAACTTCCCCCGTCACATAGTCGCTCCGCACATTGATCGACATGCCGGTATCTTCGGTGTCAAAGGTCAGGTAACTTGTCACGATATAAAAAGTCGCTGTTCCTTCCTCATCTGTGTACTCCCAGCAGTCCGGCTCCGTCTCCCACTGATCCATGGAGTCCTCCGGAATATTCCAGACCGTGGAGACATACTCCCGAAGTCTGGAAAGAACTTCCCCGGCATCAGACGCATAATGTGCATAGCCATTGCATGGCTCTCCCGCCTGTAAAACCTTCTCCGGATCCAGTTCCTGATAGGCAGAGGCCTCACTACTCTCCGTTATGGTATCGTAGCCGTCCCAGTGGTCGATGATGTCGCGGACAAACCCCAAAAGCGGACCGGCAAACAGGATCACCGCCCAGATCAGGACGATAAAGAATACCACGACCTTCGTGAGACGCTTCTGACGCTTCTGATCTTCTGCCGCTTTCCTGTGGGGATCTGTATTGGGAATCCCATAAGTATGCTTATGATCCGTTCCGCAGGTATCATAATAAGGAGACTCTTCCGGCTTCGGCCGGGATTTCGATGAGGCTGAGGTTCTCGTATTGCCCGTTCCGGTCTGTACCGTCCGCCCGGCCGTCTTTTTCACGGAGTCACCGGTTTTATAAGACGATTCATGATAGGTTCCCTGCTTAAACTGGGTATATGCTCCCGGGTCCCGCTCATTGGGGAGACAGCCTCCCGTATAGACAATGGGCTCCTTCCGGAACCGATGGCACTCGGAACAGTACCCCACAGCGTTCAGTTCCTGCTCACATACCGGACAAAGATATCTTGTTTTCATACTTCTGCCCTCCGAATGGGGATTCGTTTATCTGCATGCGAGACGGTATACTGCTTCACATTCCTTCCGTCCCAGCTTCACAAAGAAGCCCTCGGTCCGTCCGTCGATCTGAAGGGTTTCCAGAAGCTTCGGGATATCCTCTTTCTTTGCTCCCAGCTCTTCAAAGGAGGTCGGCATGCCGACGGAATGGAAGAATGCCTTCGTTCTCGCAATGCCTTCCTTTGCGGTTTCCTCCGGATTCTGATAGTTCATCTCGCAGCCCCATACACGAACGGCAAACTGAGCAAACCGGTTCACATCATGATGCATCACATAAGTCATCCATGCCGGGAACATCACAGCCAGACCGGCACCGTGTGCACAGTCATACAGAGCGGACAATTCATGCTCCAGGTTATGGCTGGCCCAGTCCTGCTCTCTTCCGACACCGCAGATGTCATTGTGTGCCATGGTACCCGCCCACATGATATTGGCTCTTGCCTCGTAATCATTTGGATTCTCCAGAACCTTCGGAAGCTCCTTGATGATGGTCTTTAACACGCCCTCGCAGAGACGGTCGGTGATCTCTACCTCCTTGGTATTGGTAAAATAGCGTTCGAACACATGGGCCATAATATCCGTACAGCCGCTTGCTGTCTGATACGGCGGCAGGGACATGGTAAGCTCCGGGTTCATGATGGCAAATACCGGACGCATCAGCTCACAGCCGTATGCACGCTTATACATACCGTTTTCATTGGTGATCACGGATCCGTCACTGCCCTCGCTGCCGGCTGCCGCAATCGTCAGAACCGAACCGACAGGAAGGGATTTTTCCGCCTGTGCCTTTCCGGAATAGAAATCCCAGAAATCACCGTCATATACCGTTCCTACGGCAATTGCCTTGGAGGAATCAATGGTGCTTCCGCCGCCGACGGCCAGAATAAAGTCCACGCCCTCTTTCCTGCACAGCTCAATGCCCTCATAAACCAGGCCGCTTCTGGGGTTGGGCTTTACGCCGCCCAATACGACATAGGAAAGTCCCTCTTTTTCCAGAGACGCCTTCACCCGGTCGATCAGTCCGGAGCGGACCGCACTGCCGCCGCCGTAATGGATCAGCACCTTATGTCCGCCAAACCGCTTCACATAATGGCCTGCCTCATTCTCCGTTCCTTTTCCGAATGCAAAATACGTGGGGCTGTAAAATGTAAAATTATCCATGGTTTCTTCTCCTTCTCCTTTTATATAAGTGCAGTACACCGGGCACAAAAACCGGAACAATCCCTCCGCCTCTGCCGCGCCGGTCCTGCGTCACTACCTGTTTTCTATCATACCATAAGACGTCCGGAAACAACAGACCAATCCCGGAAATTTTTCACAGATATGAAGAGAGAATCGGATGATATTAACCTGTCAGTCAGTTCTTCAAACGTTAAATTATCTTTAATTTTTCAGACTCCAACACGCAAATGCGATTAAAACCTCGGTATAGTTTGATATCTTTCACTGTCCGCTTCCTTCGCAAGCGCAGTCCTCAAGAGAAAAGCAAAGCACAAAACCGGAAGTTGTCACTTTACCTCTGTTGTGTCCAGATCAGAATACATTCTGCTGCAAGTGCTGTCGTTATGAAAGCTCCTACGAGGGTGTAATAGTTTAATCCATACATCAACGGTAAAAGTGAAACAACTGCCGTAATAATTGAGAGAACAAGTAAAGCCTTAAGAACGCTACTGTTCTTTAATGATACCAAGGAAAGTAACAAAATGACGACCGTACATATGGCTGTAATAAGTGGAGGAAAATTTGCATAGCCAAATGGTATGGGGCTAAAATACGAGAACGTTTCTTTTACTCTTTCTGTCGGAGATAAGGCAAACATACAAACTGCTCCCAATGGCAATGTTTCTAACACGATTGCTAAAGCCGGTAAAACCACTAAGCTGATTTTCTTCATGTTGTATCCTCCTTCACAAATCTCAGAGAGAGGTTCTAAAGGCGCGGGACCAGGTTCTAAACAATTTCATTTGTCTATTTAAGCGCCTCCCGGATCACCCGCTGTGCATTTCCCCACTGCACCAGTTCGATCTGCCGCTCGGTAAATCCGGCTCTTTTCAGTGCGTCCCACAGAAGCGCCATCTTCTCCGGCCCGTCGATTTCCAGATCTCCGCCGATGCCGTCAAAATCGGTTCCGAGGCAGAGGACCTCTTCCCCTCCCTTTTTCACCATATGGGCGGCGTGACGCGCCAGATCGGAAACGCGGCTTTCCAGAGAATTTTCCCGCAGAAACGAGGGCGCAAAGTTCAAACCGGCTGCGCCGCCGTGATCCCCGAGAATATGAAGCATCTCATCGGTCAGATTCCTGGAACAGTTACAGAGCGCTCTGGCGTTGGAATGGGACGCTACAAAGGGGCCGTGAATGCAGTCCGCTGCATCGAAAAAGCCCTCATCCGATAAATGGGATACATCTGTCAGTATACCCAGCGCTTCCATCTGGGTGACGGCCTCTTTTCCGAAGGCTGTCAGTCCGCTTTCCCGGTTTCCGAACGGCTCCTCCCGATAATTGGCCCGTCCGAAGCAGTTATCATGATTCCAGGTCAGGGTGATAAGGCGCACGCCCTTGTCATAAAGGTGGCGCAGCCGCTCATGGCTGCCCCGCACCAGCCGCCCGTCCTCCAGGGAAAGAAACGCCGAAAGCTTCCCGGCTTTCCGATTTTCCAAAAGATCCGTTCCGTTTCCGGCAAACGCCACTTCCTCTCCGTGCTCCCGGATCGTTTCATAAAAGCCATCGGTCAGCAAATCAAAATACCGGTCATCCCATTCTTCATTGGAAAGTTCCTCTAAAAGCTCCAGATGGATCTCCGCCCCCGGCTCCGGGCCGCAGGACAAGTTGGAACTGCGGCGGTCCCCATTTTCGGATTTGCTCTTAGACAGTTCCGATTTTTCCGTTCCGGCGCCATAGCTTGCTCCGGATTCCGGCTCCGTTTCTCTGTATTTCCTTCCGAGCAATCTGTCCTTTGTTTCCGGATCCGGCAGCCAGACCGCAAAGAACTGAGCCAGGCAGCCGGCGCTCCGGAGGCGCTTTACATCCACCGTCATATGATTTTCATAAAGGCTGCCGCCCACTCCGGCGAATACCTGTAAGGTATCACAGTGAAGATCCATGTATGCCATCTGATTCCTCCGTTAAGATGGATAACAGCTCCTCCCGGCTCATGTCAGCCACCGAGGAAGCACCTTCCGTTACCTGCTTTTCCAGCTCCCGCTTCTGATTCTGAAGCTTTAACACACCCTCTTCAATGGTATCCCGTGCGATGAGCCGGAACACGGAAACCTTCTTTTTCTGGCCGATCCGGTGTGCCCGGTCAGTCGCCTGATTCTCCGCCGCCAGATTCCACCAGGGATCATAATGGATCACCAGATCCGCCGCTGTCAGGTTTAACCCTGTGCCTCCGGCCTTTAAGGAAATGAGGAACAGCGGAACCTGATCCTGGTTAAAGGACCGCACCAGTGCGATCCGCTCCTCCTTGCCGGTCTGCCCGGTCAGCAGATGATAGGACAGCTTCGCCTTTTCCAGCCGTTTTCCAAGGATCTCCAGCATGGACGTAAACTGAGAAAATACCAGGATCTTATGTCCGGCTGCCACCGCACTCTCAATGAGCTCCATACAGGTATCCAGCTTTCCGGAGCCGCCCCTGTAGCCCTCATAGCACAGGGAAGGATCACAGCAGATCTGGCGCAGACGCAGAAGCTCCGATAAAAATTTTATCCGATCCTTCTGGTATCCGGCATCGCCGCCGGACTCCAGTTCCTCCTTTAACCGCAGAGCATGCGCCGCATAAAGCTTCCGCTGCTCCGGTTCCATGCCGGAATAAACCACCTCTTCCAGCTTGTCGGGCAGATCCCGAAGCACCTCTTTTTTATAGCGCCGCAGCAGAAACGGCCCGGTCATACGATGGAGCCGCTTTAACGCTGCCTTATCGCCGTCCTTTACGATGGGAATCTCAAACTCCCGGCGAAACCGGCTGCAGCTGAACAAAAATCCTGGCATCAGAAAATCAAAAATGCTCCACAAATCACTTAACCGGTTCTCCATGGGGGTTCCGGTCAGGGCAAACCGGCCTCTCGCCCGGATCTTTTTCACCGCCCTGGCGTTCTGGGTCAAGTGATTTTTAATATACTGGGCTTCGTCTAAAATCTGGAACCGGAATTCCCGTTCTTCATAAAGGGCAATATCCCGCCGCAGCAGATCATAGGACGTGATGGACACCTGCGCATGCTCCTGCTCCAGAAGCGCCTTCCGTTCCTCCGCTGTCCCCGCAATGACCTGGACCGACAGCCCGGGAGCAAACTTATGAAGCTCGCTCTCCCAGTTGTAGATCAGCGATGACGGACACACGATCAGCGCCTCCATCTCCGGATGTTTCTCTGCCTCGTCCGCCAGCAGGGCAATGACCTGAATCGTCTTTCCAAGTCCCATCTCATCAGCCAGGATCCCGCCGAGTCCGTACCGGTCCAGCGTCCGCAGCCACACATATCCCTGCCGCTGATACTCCCTGAGCGTTCCGTGAAGGGTCTTCGGCACCTCAATGGCCTCCTGCTCCTCCGGGTGGCTCACCGCCCGCACCAGATTTCGGAAGCCGTCATCCCCACGGAAGGAAATGTGCTTTCCGTCCCGCAGCACATGATCCACAAAGAAGCTCCGGTAGGACGGAAGCCGTACCGAAGCAGACATCCGCTGCTCCGTCAGTCTGGAAAGCTCCTCCAGCGTTCCGAAGCCCACCCCGTTCACCGGCAGAAACGCGCCGGATCTAGTCCGGTAAAAGCTCTGCTTCATGCGGTATGCCGCCAGCGCGCCGGAAAGCTCCGCCGGAGACAGCTCCCCCGCGTCCACATTAAGCTCCAGCCAGCCATTTCCCATGGTGACCCCGAAGGAAAGCTCCCGCTTCGGAAGCACCGTCAGATTTTTCATGGACGGAGAAAGCGTCACCTCGCCATAACCGGAAAATTCCTCCAGACCTTCCGTGAGAAGCCGGTAAACGGCGCTGTCATCGTCCCAGATCACAAACCGGCTCTTGTCGGCATAACGGCCCGTAAA
Source organism: Candidatus Paralachnospira sp. LCP21S3_A2 (assembly GCF_052118925.1). Taxonomy (NCBI): domain Bacteria; kingdom Bacillati; phylum Bacillota; class Clostridia; genus Candidatus Paralachnospira; species Candidatus Paralachnospira sp. LCP21S3_A2. The sequence continues at coordinate 240,260 of NZ_JBQKGG010000001.1, forward strand.
ATACTTCTTGATGACCGTTCCCACCATCAGTTCTCCAACCTGATCTCTGGAGATTTCGGAAAATCCCGGGTGGTCAAACGGCGTAAAACATTCCTTTCCATACCAGAACTCTGCCCGCAGCGTCACCTCGTTCTCTCCCGGACAGTCAAAATAAAACCGGGGCTTTAAGGGCTCCAGATGGTACTGCTCCAGGTCCACTCCCAGCGGTTCCAGATCCACAAAGGGCGAAAGCTCCGGAATCACATAGTCGCAGAACGAGGGCATATCCTTGGCATTTAGCTGTATCGACCACTCCTCCATGGCCGGATCCTTCGTCATGGCACGGAAAAACTCCCACAGTGCCCGGCTTGCCGACCGGTCACAGCAGTAAAGGGTCGTTCCCATGGCCACATAGAGCCTTTTTTTTCCGTAAATAACCCGGAAATTCTCCGGAAACGAGACACGAAAGCCGTCCCGTCCGCAGGCTCGGATCACACCGTAAAGTCTGGGATTTTCTTTTTTGATGAGAAGGGGAAGCTCCTCCCGTCCATCAAAGGAAAACAGCGCTTCTTTTCCGTACAGAAGCTTCAGGAAATTGTCACAGCCGGCCGGAGAAAGCTCCAGCTCCCGCATGACGCTCCGCGTTTCGGTCCGCAAAGGATTCAGCCGTTCCTCCAGATACCGGCTCTCTGCCACCGTTCTTGCTGTTTCCTCTGCCAGCCTTGCCGAGGTCTCCTCAAAGGCATCGAGCGTGTGATAAAATCCCAGCTGCTTTCCGTATTCTACATAGGCCTCTTCCTCCAGGGCGTCCGCAAACGCCTCCAGATCCCGAAGCTGATACAGCCGCCCGGTTCCGATCCGGAACGACAGGGCCAGTGTCTGGCGGACATTCCGGAAAACCGGGATCAGGCAGACCGGTTCCTCCATTTTGGATACGAGAACCTTCGTCATTTCATGGCCAACATAGCTCTGAAGCATATGCTTGACCGCGCCGCCGGTGGGCACATGAGGCGTACTTTCCTCTTCCTTTTTCTCCATTGCATAAAAGGCTGCTGCCGCCTCATGGCAGCACAGCCCTTTATATTCGCGGTGGGAAGGACACTGGCAGGAGGCCTGGTAGATATAGCCGCCCTTGATGAGCAGCGACACCCGGTATTCCTGTCCGTCCTCGTCCACAAGCACTTTTAAAGTTTCTTCTCCCTTCCAGAAGCTTTCACTGGAAAGCAGGCGCACCCTGCCCTCGCGGAACAGCGCCCTGCCCTTTTCATATTCCTCGCTGCTTCTGGTCTTTTTCCGAATGGTCTCACTGGAGAATGACATACCTGTTCACCTGCTTTTTACATTCTGTCCGGTGCCTCAAATCCAAGAAGATCGATGCAGGTCTCTAACACCCGTCTGGTAAGCTCCAGAAGACAGATGTAGGATGCCTGGCGCTCCTTATCCTCCTCTGCCATGATCTTTGTCTCATGGTAGAACCGGTTAAAGGCATTGGACAGTTCATAAACATACTGGCAGATCTTATGAGGCGCACGCTCCTCAAAGGCCGCCGTCAGCGCATCAGACATCCGGCTTACGGAAAGCTGAAGCGCCTTCTCGCTCTCAGATGCAGCCGGAAGGATCTTGGCCTCTCCGGCAAACTTCTCCGGAAGAGCCGCATACTTGCCCTGGATCGACTTGATCCGGACAATGGTATAAAGAAGATAGGGGCCGGTATCTCCCTCAAAGGAAATGAACCGATCCACATCAAACACATAATCCTTGGACGCCTGGTTGGACAGATCTCCGTATTTCAGAGCCGCCAGCCCCACGATCTGCGCAGTCGTTCTGGCCTCGCTCTCCTCCACGGTACGGTTCTCCATGATCTTTTCATAAACCGCATCGCTGATCTCTTTAATGAGATATTCCAGCCGCATCACTCCGCCGTCTCTTGTCTTAAAGGGCTTTCCGTCCTTGCCGTTCATGGTGCCGAAGCCTAAGAAATTGAGCTCCGTCTCCGGACGCACGATCCCGGCCTTCTTTGCACAGCGGAACACCTGGGTGAAATGAAGCTCCTGGCGCTTGTCGACCACGTAAAGAACACGATCGGGATGGAACAGTTTTTCCCGCTCCACCAGCGTTGCAAGATCGGTGGTGGAGTACAGGGTCGCGCCATCGGATTTTAACAGAATACAGGGCGGGATCTCCTTGGTATCGCTGTCTTCCTTTACATCAACTACCAGCGCACCCTGGCTTTCATGGGCCAGCCCCTTCTTCTTCATATCTTCGATCATGGCCGGAATATAGGGCTGAGCATCGCTCTCCTTTTTCCAGATATCAAAGGTTACATTTAACTTCGCATAATTCTTCTTCAGATCCGAAACCGATACATTCAGGATATGATTCCAGATCGCCATATAGCCCTTATCACCGTTCTGAAGCTTAAAGGTCGCATCGTGTGCCTTCTTCGCGAACGCTTCATCCTCCTTTGCCTTGGCGCTGGCCGCCGGATAAATCTCCTCCAGCTCCGCAATGGTAAAGGGCGCTTCGGCAGGATATTCTCCGGTATAGCTCTCATCGAAATACGGGAGGTTGGGCTTCCGCTCCTTTAACTCCTCGATGATCAGTCCCATCTGCAGACCCCAGTCACCCAGATGGACATCGCCGATGACCTCATGGCCCAGGAACCGGTAAAGGCGCTTCATGCTCTCTCCGATGATGGCAGAACGAAGATGTCCCACATGAAGAGGCTTCGCCACATTGGGTCCGCCGTAATCGATCACAATGGTCTCTTTCTTTCCTTCATAGGAAACACCCAGCTTTTCATCGGCATTCATGGCATTTAAGTAATCTGCCGCATAAGCGCCGGACAGCCTGATGTTGATAAATCCGGGATTTACTGCCGTGATCTCCGCAAAGGCGGCCTCCCCCTCAAGCTTCTCCACCACATCGTTTGCGATCATGATGGGCGCTTTTTTATAAAGCTTCGCACCGGCCATGGCGCCGTTGCACTGAAATTCACAAAGATCCGGACGGTTGGACAGCGTTACCTTTCCAAGCTTCCGGTCATAGCCGCAGGCCTCAAAGCCCCGGGCCATCAGTTCTCCAATCTGATCAATGAGTTTTTTCATAATCTTATCTCCAACTTTTTTTTCACACAGTCTATCTGAACTATTATAATATGCTTTCATGGAAAAATCCAGCATTTCTTCTTTCCTTTCGGAAGGCATCGTGCTATACTGGAAATCGTACGACAACGAACAAAGTACATAAAAGGAGGATACCATTTATCATGAACGTAAAGATTCAGGACATTAAGGACGTAACCATTAAGGGCGTAAACGTAAAGTTCACCGATACCTGCGAGGCTTACAAAGAGGATTTCTTTGAGTGGACCGCATTCCCCGTAGTAACGGAATTCAAAACCAATAAGATCATGGCCGGTGTGCTTCAGGGCTGGCATCATACTCCCAACTTCACCGCCATCGAGTATCATGAGGACGCTGAGCAGTTCTACTTCACCGAGGGTACTGCATTAATGCTCTTCATCGACATCGCAGACGGAAAGCCTGCTATGGACACCGCACAGATCGTCCGGATCCCTGCCGGAACCCAGCTTGATATTGCTGCAGGCAAGGGTCATTTCGTAGCTGTAGCAGAAGGCGATACCTTTAAGGCAATCGTTGTCTCTCCCGTACAGGAAGCTCCCAGAATGGATCTGGCTGAAGAGGTAATCGGAGAATAATTGAAATTGTTAATCAGTAAAAGACAGATCTCTGCGTGGGATAACCGGCCCGGAGATCTGTTTTTTTATAGGAAAGTTCGTCCTATGAAGAAAAGTAACCGGCCCTTCGACCGGTTACAGACAAGCCTTACAGTCGGTGGCCGGGACGGCGTATCGATTGCGAAAGGAGCATTACCACCGTCCCTCTTCCGCAAGATACCCGATCAGTCCGTCCAGATACCATTCCGTCATTCGTCTGATCCCGGCTTCGCGCTCTTCCTGTTCCGGCTCCTGCCAGGATTCTTCCTCCCTATCGAAAGCTTTCTCACGCTTACCCGGAAATCCCATCTGCTTTAACAGCGCCGCCCCGGCTTCTTCCGCCTCTCCGGATGTGAGCAATCCCCAGTCCAGCTGATCTAATAAATGCGCATACAGGGAGGAACCGGTTACCAGTCGGTTTCCTGTTTTCCGTGCATCCAGACGGTCGGTAAACTCGGCCCGCCGCATGCTTCCGCCCTGCTTTTTGTAGCGGTTCCAGAGGGCATCCTCTGTGACGCCGAACCGGTCCATGCGGTTTAAGATATCGTGCTGGAAGTTCGGGCAAAGACCGGTCTGCTTCTTCAATGCCTGCTTCACAGCCTGCTTCACGGTACGGCCGATCAATTCTCCCAGCTTGGAATGCTTGCCCGCATCCGTAAGATGCGTGTCCGATTCCATATTGCAGAACACAATGGTTCCGTCGGTGCCGGAGCCGGTGGCAAGCCCTCTGGAATACCGGCTGGGCGCGAGAAGCTCCTGGATGGCCGCCGTTTTCGCCTCGGTGCAGGATACCAGCGCACGGACCAGCGCGCCGTCAGTCAGATCCGCGTCGATGAGCAGGAGAATATTGATGGTTCCCAGAGGTACCTGATGAAAAATCCCGGCCTGCTCATGCCAGAACGCCGGATCTCCGATCCGTCCGGCATTGTGATAAATTCCTCCGGTGACAATGGCAGTCACGGAAAAATCGTCATAATCGTTTCGCACAATGGCGGCATGATACATGCTCGCCGCGGTGCAGAGTCCGGTGCATTTCCCGGGATCCAGCCCAAGATCCTCTCCGGCCACCAGGTTCATATGCTCCTCATAGGTATCTGCCCGCATGGAGGCCTGCATCCCGCTTCCAGGATTTCCATCATAATTAAAGACAGCCTGCAGATCATACCGCAGGCCGCCGTTATTGGGACCGGTGCTTAAGACCTTCCGTTTTCCATGAAAACAGACCACCAGGGACTGCTTATAGCGGTGAAGGGTATCCCCGTCCGACAGTTCACAAAGCTTCATGGTTTCATTCATGCCTCCTCCCCGTAAAGAGCCTCCCACTGGAGCTTTAATGCCCGCTCATGAGCTTCCCGGCTTACGCTGATCAGCTCAAAGGTCACATAAGCCGGATCGATGACCTCAAACAGCTCCCGGACAGCCCGTGTTGTAAACGGCTCATGACGGTCGATCTGGAACACATGCTGATAGCAGAGGGAAATCCGCTCCTCATAGGTCTTGGGCATAGCCAGATGCTTCGCGTACAGCTCCTTCACATAGGCGCCGGTCAGACTCTGGTTCAGATGAATGCCGCGGATCCGCTTCGCCAGATCTCCGTGCTTTCGGATCATCTCTTTTATATAGGCGATGCCCTCCTCCTGGGTCTGCAATTCCAGATTGGTGTGGAGCAGATGACCCGTGTCCAGCATGATCCCGGTCTTCGGATAATGGATCTGATCCAGAAGCCGCCCTGTGATCTCCGGTCGGGTCATGGTAAGCCCCGGCCACCACAGATTTTCCAGCAGAAACTCAAATTCATACTCATGACCGTCCAGCAGCTCGTTGATCAGCTCTGCCGCTGCATCGACCACCTCTTCATCACTGTATGCACACCGGCCGGAAAAATATTCCGGAATCTTGACATTGCTCACATGGAACACCACATACCGTGCATCCAGACGCTTCGCCCGCTCCAGATCCTCCCGGAACATGGCCATCATACCCGACGGATCCAGGCCTCCGAAGATCTTCTTCGCCGTCTCCAGACTGTCATACTCTTTTTTTAATCCGTTCAGATCTCCCCGCCAGAGATCTACCCACTCATTAAAGTAGCGCAGGTGGACACCGAAAACCAGAGACGGATCAAAGAAAGCTTCCTTTCCGCCCTCAATATGCATAAACTCAATCCCGTCAAAGCCGATGCTCCGGATCATCGCCTCCAGATCGACACAGTCCCGGTAGCGTTCCTCATCCATATCACAGTCGGTAATATTAATGGTATTTATCCGCATGTGAACATCTCCCTCTTATCTTACCTTATCCAGAATACTGTCTTCCCGATACTGTCTTCCCGCAGAACCAGGCTCGATTCCGCTTCGCTTCCTCTCGCTTTGGCTGCTCGCCAAATAGATTTCCAAAGAAAAGTGCCCATTTGTGCAGGCACATTCGCCTTTTTTTTGGAAATCTGCTTGGTTCTGCAGGATTAAAAGATTCCATGTTTGATCTGAATCCGCTCCAGTTTTTCCCCGATGGGCTTTCGCATCAGCAGCAGAAAGATCACATTGGAAATCATGTAGGTAACGGTATAGGGAATCGCCGTACCAAGAGCGATCAGATACCGCTTAAAGCTCCATTTCCCAATCAGACTGATAACCGTCCAGATGTCCATGATCCAGGAATAAAGTGCTCCGGCAAACAGGCCGTAAAGGATTAACGGCACCCGTTTTCGCAGCAGTCTGCGCATAAAAGGAAGTCCGGCGATGAGCCCCTGGAGCCCCAGGGTGAACATCTGGAACGGAGTCCACGGACCCTGCCCGAAAAAAATATTGGAGACCACTGCAGACAGCGATCCAACCAGAAAACCGGACTCTGGTCCCATATAAATCCCAGTCATGATAACGGTCGCCGTCAGCGGCTTTACCGCCGGAACAGCGCCGAAGATCAGACGCCCCACAACGGCGATTGCCGTCATAACTGCGATCATAACCATGCGGCGGATACTGCCCTCCCGCTTTTCGTAGGCAAAATAAAACGGCAGACAGGCCAGGAACATAATGATGGCGGAGATCAGGTTGTAACGCCGTTCCGCCAGAAGCTTTACCCCCACCACGATGCATGCCGCCACCGCCAGAAGTAACATTACCCAGCGCAGCGCCCGCTTTCCTGTATAAGCCTCGCTTCGTTCCATGGCAAGCGCTGTTTTTTCTTCCAGGCGCCGGTTTTCTTCCTCTTTCAGGCGCTTTTTCGCCTCTGTCTTCCGCACACTTCCGTTTTCCGGTGTTGCTTCCGACTTTTTCAGGAGCCTGCCCGGTGTCGGTTCGGTTTCCTTTGTCTTATGCACCTGTCTCCTCCTTATTCTTTCTGCCGTTGGCCTTGCACAAGGCAATCACCTCATCGCAGGTCACCGCATTGTCATACAGGCTTCGGGAAATCCGGTTCGCCGCCGTGGTGTAATACTGATTACTTCCGAAAAATTCATCGGGCGTATCCAGCGAAGTGATTTCATGATCAAAAAACAGACCGCAGCGGTCCGATACCTCCGCCGCAAATTCTACATCATGGGTCACCATGAGCACCGTCAGCCCCTGCGCCTTTAGCTGATTCAGCAGCTTTCCAAGCTGCTTTTTCGACCAGGCATCGATTCCTTTTGTAGGCTCGTCCAGAAGAAGCAGTCTGGGCTTCAGTAACAGCACCTTACCGATAGCCGCCTTCTGCTGCTCTCCGCCGGAAAGATCGTAGGGATGATGATCCAGCAGATGAGTGATTCCGAGAAGCTCAGCCATAGCTTGGATCTCCCGCTCCAGCTCCTCTTTCCCGTAGCCCATAACCGTTCCGATCTCCTCATAATCCTCCCGCACCGTCATCTTTAAAAAGACCGTCTGGGGATTCTGGGGCAGGGATGCCAGGGTTCGGACATACAGTTCATTTCCCTTATACTTTCCGATCCGCTTTCCGAAGATTTCAATCTTTCCATGGTACGGCCTGTTGGTTCCGGCAATGACACTGAGAAGCGTCGTCTTTCCGGCACCGTTTCCGCCAAGAAGGCTGATGATCTCGCCCTCATATAAAGTCAAAGCTGCCCCCTCCAGCACATCGGGAGAATCCTTTTCGTAGCGGAAACAGACCTCCTTCATGCGCATGGCAATCGGACGGTCTGTCACAGGACTTCCGCCGTTTTTTTCCTTCAGCCCGGAAAGACTTCGGATCCGGTTCTCATAATTCTTTTCCAGAAAGGCCCGTCCCTCCCGCACCGTCAGTGGACAGCCATCTTCCTCTGCGTCCAGTCCGTGATAAATCCGAACCGCACTGGGAAGCCCGCAGAGCATTTTGTGATTCTGATCGATCCGCTTTAGATCTCTGCCCGCCTGAGCCGGAGGCTCCGCTAAAAGAAGCTTCCCGTGATCCATTACAAGTACACGGTCAGCTGCCGGAAAGACCTCTTCCAGCCGGTGCTCCGTCATAAGGATCGTCAGACCAAGATCCTTATTGATCTTTTGCAGCGTATTGATGAAATCCGATGCCGCAATGGGATCCAGCTGGCTGGTGGGCTCGTCCAGGATCAGAAGCTTCGGCTGCATGACCATGATGGACGCCAGGTTTAAAAGCTGCTTCTGGCCGCCGGAAAGCTCCGTGGTCTTTTTGCGGAACCAGTCATCGATTCCAAAAAAGCAGGCCATCTCTGCCACACGGCGGCGGATCACCTGGGTCGGTACCCCCATGTTTTCCAGACCAAAGGCCAGCTCATGCCAGACCTTGTCGGTCACGATCTGATTTTCCGGGTTCTGGAGCACGTAGCCGATCTGACAGGCCGCCTCCGCCTCCGAAAGCTCCTCCTGGCGGATTCCATGAAAGAAAATCTCTCCGCTTTTCTCTCCGTGAGGAGAAAGCTCCCGTTTTAAGAGCTTTAAAAGCGTTGTTTTTCCGCAGCCGGATTCCCCGCAGAGTACAATAAATTCCCCCTCCTCCACCGAAAAGGACACATGCTCCAGCGCCGGTCCCGCTTCTCCCGTCATGGCTCGCTGCTTCGGGTATGTAAAGGTCAGATCTCGGACGCTTAATAACTCCATTTTCGTTTCTCCTCCAGTTCAATGATTCCGGGTATACAAAAGAATACGAGGATCATGACTGCACTGATCCCCTCCTTCCAGCCGATGACAAGCTTCATCACATACGGGTAATAAAAAAACGAATAGCCGCCTGCCGAAAAGCAGGTAAAGATTGCTGCGGCAAGCCCGCCGAATACCGCCAGCAGAATTCCGTCCCTTGTCCGGAATCGGAACAGCGAAAAGCTGGTACGCCCGGGATGCCCATACCCCCGCGCCTTCATGGCATCCGCCGTGTCGATGGAATTCTCCATAGACCAGGCCACCAGACTGTCAAAGACCCGCATGCCGCTTCTCATCTTGTCAGTAATCCCGTCCGACGGATACAGCCCCATGGTTTTCTGAGTCTGGCTGATCTTCCGGATCTGAAGCTTAAATAACGGAATAAACCGGAAGGTCATAGACAGGATCAGCCCCAGCTTCGGAATGGTCTTTCCGAACAGATACAGAAATTTATCGGTGGTTAAGATCGACCCATAGCATTTACACCACAAAAGCACACTGATGATCATCAGGGAAGACATGCCGCCATAGATCATGGACTCCAGCGTTACCGGATTGTCATTTAAGAAAAACAGGAGCGTTTCCCCGTCATGGACAAACAGCGGATTGGCCAGGGACAGGAGCACAAAAATCCCAAGACAGAATAATAGTTCCGAAAAAAACTTTTTCCAGCCGAACATGGCCAGAAACAATAAAAAGCTGCCGATGAGAGACGCTGCGATCACAAAGGGATGAAGGCTGATCATGGAAAACACAAGCGCCAGCCCGTATCCCAGAAAGAGGAGCGCCGGGTGATAGCTCTCGTATCCCTTCATGGCACATCCTCCTTTTCTGTTTCGCCTTCTGTCTCCTCGATTCCCTGCTTCTTTTTTGTCATGTAATCGTCCCCCACATCTTTTCCCAGATCGCAGGTATAGACCCATTCAATAACATCGCCATTCTCCAGCTTATAGGCACCGCAGCCCTTCCCCGGAAATTCTCCGTTGACCTTATACATCCAGCCGGAAAGCTCGCCGCAGGCCCGGTCGTATAAATGATTGATGCCGCGGATAAAAATGGTGCCATAGACATTGGCATCAGCCCCCTGGTGCTCCATCTGGATCCCCTTATAGCGGCAGGCACGGTTCAGAACATCATAGACGGTATCGCCTTTCCGCAGGACAAAGGTTGTCTCCGGAAGGATCCAGCCGTCCTTCGGTACATATTTTTCGTCCTGGAGCTGCCTGCTCAGCTTCCTCCAGTTCTGCTCCTCCCGCACGGTAGAGCAGTTGATGCTTAAGGTCACCGTCTCCGAATCGGGGCCGATGTCCTCCATGTGCGTCATATAATATTCATCAACTGACTGGATCCTGATCCCCTTGGCTAAAAAGAGGATCAGAACCACGATCAGTCCGGCAAACAGTACTTTTTTCTTCATTGGCTCTTACCAGTCATCGTCCTCATCGTCATCGTTTTCCAGCTCTGCTGATCCGCTGCCTTTTTTCTTCGTCCCCTTTTTCTTATCCTTTAACAGGAAGAATAAGAAGAGGACTGCCAGGATCACAACCGCAGCCGCGATACAGACTGTCAAAAGCACCGCGCGGTTTCCGCTGTCCGCCTCTGCCTGCTCCCCGCTTTTTTCCGTCTCCGGCTCTGTCTGTTCCGGAAGCTTCTCTGCCGCCGCATCGATCTGTGTCTGATCCACAGAATATGCCACATCGTTCTTCATATCAAAAATCCGGCTTCCACCGGTCTTTAACCGGTACAGAGCCTCCAGAGCGTACAGCGCCTGATAGCTGGCCATATTATTTCCCTCGGTCTCCGCATACTCGCCGCTGTCTGTATGGACGATGCTGCCGTCTGCAAGCCGGAAGGAAATCTGCCCGTCCACCAGGGTCTTTCCGTTCTTCATGAACTGCCCGTCTGTCTCCGGATCCCGTCCCCAGGCGCACAGTGCCATGATCGCCCAGCTGGTGCTCTCCGAAGTCGGCGTATCATAGGTCAGCATGGTGCCGTCCTCGCTTTCCAGCTCTGCCAGGCAGGCAAAGGCCTTTTCAGACGCTTCCTTTACGGTTGTCGTCACCTCTTCTTTCGTGACCGCACTGGTAAAGGTATACGTCTTATCGGAATCCCCGTAGGGCGCCAGAGCCGTCAGAGTCATGGAGGTTAAATCCACATCGGAATCATCGGTTAAGATCAGTCCGAAGCCGCCGTCTGCCAGCTGGCGCTCCAGAAGCGCCGTGATAAACGCCTCCTGGTTCCATTCGGCGTCCGCAGGCACGTTCCAGTTTCCGGCATCGGCCGTCAGAAGTGCCCAGATATAGCCGTTGATCCCCTGCTTTCCAGGCTCGCCGAATACACTGGTATGCCACAGATGATCCTTTAACAGGTTGATGGGATTTCCCTCCGGATCGGTTCCGAACTGCTCCGGATTGCCGCCGCAGGCTTTAATGGTCAGGATCATACGATAGATATCGGAAACCAGAAGGCTTCCCTGATACTTCTCCGGGTCTGCATAAATAGCTTCCACCGTCTCCTGCATTCTCGCCAGATAGGAGGCCCTGTCTCCCTCGATTCCCATTCGGCTTGCACTAAAAGCGAACCAGTCGCTGGCCGGATCACCGGCCTTGTCTACGAAGGCACCGGCAAATAATTCCTTTTCTCCGATGAGGCTCTTCTTCCAGTCTATGATCCCGTCTTCAATTCCCCGGATCTCGTCCGCCGTATAGGAATGTCCCTGGGAAGCTGCATCGGTGCTCCCTCCGGTTCCTGCCGCTCCGGCATCCGTTTCTGCCGATGCAAAGCAGCGGTTTCCGGCAGGAGGTGTTCCCTCCGCATATGCGGTTCCCGGTGTCTGGAACAGGAGGGCTGCTGCCAGGATCACGGCAAACAGCGTTGTTTTCCACGTTTTTTTCATAATCTGCCTCTCTTTTTCGTTTTATTAAAACCGGACATGCTTAGACCGGCGCTTTTTCGATGCCGCCAGAAGGGCTGCTCCGGCCGCCGCAGTCACCAGGGCCAGGGCTCCGAAGATCACACCAAGGATCAGAACCCTTCTCCTTTCCTTCCCGGTCTCTCGGAGCTGTTCCAGGATCTTCGACTCCGCCTGAACGGCCTGCTCCGGGGTCAGCTGCGCTTCCAGCCAGTCGGGAAGCCCTGTCTCTGCCGCGGCTTCGGTTTCCTCCGCAGTATCTCCGGGAAGATCCGTTGCCATTCCGTCTTCTGCGGGAAGATCTGCAGCGGGAAGCTGTCCCGCAGCTCCGGCTTTGCCGTTTCCTCCGGTCTGCACCGTACCTTCCCGGCCGCCGCCCCGGATCGGCGTTGTCTCTGTTCCCGGATCAACCACCGGTGTCTCCAGTGCCGCATAGGCCGCCTCTGCATGCTCCAGCACCTCAAAGTTGGTAATCTGGCTCTGCTGCGCCGGGCTCAGTGCATTGTAGGCCGCTCTTGCCTCTGCGATCTGGGAACCGCTCTCCCGGCTTACGGTCCCGATCCGGCCGATCAGATCAATCGTATGCTGAATTCCGTATAAGAACTGATACCGGTCCACCGCCTGCTCCAGTACCTCATAGTTGGATACCAGCGCCTGCTGATTTCCCGTCAGCCCGTTATAGCTCTTCACTGCCGCATCAATGGCATTTTTGCTCTCCAGCGTCACCTCGCCGATGGCATCGATCAGCTCGAGCACCGGCCGGACTGCCGTTAAATCCTGAAGCATTTCCAGCGCCCTTTGAAGCACCGGATACGTTGTCACCAGAGCCTTCTGGACATCGGTCAGCGCATCATAGGCCCGCTGTGCCGCAAAAATCGTCTCTTCTTTTTCAAGTGTCACCTCGCCGATGGCTGCAATGGCCGCCGAAACGCCATCTGCTTTCAGCTTATTATAAGCCTGTTCCGCTACATCCAGCTCTCCGGCCCGTTCCACCAGTGTTTTCTGCTTCTCGGTGAGCGCATCAAAGGCCAGTCTTGCCTTCCGGATCGCATCACCACTCTCCTCACCGACCGTACCGATGGCCCCGATGAGCAGATCCACCTGTGCCGCCCGCTCCGTATCCTCCTCGGTGGGCTCATAAAGCGCCGCCAGCCGCTCCCATTCCGCTTCCGCATCGAGAAGTGTCTGATAAACCGATACCAGTCCCCGTTGTTTTTCCGTCAGGTTGTCATATGCCAGCCTTGCCAGTTCGATCGAGGTCTTTACATAAGCTGTATAGACCACCTCGCCGATACTCATGATATAACCGTCCACCTGGGCCGCTGCTGCCATATCCCGCTGGTTCTCCACCTGCCATGCGTCCGGCAGACGGTCAATAGCCTGTCTTGCTTCATCTAACAATCGCTGTACTTCTTCAATCTCGTCCGCCAGAAGAATATTCTTCCTGGCATTGGCCACCAGGTTTCGGATCTTTGCCTGTTCCTCTTCCCGGTAATTGGTCAGATCCACATAATTTTCCAGCGTCTCAATGGCTGCGTCTTTCGCTTCGTTCAGCTGCCGCTCCGCCGTTCCGTCCTTTGTCTCAACGGCAAGGATCTCTGTCTTGGCCGATGTCAGCACCGCATTGATGCCTTCCATATCCTCTGCTGCCCGGATTTTTTCCGCCGCAGACGAAACAACCGCCTGGATTGCCGCCCAGTTTTCCGCGGTGTAATCCGTTTCCGACACAAAGGTCTGAAGCTCTGAAATGGCTCCCGTCTTAAACTGTTCCAGCGTCATCTGCCAGCTGAGGATCGGATAGCCATTCTGATAACCGAGATAATCATGGATAAAGACCGATCCGCCGCCGTTTAACGCATTCAGAATGTCATCGCTCTGAAGCTCCTTTTCCGTCAGGAACTTTCCGGCTGCCGTAAAGTCCGCTGAGGTTCCCACCAGCGCCCGATTCACCAGGTCGCTGCGCTTCAGGGCATAAATGGTTCCGAAAGAGCCGCTGGAAATGGTCCCGAACACAGCTCCGATGGAAAGACCCGAATGTTTCAGATTCACCGGACCGGAGGTATAACACCAGTCCACCTGCGTACTGGAATCCTGAACCCAGCCGCCGATTCCTCCGGCGTGGTTATAACCCGTCACATCGCCGGTATTATAGCAGGAACGGATCTGGCAGTCTCTCTGGATCACGCTGCCCACCAGGCCGCCTGCCGTATGGCAGGAAGAGATCTGTCCGATATTGTAGGACAGCTCCAGAATACTTCCTGTTGACATGCTTCCGATGAGGCCTCCGGCAAAGTAAGTGATTCCGCCTCTGCCCTCAGAGGGAATGGAAATGCTTCCCTCGTTGCCGCAGCCGGATACCCGCACATATCTGGTCTTTCCGACGATGCCGGCCACTCCGGCGTCCAGAGGCCGGATGTTCTCCACGCTGATGCTTACCAGGCTTTTACAGTTTAAGATCTCGTACCGGTTTTCGCTTCCGTTTCCTTGCGCATACCCGGCGATTCCGCCCACATAAGCCGTCCGTCCGTCTGCCTTGATGGTTCCGGTGACAGTCACATTCTGGATCCTCTGGCCGTTTCCTCCGGCCACATAGCCGAACAGGCCATCGTAGGTATAATACGTATTGATATATAAGCTCCGGACGGTATGCCCGCCTCCGTCAAAGCTTCCGATAAAGGGCTTCTCTGCGCCGATGGGCGTCCAGCTCTTTGCACCCAGGCTGATGTCATTGCACAGCTCCGCGCTGATGTCCGTCTCCCCGTCATTTACCGTTTTTGCAAACCAGGCAAGCTCCGCACCGCTTGTGATCTGATAGATCCCGTCAGCATTCTGATCCGGAACTGTACAGGTCACGCCGTCCCAGGCCCCTGTCTCCGGGATCTGGTCGATGATGGCATCCATATCAAACTTTGCCTGCTCCATAAGCGATGTGATATCCGCTGTGGTTTTGGCCTTTGTAATGTTCTCCAGCGCCTTTTCCCGTATCTGGCGGATCCGGAACATCCAGGTCACCTCATACTGCTCCTCGGCCCGGTACTCGCTCACCGTCTGGATCGCACTCTGGCGCACCTCCTCCAGTCGTTTGTCCGCCTCATAGGACAACAGCTTTTCGTCCAGGGCGTCCCTGCCATCCCGCAGGTTCAGCCGTACCTCCTCTTCCGCAGAAGAATGTTCAATGGTATCCGACCACTTTGTCTTTAATGCTTCCAGCTCATCAAGCTGATTTCTCGAAAGTCCTTCATTCTGGGACAGAATCTTTTTATAATATTCATTTAATGCGATCACCGCATTGTCAATGGCCTCCGCCAGATCCGTATCGGTGATCTCGCCCGGCTTCACCTCCGAAAGCTTCTCTCTCGCCTCTGTCATGATCGTCTCGATCTGAGCAAGGGACTGGGACGCATCAATCTGATCGATATAAGTCTTTACCAGACCCTCGATGACGGCATAGGTCTTTCCGTACTGATTTCGGTTGCTTTCCGTCAGCCAGCCGTTTAATTCCGCCTTTGCCTCCGCTGCCGCCGCCAGAAGATCCTCCGGCAGACTCTGCCATGCCAGCTTCGGATATCCGTTGTTTTCCGTATCATGCTTTCCGGACATGACAAAGGCGCTTCCCAGCTTTTCCAGCAGTGCCGCACTCTTTAACTCGTCCTCCTTCACCATACGGGATTCTCCCAGGATCGTAGTCCCCCGGTTGGTAACTGCTCCCACCGGCCGCAGAGAGCCTTTGGCATCCGCGAGAGCATAAATGGTTCCGTAAGCACCGCTTTTCAGATAACCGACGGTGCCTCCCCAGTAGCTGTAATCGCTGCGATTGAATACTACGGCAGAATATGCATGCTCCAGAACCGGCATGGGCGGAAGGACTTCCTGCTTCCACTGGTCATACCCCATCTCCCCGACAATGCCGCCGATCTCATGACCGATGCTGGTACCGAACCCATCCACATTTCCCAGGTTATAGACATTCCGGATCACGGCCTGCTTCGCCGTTCCGTCGCTGTAAACGCCCGCAGAGGACAAGCGTCCCGCGATACCTCCAATACCGCCGTTTCCTCTTACGCTTCCGTAATTGGCACTGGTCAAAACCTCCGCACCGCTCTTCACGGCTCCGGCGATTCCGCCCACATAAAGATAGCCCTGTACCGTGGCATGGTTTACGCAGTTGGTCACCTGCCCGTGGATTCCATAAACCAGACCGGCAATTCCGCCCGTATGGTTCTGGGCAAAGCTGATGGTCGTTGACAGCTTTCCGTAGTTCTCACAATTGGTCACCAGACCGCTGCAGATGCCGACCACACCGCCGCTGTTGCGGTACATGGCATTCCCCTCCATGGTGGTCCGCGCATAGTTCACACAGCCGGTGATCTGGCCGCTTTTTAAATAACCGGCAATGCCGCCGCTGCCTGCATACAGCTCTTCTCTGGCACTGTCCGTCTCATAATTGCCATAGTTCTGGAACACTTTTCCGAGAACAGTCACGTTCTTGACCGTGCCACCGTCGATGACACCAAACAGTCCCGCATACCGCCGATCCGGATCCTTCAGACTGATCTCGGTCCGCAGATAGACTACCCGCTGGCCGTTTCCGTCAAATACCCCCTTATAGGGATGCTCCTGTGTGTCACCGATCATGATCCACCGGTAAGACGTATGATAACTGTTCAGGTAAATATCCTGCTCCAGCCGGCCGTTGATCTCGCCGTTTCCCCGATTGACCTCGGCGGCAAACCAGGCAAGCTCTGCTCCGGTCCGGATCAGATAGGTTCCGTTTTCGTCCAGCTCCGGCATGGTAAGCGTCTTCCCGTCCCAGGGATTTTCCACCGATGCCGCCTTTACCTCACTGCACAGGCTGAATACCGGTGTCCCCACCAGAAGGGCGGCAAGAAACAGAGCAGTCAGACGCCGCCCCAGCCGTTTTCCGGCCTTTTGTTTCCATTTCCAGTTTCGTTCCATGTACTGCCTCCGTTCTCGTTTCTGCTTACTTCTGCCTTCCTCTTGCATTTATAAGAAGAAAATATAGTTCAACCGCAGTCTCTGGAGCATCGTTCCGCTTTCAAAGATCTGCTTCCATAGCTCATTTTTTAAGTCCTCCAGTATCCTCCGCTCCCCGTCTGAAACCGGCAGGGTACTGTATACGGCCTTCTGCCGGATCGCAACCGCCTGATGATAAGTCTCAGCGAGCTCCTCCCCGAAGTTCTTTCGAAGAGCCGTCTCATACCGGTAAAGGGACACATTCCGGATCGGAAGCCCCGCCACTGAAAGAAGGTTCATCAGATAAGAAAACAGTGCCCGCACCGCAATCCGGTTGTCCGGATCCGAAAACTGTGCCTTCAGCTTCCGGCTCCTTCTCCTCTGGATCAGGATCCAGATTAAGAACGCCAGCAGCGTCAGAATCAGCAGGATAATGCCGATGATCAGCAGAACTGTCAGTACCCGGAGCCAGTCGATGGAGTTGTCTTCTTCCTGCTCCTCCGGCGATTCCTCCGCCTGATCCTCATTCTGCTGTTCGTCAGGTGCCGAGGAACCGTCCACGCCGGAAATATCCTGGAACTGCTCCGCCTGTCCCATCACATTGAGATAGGAGGGGGTCACCTCAAACGGCAGCCAGCCGACGCCGTCCTGGTAATACTCCGCCCAGGCATGGGCATGGGTATCGTCCAGCGCATAGGCTTCTCCCGCTGTCATGGCTTTCGCGTCCTCCGGCGTGATCAGATACCCCTCCACATAACGGGCCGGAATTCCGTAATATCGGAACATCAGTACCGCCGCACTGGCGAAATGCACCGAATATCCTTCTTTTGTATTCTCAAGGAAATCATAAACCAGATCGCCTCCCGAAAAAGGTGCCGACAGGGTATGGGTGTCCTTGTAATCTCCGGTTAATACATATAAGATATTCTGTTTTGCCGTGGCATAATCCGTATGCTTCTGGCCCGCACCGATGTTCTTTTCCCCCAGAAGCCCTGACAGGGTACTGTTAACGAGCTCCGGAACAGACAGACAGGTTTCATAGGCAAACTGATTATAATAACCCTCCAGCTTTGCGTAAGCCTCCCCTGCCGGAGAAAGGGACTCCGTATCTAAAAGGGCCGCGGTAAGCGCCGGATACTGAAGGATCTGGTTTGACAATGCTTCATAGGAATATTCCCGGCTTCCCAGAAAGCCGCCGGAACGCACTGCCGTATCCCCGATCCTCTGCTTCGTTAAAAGAGTCCCCACTGAACCATTGGGGTCTGTCAAAAGTTCATAGGGCACATAAAGATATTTCGAATTTCCTGCCACGTTCTTCACAGTAATCCGGTTGATTTCCAGCGCAGAACCATTTGAAGAATCCTGTCCAGAGCCGGACGCTCCGGTTTTTGTCGTTCCGAGAGCCTGCGCCGCGCTTCCCAGAAGCTCCTGCCCGAACAGCCCCTCCTCGTGGAGCCAGTAAAAGAGATCCCTGTTTTTCCACATGGTCTGATTTTCACAGTCCGTCCAGCCGCTTCCCGTGTAATCCGTTCCCGTAAACCCTCTGAGGTAATAAGAATCCGGACTGCTCATGGTGACCTCCAGGACCGTCTTCCCCTCCGTCTTAAACGAATCCAGGCCGGTAAACGCTCCGTTCGGAAGCACCTCGTCACTGCCGCAGTATCTCACTTTGTCCAGGCTTTCCGTAAGTCCCATCCGCAGGCCGGAAAATATCCGGATTCCGTTTGGAGCAAGAACCTGTCCGATGCTTCCCGCCGCGGCGGAAACCAGCGCCGCCAGAACCACAAAAAGAACCAGACCCTCCAGCGCCGCCAGACGGCCCGTTCCTCCCGCACTGCGCTCCCCATGGCTGTGAAGCCAGAGCGCCACCAGACCGGTCAGCCAGACGATCCACCCGGAAAAGGCCGGGCCGATCCCGGTCACCCGGTATAAAAGCAATGTCAAAACCACCAGCGTTCCCAGTAAAAACCGGTTTTCCGAGCGAATCAGAAAACCTCCTGCCAGGGCGCAGACTCCCATAAGCCAGACCACCGTTCCGGTCAATGCCAGGACTGCGTCCCGCCCCTCCAGTGTCACTGCATAATGAGGCAGTACATAGGGGTATCGGTTTCCAAGTACCTCCATGACCGCGTTGCTGATCTGATAGATTCCGTCCCGGAACCAGCGCTGAAAGATCAGAGCCAGAACGCCAAGAACCGCCGCCCAGATAAGCGAACGGATTCCCTGCTTCCTTCCCGTTCCCACACTGCACTGCAGCGCCGCAAAAACTACTGCGGCCATCGCAGGCGCCCATGTAAACAGCTCAAGAGAAAGACTCTGAATCAGCCAGCAAAGACTGCCCGCCAGAAAAATCCCCAGCAGAACGCCGGACGCAGCCGCCTGGGGGATCGAACGCTTCGTCTGTACAGAAACAAGCTGCAGCGCTTCGGTATTCAGTTTGCCGGATTTTTGTTTTTTCATGATAGCATGTTCCTCGTCTTTTTCTGTCTGCTCTGCTTAAACGTCTGATTTTTATAGCCTGTGCCGCCGAAACACCTTTTTTATTTATAATTCCAGGTAAGCCAGCAGCTCCTGCGGGTTTTCCGGATCGATGCCCACAATGGAGATCCCGTCCTCTTTGTCATAACCGGCTCTTCCCGGCCCGCAGATCACTTCGGTGATCAGGCACTGATCTGCCAGATAAGACAAGGACGGACGATGCTCCGTCGTAAATAAGACCACATGGGCAAATTCTAACTGCTCCCTGGTTTCCAGATAATGCTCCAGCACCGAAACCGGATCTTCCCCCGGAACGGCACTCAAAAGGCCCGGAAGGATTCCCTGAAGCTCCTCCTCCGTCTCTATCTCTTCCATGGAAAACAGATGCTCCTCATGGTTCTGCCAGCCCAGGCTGTGGACCATCTGACGGTCCAAAAGGCTCTGGGATACGGAAATGACCGCCTCCGCCAGCGTATCCAGGCACGCCGGTGCGACTTTTGTCTGTTCGCTGTATCCAGTCTCCAGAAGCAGTAAAATGGTATTCTGGATCGGAAGCCCATAATCCCGTACCATGAGTGTATCCATCTTTTCCGTCAGCTTCCAGTGAATCTGGCGGATCCGGTCTCCGGGCTGATACTCCCGGATCGCAAAGGTTTCCGAAGGATCATACCCTGCCTGCTTCATGGAATATTCATCACTGTCCATATCGGCATTCTCGCCGTAGGCCACCTCCGTCTCCACCGGAAACGGCTCCGGAGCTGTCAATAAATAACACGGCTGTGCGCCCCGGATACTCCGGCGGATCTTCCGGAGACCAAACCAGTCAAACAGAACCAGCCGCTCTGTTGAAAGGCGGATTTCCCCGCAGTGGATACTCCGCAGCTTTACCGGTGCCTGTACTCTTCCCTTTGCCGGAAGCGACAGCCTTACCGGTACCGTCACCTTTTCCCCGGTCAGCAGGTTTTCACACTGCACCCTGACCATCAGCCGGTCTGCCGGAAGCAGGCTTTTATTCTCTGCCGTCACCGTTCCGGATACTGCCTGCCCTTTCTGCCCGTAGGCCGAAAAAGACAGCTCGCAGGTGATTTTTCCCGCCGGGATCCCTGAAAGGAGCATACTCCCCACCGGAAGAACGACCGAAACGATCAAAAGCAGATATGCTGCCTCCGAATCAGAGGCCATACAGAGAACCAGGCAGAATACCAGCCACAGTCCCCAGAGAATCCTGGATCTTACCATTTATTCCTGTCTCCTTTTACCGTCCGCTGTCCGGTGATTTTGTCCGCTTCAATACACCCTTTAAGATATCCTCCGCCGACAGATCTGCCACTCTCGCCCTGGGATTCAGGATCAGTCTGTGGCCGCAGACATCAATAAATACCTGCTGAACATCCTCCGGCGTCACATAATCCCGGCCCTCCAGGTACGCATGGGCCTTTGCCATACGAACCACGGCCAGGGCTCCTCTGGGGCTCACGCCAAGACGGATCATCTCATCGTCTCTCGTCTCCGTTGCCAGGCGGGTCACATATTCCAGAATGGAATCCTCCACATGGATCTGTCGAACCTCCTCCTGCATGGAAAGAATATCTGTTCCCATAATGACCTGATGGATCAGCTCCAGCGGGTTTTCCGTCTGGCGGTCACGGAGGATATTAACCTGGCTGTCAAAATCCGGATATCCCATCTGGAGCCGGATCATGAAACGGTCCAGCTGTGCCTGGGGCAGAAGCTGCGTTCCGGCAGAGCCAACCGGGTTCTGGGTTGCGATCACGACAAAGGGCTTCGGAAGGGCATGGGTCTGACCATCTACGGTCACCTGCCCCTCCTCCATAACCTCCAGAAGGGCCGACTGGGTCTTACTGGAGGTACGGTTGATCTCATCTGCCAGCAAAAGGTTTGTCATGACCACGCCGGGCTTATATTCAAAGGCTCCCGTCGCCTTGTTGTAAATGGAAAAGCCGATGATATCCGATGGTACCACATCGGGGGTAAACTGGATCCGGTGGTAATCCATCCCCATAACTCTGGAGCATGCCACCGCAAGGGTTGTTTTTCCCACGCCTGGAACATCGTCCAACAGGATATGCCCCTCGGAAAGCACTGCCATCAGCACCCGTTCCACCACGGAACGTTTTCCGATAATGACCTTTTCAATTTCCCGGATCACTGCCTCTGTCTGTCTGTTCATTGCTTCTTATTTCCTCCCTGTTTTCTGTTCATGGTTTTCACAATGTTTATTTCTTTTATTCTGACGGCTGGAGTGACTGATCATTGCCGTTATCCAGCGTATAGCTCATTTCAATCAGATCTCCGCTTGCAAGTCCGATCACGCCCATGCTGTTTCCGACCCACACATGATTCTTAAATACAACCCAGCCGGAGGTTCCGTCCACAAAAGAATTATTTCCCAGCTTATTTAAGCTGTCCGGCTGCTCCTTGATGATCAGCCCTTCCATCTCCACAAATTTCCGGAGATCATCCGTGATCGACCAGTTATCCAAAAGTCCCGGACGGATGATCTGGTTCAGGAAATAATCTCCCGAAGCCGGCGATCCGGAGTACTCCGTCTGATAGCCATAGGCCGCCAGCCTCTCTTCCACCATCTCCCCCAGTCTCGTTCCCGGTTTTACCTTGATATTCTCATCGATCAGGGTTCCAAGTCCGACATTATCGGCTTTCAAAACAAAGTGGATCTGAAGCTCCTGATCCTTTCCATCGTCATCTTTATCTCCTGTCGGCGAATAGGTCAGTGTAAAGTTTTTTTCCGCCGGGTACTGCTCGTTGTCCGTCACAACGACCCGCACATTATTCTCGCCTTCGGTCAGAACCAGGTTATACCAGTAGTAATCAAGCGTACTGTCGATCTCATGCTCCACACCATTGATATAAACCCTGATATTCTGAATACTTAACTCGTTTCTGTGATAATCATATGCCTTGACACCCAGGTTATAAGGATTGCTGCTGGTAATCGTCTCGGCGGAAAACAGTTCAATGACCGGAGCATGAGTACTGTCCCCTCCGCCCGGCTCCCGCTTGTAAACCAGTTCCCAGGTATACCACTTGGTCTGTCCCTCCGCATCGGTACAGGTTACCTTGATATAAGTGGACTGGGACGAATCCAGGTTGATGGTGATATACCCGTCTGCACCGGCCTGGCTCTTCATTTCATTGGTCCCGTACCGGTTGGTCATAAGGATACTGGTGATCTCCTCCAGCCCCGTCTCCACCGAACAGCGCACCCGGAACCGAAACTCATTAGACTGGGACGAATATTCTTTTCGGCTCCGACCGCCGAACTTCTTTTCGGCCTGCGTATAGTTATCGGAAATGGTCTCACTGAATGCAGGGCTTTCAAAGGTTAAAACAAAATGATCGACCTTATAGTGGAGCGTACACTGGAACACCTGCTGGTTGGCGCCAGCCTGTCCGGCCGTCACCCTCAGGGTATTCTTATTTCCGACGGTCAGCGCCAGATCATACCGCCCGCCCCCGGAGCCTGACACCTTTTTATTATTGAGACGGACAATGGCATCGGAGGTAATATCCTCTACCCGCCCGCTCCTCGAGCGCTTTGCTGAGATCCGGATCGGATACGTTCCGTCATAAGTCTCCACTGTGGAACCGTTTCCAAGCAGCTCCCCGGTACTGGCATTATAAACCTCCAGAAGCACCGCATTGTCCGGTAAATAGTACAGCGTATAGCTCTTGGACGGTGCATCGATCTGGTTATATTTCTTATCCCGGAACCGGAGCGTCACCGTTACTTTATTGGCGATCCCCTCCTGTAAGGTCAGGCTGTCGCTGGCCTTACAGGAACGGCTGGTTCCGTTTAACGAAACCGTCATGCTTACCAGAGTCAGCTGTTTTCCCTTTTCCGTCAGCGTAATACGGAACGGGTACTCCGGGGTCTGAACAATTTCTCCGTCCTTGATATCCGTGGTGAACAGCTCCTCTGAAGCGTTGGGATCCAGCGTCGTCTGATTTCCGCCGTCACTGGGCACCTGACCGGAGCTGCCGCCGGGCTGACTGCCGCCTCCGGTTCCCTGATTGCCGGAGTTACCGCTGTCCCCTGCCTGATTTCCCGGATTTTCCGAGGTCTGGCTCTTATGGATCAGTGACATAAGGCTGTCATCAATGGTCGATGAGCCCGAAAGGAACTGGTTCAGCCCGGAGTTATCCGTTGTCTGCCGGGTCTGGCTCTGATCAGTCTGCTCCGGCTCACGATCCGACGGCTGCTCCTGGTTCTGCGACTCAGAATCCGTCTCCTCTTCCTGCTTCTGTTCCTGTTCGGTCACAGAGTTTTCCGTGTCTCCCGTATGGATATTGGCATTCTCCACGCCTGCCAGCTTCTCCTGATCCATGGCAAGTGTGGAGGAGGTCAGATACATGTGGGACGCGTCTGAATTCTTTGTTTCCATGGGGTTTTCCGGAGCGGTCCTTCCAAACAAAAAAATCAACACCAGAAACAGCACTGCCATTCCCGCCGCTGCGATCGATCTCAGCTTCTTTTTCCACCCTGAAGTATTTCCCATAAAACAAAACTCCTTTTTAGACCGGCCCCGCCCCGGAGGACAGAGCCGGATCATTTCCTTTCTCAAACGAACGAAACCACAGGTTCCGCAGTCCGCATCTGCATATTTTCTTATTTTGCAGAATTCTTTCTTCTTACCAGAACGGCTGCAAGAGCGCCGCCGGCGATCACAATAACGAGAACCGCAACGATCCAGATTACCGCCGTACCGCTGCTTTTTGCGGAAACCGCAACCTGTTCATTTTTTCCGGATTCTGCGATCCCATCTGCGGTCTCTCCGGTCTTTGCCGTCTCTCCTGCCTTCATGGTCTCTCCATCTGCTCCGGTTCCCAGTGTCTCACCAGTACCTGTTTTGTCCGAAGACCCGGAACCATCTGCCTGCACTCCGGAACCATCCGCCATACCGCTCCCGCCGGAGACCTGGCTGTTTCCTGTACCGGATCCTCCAGAAGCCTGATTTCCGCCGGACTGTCCGACCGCTCCTCCGGTAGATTGTCCGCCTGTGGAACTGCCGCCGTTGGTTCCTCCTGTGATTCCGCCGCCTGCCGGAATCTCCTCCACGGCTTTATAGCCGCAAAGTCCGCAGGTGACGGTTTTGGAACCTGCCGCTGTTTTCGTGGCCTGCTTCGTCACTTCCTCATGGAGATCACCATGGGCAATGGTTACAATGGCCGTCAGGTTTTTCTTCCCGGTGCTGGCACTGGCTGTCGAAGCATACAGATCCTTTGTCGTCACAGACACCGGCGCCGGCTGGCATTTCAACACCTTGAACTTTAAGTTGATGGTCACCTCATGAAACTCGCTCATGGTAATGAATCCATAATTGCCGCCCGCCGTACTCATGTCCGCACCGAGGGAATTGGAAGCGCCAAGATATTCCAGGACACCGGTATCATAAAGCGCTCCGTTCTCATCATTCAGTTTTCCGACAGCGCCGCGCAGCCCGTCGCTGCTGGAGATTGTGATCGGAATCTCGATCTCCTCTCCAACCTTTGCGTCAGGCACATCTCCGATGGAGACCGTCATTGTCGGTTCCGCCGCTTTTACTTCTCCTATGCCGGGGACCAGCAGCGCCACTGCCAGCAAAAAAGCCGAGCCAAGCGCCGCCAGCCATTTTCTTGTTTTCTTCATTACTATTTGATCAATACTCCATTGGCGTCAAAGGTATACTGCACACCATCGATGGTAACGGTTCCGGTAACAGCCACATAGGTTTCCGGGTCATAGTACATCGTCCAGTCGCCAAGCTTACACCAGCCGCTCATCAGAGAACCGTCAGGCTGGAACCAGTACTTCTTACCGTTGATCACTTCAGTTCTGGATTTCAGGATCTCCACGCCGTTCTCATCGAACAGGTAAGCCTTTCCGTCCACATGAGTGATTCCGGTTGCTGCTTCGTAAGTTTCCGGATCAAAGTACATCTGCCAGTTTGCAAGACGGAGCCAGCCGGACTGTGCAATGCCTTCGTCATTGACATAATACTTCTTGCCGTTGATAACCGGGGTATTGTTCTTAATCAGAACACCGTTTTCATCAAATACATACGGCTTTCCGTCAATCATGGTAAGTCCGGTTGCGCCCACATAGGTCTCTGGATCATAGTACATCGTCCAGTCGCCAAGCTTGCACCAGCCGCTCATCAGAGAACCGTCAGGCTGGAACCAGTACTTCTTACCGTTGATCACTTCGGTTCTGGATTCCAGGATCTCCACGCCGTTCTCATCGAACAGGTAAGCCTTTCCATCTACATGAGTGATTCCGGTTGCTGCTTCGTAAGTTTCCGGATCAAAGTACATCTGCCAGTCCGCAAGACGGAGCCAGCCAGACTGTGCAATACCATCTTCATTTACATAATATTTCTTGCCATTGATGACAGGAGTTGCACCATGAATCAGATCACCATTCTCATCGTAAACATAAGGAATACCTTTTACAACCACCAGGCCGGGGCCGCGGCGTACACTTACCGTGGATACCAGGGTGGTTTTTTCGCTTTCAGTACCTGCGGTAGCGAAATACAGATCCTTTACCGTCACCTTCAGTTCTTCGTCGGGATCTTGTACCAGCTTAAACTTTAAATCAATGGTTCCGCTCTTGAATGCGGAGGTCGTGAAAAATCCGAAGTTTCCTCCGGCGATGCTCACCGTACCACCAACGCTGGTGGATGCCCCCAGATACTCCAGGGATTTGGAATCATACAGTGCTCCGTTTTCGTCATTCAGCTTGCCCAGGGCGCCTCGTAAGTCGCTCTCGCTGCTGAATGAAATTGGAATAGTAAATTCCTCTCCAACCCGCGCGGATACATCAGCGATGCTGGTTTCCACAACGGGCTTTTCAGCCGCTGCCTTTACTTCCTTCACTCCAGGTGACAGAAGTGCGGAAACCATCATCAGCGCCGCACCGGCTGCTGCCAGCCATTTTTTTGTCATCTTCATGTTTGAAAATCTCCTTTCTCCTTACCATTTTCGGTAAATTCTATCTTTTTATTTCACTAGAGGTGTTTCTCATGCTTGATAAAGCTCATTAATTTCTGTATGTGATCCGCCATTTAGCCACCAGTCACCTGATCCAGGAGCATAACGAGATCCGTCATGCTGACGGTTCCATCTTCGTTCAGATCTCCAGTGGAAGCGTCCACCTGATCTCCGGCTGTTAAACGGTCCAGGAACACGACCACATCGGTCAAGTTTATTTTCCCGTCTCTGTTCAGATCTCCTTTTTTTACTTCCGGCAGATCCGGCTCCGTTGATCCGTCATAAGCCGGG
The DNA here is from genome assembly GCF_052118925.1 of Candidatus Paralachnospira sp. LCP21S3_A2. Classification (NCBI taxonomy): domain Bacteria; kingdom Bacillati; phylum Bacillota; class Clostridia; genus Candidatus Paralachnospira; species Candidatus Paralachnospira sp. LCP21S3_A2. The sequence goes on from NZ_JBQKGG010000001.1 coordinate 266,727, forward strand.
ACATCGACCCGGATTCCGCTGCTCCAGCGCTGTGCATAGCTCATCTCATAAAGATAAACCACACTTTCAGCTGTCGTAAATCCCTCCAGCATGACCAGATTTTCTCCCTGTTTTACCGCGATCCGCTGTCCGTCCCGCTTCATGACGCTCGCGCTTGGAATCGGATTGCTGGAAGCTCTGATATCCGGAAGGTAATAAAGATAGCCGTCCATAGAAGCGTTGATCCGTAAAAGGACTCCTTTCTCTCCACGGCTCACCATCGCCGGAAAACCGGCAGTGACCTTCGGCAGGTCATTGTTTCTGGAAAGTGTCAGATGATAATCCTGCTTTTTCTTTCCGTCCTCAGCCGTCACCGTAATCCGAAGCTCCACCGGAGCAGCGCCCGCCGCCTTTACCTTGTATCGGGTCCGGATTCCTCCGTCCAGCACCGCCGCAAGCGGTTCCAGCTCCGTTCCGTCCTCCACCTGAAAGGCTCCGCTTAACACTGTTACTTTCATGGTAGAGCCTGCGTTTTCCGGAAGCACCGGCCAGATATAGTAGAAATCATAATCGCCGTTTCCGAAGATCGAGGACCTGTATTCGGTCCGTCCCTGCGTAAAGGCCGGTTCCAGCTCCATGTCCATAATTCCAAGGATCTCCGAATAGCTGACCTGAAGATTTTCCAGGGAGGTGTCCGTATGCTGGCGGCGGATCCGGAACTGATACGTTCGGATCTGTCCGTTTTTCGTTAAGACCACCTCGGTCTCCAGAGGCTCCTCACCAAGCTGATATGTTTTCTCTGTCCGCGCTTCGCCGTCCAGAAAAACCTCTGCGCCCTCATTGCCATAAAACCGGATTACGGCTTCGTCACAGTCAGAAGGCACCACGATCTCATGATTCACCGCCTGGCGGTCAAAGGCCGCGCCTCCGTCCAGAACGGCTCCTTCTGTCTGTAATTCCACCCGGTCCAGATAAACATCCGATGGCTTCAGGGCATACATCCAGGAGGATTCATACCGGAAATACAGCCGCCCGGCCGAATCCACCAGGACACTTCCGCCGCCGCTTCCGGCCACCTCGTTCTGCTGGTAGAGCACGCCGCTTCCGGGGCCCGGCTCCGTGGCTCCCGCCTGATCCTTAATGAGGTATACTCTTCCGTCTGTGCTGTCCGTCGTATAATACAGACAGACATAGCCCTCGGTTTTCTCATAAGCCGTTGAAAGCGTTCCGCTGCCCTTGGGGCAGGCCGTAAGCTCCGTCCGGTAAGCCAGAGAAAGGCTTCCATCCTTCTCCAGATTTATTACATTCAGATAATACGGCGGCGTTACCACCTGGTAGGTATCCACGGACGCGCTTGCCACATAGATCCGGTTTTTATAAACCACCGGCGTTCCGTAGACCGTTCCTCCGGTCGGATACGCCGAAGCCTTTCCGGTATCCAGCGTCCCGTCCTCCGCCAGCGGATAGCTGCACAGATATCCTTTGTCCGTTGCAAACCAGATCCGCCCGCTGCCGTAACAGATCCCGGTGGAAATGATCCCCTGCTCAGCCGGCAGGGAAAATTTCTGGAGGGTCGCCCCTGTCGTTTTATTCAGACAGTAGACTGTTCCGGAACGGCCTGCCGCATACAGACAGGTGTCTCCGGTGTAGACACCGGTACGATAATAGCCGCCGCTGTCGTACCGCCTCCAGATAGCTGTTTTCTTCTCGTCGCTCTTGTCCGGCTCCTCATCGGCCGCCGAAAGGCAGATCAGATTCCCGTCGGCAAACCCGGCGTAAAGATACCCGGAATCATAACGAAGCGCCGTGGCCGCATTGCCGCCGATGGTATCCTGGTAACGCCAGAGCGGTTCCAGTGTCTTTGCATGAAAACACTGAAGCCTCCCCTCCGTCTGAGGGACAATAATCATACCAGCTGCATACAGAGGCTTGACAAAGGTACTGTTCCCCGGCCCCTGCATGGTCACGCTCTTTTCAATTTCTCCGGTTTCTTTGTTCAGATACACCAGCTGATTTCCATAGAAGCAGCAGATATAATCCTCTACCAGGATTCCGTCGCTTAAACTTCCCAGCGCATCCGAGTTTTTCCCGTATTTCTGCTTCCACAGGATTTCCGTATTGTTGGCCGAAGACGGCGTCGGTGCCGACACGATATTTAAGTTCTCCGCCGTTTTCCAGTAGCTGCCCCATTCCGAGGCAAGCTCCTCCAGCGTATTATCCGCACTCTTTTCCAGCCGGAATTCGAGCTGTTCTTCTTTCCCGCCGATAAGGCTTCCGCTCTGGCTCTGATAGCCGGGTGCTGAGACCGTATAGGTATAGGAGGCATCTTTGATCACTTCATAGCGGCCATCAACCGGATCGATCTGCTCTCCGTTCTCATCATAAAGCGCAAATACGGCCGTCTCCGGTTCCAGATTCACCGTTAAATAACACGCTTCGTCCACATAAACCGTCAAGACATACTCATAGGGAACGGCGTTTTCTCCGTCCCCGGATTTCAAAACTGCTTTTACTACCCCCTGCGACAGGGCAAGACGGTACGTTCCGTTTTCCGCCGGCTCTCCGTTGACCGTCTGGAGCGTATGATAGGATTCCGCGCCGGTTAAGCCAAGCTCCAGTTCTTTCATGGACGACGGTACATGGAGACTGTACGCATACGTCGTCTTTGCAAAAAAAGGCGTATAGGAAAGCGTCTCTCCCGCCGCACTCTTTACCGAAAGCCCGCCCAGATACGAACCGCGGACCACATGGATCACATACTCTTCGGTCGTCGTTCCATCCGATACCGTGATCAGCAGTTCCCTTGGCTCTGTATTATAGGATTGGATCAGATACCCCGCCGTTCTCGAAGAAAGGGAGGTCGTCACATCGGTACTCACCGGGATTTCCACCGGATTTCCCGTCATGGCATCCTCAAAGGACGCCACGATGGAGGTCGTCTCCGGAAGATCGTCCCGGAGCACCGGCCGGACAAACACCGCAAGGGCACTTTCCGGGATCCGCAGAGTATATTCCCGGCTTCCTGCCTCCAGCTCTGTCAGCTCATACCGTCGGCTTCCGGAGCTGTTCTGCATAAATAAGAGGCTTTCCAGCATAGGCTCCTGCACCGTCACAAGAACGCGGCAGGACGCTGAAAACGAGCCGGCCCGTACCGTCACCGTCGCAGAACCGCCCGTACCCTCCGGAGCCGTGACAACTGCCTCGGTTCCGTTTCCGGAAACAGTCACCACCGCCGGATCATCCGATTCCCAGGTAATTTCCGGTGAAGCATCTGTTCCCTCCGGAAGAAGCACTGCCGTCAAAGATGCCGTTTCTCCGGTTTTCATGATCAGAGTTTTTTTATTAAGTGTGATTCCCTTCAGGGAACTGTCAGACTGCGTCTGTATATTCTGCATCGTCTGCTCTGTTTGTAGAGTTTCTTCCGCCGCATACGCCTGATGCCGGGAGAAAGGCAGGGAGGATACCAGCATCAGCACTGCAAGAGCAAACGCTGTTCTCCGTTTTTTCCATTTCCTGTTTCTCATGTTTTCCCCGCCTTTCTTTTCCCGGCCTGAAGCTCATGCTATTAAAACAATGCAGCATCCAGGATTTTAAAAACTTCTTTTAAAGATTTTCTGTAACCTGATCCAGCAGCGCAACTGCATCGGTCAGATTCACCACACCGTCACCGTTGATATCGCCAACCAGAGGACTTACCACCTCTTTACCTGCAGTCAGAAGATCCAGCAGCATAATGGCGTCAGTCAGAGAAATCTCCTCGTTTCCGTCCAGATCACCAAGCTTCCGATATGCGTCAATCTTCACCGAACGTACCTCAGAATATGCTCCGGTGGAATCCTTCATAACCAGATAAACAACCTTATTCGTTGTCTTTTCCAGCCCGGTGAAGGTCAGCTTGTTTTCCCCTTTTACGTTTGTCAGCTTCTCTCCGGCTGCGATGGTGTCCGCATCGGGAGCCTCCGCCGCAGGATCCTCCAGCAGATAGTAGACACTGGAGGCCTTGTTCGCCGTAAAGGTGATATCTGCCGTTGTCTCCGTCCGGTCAGACAGCTTTGCATCTGTGATCTCGGGGAGCGGAAGAATGTCACCGGTGTAGAGCTTAAAATTATAGATCTTGGACTGGGTTCCGCTTTGGTTGCTGATTTTTAAAGATACATTTGCAATGGATGCCGTACGGGTACTGAAATAGCAGCGTACATTGGTCTGCCCCGTCCTTGTATCCTCGCGTATTCTCGGTTCACTGCTCAGGCCGTCGTAGCTTACCACTTCGATGGTATCGGTGGAGCCAAGCTTCTTGATCCAGAAGTCTGCCTCGCTCTCTTCCGGATCCTCAAATCCGGCCATGTAATCGGTAACTCCGGGGTCAAATTCCTTATCCAGAACGTACATTTGTCCTATTCCCGCATTGGGATTGTTGGTAATGACAAGGCTCTTTACTACCGGACCCTCCATGGCACTGAAATGATACGTCTTTATATAGTCGCCATTGGTAAGCTGAACTTCAACATCTGCCTTTCCGTCAGTCATGCTGATCACGGCTTCACCCGAATCGCAGGGCTTTCCATTGACCGTAATGACCGTTCCGTCGTTTGCCGTTACATGCAGGGTAAAGTTCTCGGTTCCCTGATCCACCGTGATCATGTGATCTGTTAAGGAACCGTCAAAGGTATCGCCGCCGTCAATGACTGCGTTTCCGCCGCTTACCTGCAGATTGGTAACATACGCCTGCGCATTGCGGATCGCAAACTGCCATGCGGAGTCGTTCTTCATGTACATGGTACCCTTTTCATCGACTGCCACGCTGGCGATACAGTACTGAGGATGGCTCGGGCAGTAGAACTCGCCGGACTCGGGATCTGGCTCGGTCATGTCTGCGCTGTCCTTGATCATGTACATGCTTCCCTTGGAGCTGTTCTCCATGAAGTATACATAAACATAGCCGGTCTCTTCTTCGTAAGCCGTTGTTACGACACCGGAGCTCTGGCAGTAAGAATTGGTGCTTACGGAGTAAGCCTCGCTCATGGCGCCGCTTTCGGGATCGATCTTGATGACCTTCAGGGCACCCTTGGAACCAAATCCGCCGGTGGACCAGCCGATATACAGACGGTTATTGTAAATAACAGGGGTACTTACCGATGCACCGCCCAGCTCCAGAGGCGCGATCAGGTTTTCCAGATCCAGGGTACCGTCATCCGCAATGTTAAAGGAATACAGTTTTCCGTGGCCGCTGATAAAATAGATTCTCTTGTTGTAATACGTCACACCGCTTCGTCCGCCGTCGATCACCACCGACTGAACGGTTTCACCGGTTACCTTGTCAATGCAGAGAAGACGACCCTGATCCGTCTGGTTCGCCGGTCCGGAAGCTGCAACAAATACATACTTCTCATTGCTCCATACATCGTTCCACCAGATGTTTCCGTTGGAATCCATATTTCTCCAGGTTGCATCCTTGGCCTCATCGCCGACGGTCGGATCTTCATCCTCAACAGAAATGCATACCAGAGCGCCGTTGCCCTGAAGTCCGAAATAAATGTAGCCATCGGAATAACGGATCGGGCTGTTGGAGGAACCGCCGTTTGGATCGGTATAGACCCAGAGAGATTCCATGGTATCTGCATTGAAGCACTGAACACCGCCGTTGATCGGTACAAAAATCATACCGTTGCCATATGTAGAAGGCATTAAGTTAAAGCCTGCACCGTCCTTTGTGGTGGCGCTGCCGACTACATTACCGGTTTCCTTGTCCATCTTATAAATGGTATTCTTGGAAAAGGTATACATGAAGTTGCCTGCAATGATCGGGGTGCTTCCGGAGCTGGGAGTTACCGATACGCCGGTCTGCCGTTCCCAGACAACCTCGATGGCACTGCGGTTGATGGGGGTCTTTACATTTACGATGGAATTATTATCCTCACCGCAGCGTGCCCCCGGATAGGTCGGGTTGTACTGGGTCAGCGGATCGGATTCCGGAGTTTTTTCCAGGGTAAAGGTCTTTATGGTATCCTCGGAAAGATTCAGAAGATTTCTGCCGTTTTCGTCCTGCTCGTTCTTCGGAGCCTTATAGCTCTGGTATCCCCTGGCCGTTACGGTGTAGATGTAATCCTCCTTGGGGTACAGCTTATAGGTTCCGTCTGCCTCCGGGATCACACGGGTCTTTCCTTTTGTACCGCGGTACAGGGCGAACAGTGCGCCGTCGGTCTTCAGATCAACGGTCAGGGTCACCGCCGACACCTGATTAATAGTAACGGTGTACTCCTGGGCAGCATCCGAACCGTTCTTTACGGAGACGGTCAGCTTGTTCTCACCAGGCTGAATCGGAAAGTCATAGGTTCCGTCCGCCGATTCCGTTCCGTTGAACAGGAAGGCTGTTCCGTCTGCTCCCGCCAGCTCCGATGCCTTTACCTTTACGCTTGTCACATCATCGATCACATTCACGGAATAGTCTGTAACCAGCTTGCTGAATCCAGGTGTAAAAGCAATCGCAGCCCCATTTGCATCCGTCAAAGTCAGACCGGAAAGCAGAGCCTTTCTCTTAACGTGGATCTTATAGGTCTCGGATACAGATCCGGAGGCTGCTGTCAACGTAACTTCTGCTCCCTTTGCACCCTTTGCGATCAGTTTTGGAAGGGAGGTAAGGGCGGCGGTGGAGGTAGCCTTCACCGTCTTTGCCGCACCGTCGATATCCGTATAGGTGTAGGTCAGTGTTACGCCGCTTGCCGCAGCAGCGATTCTCGCTCTCGTCCGGAAGTAGGTGCTGGAAGCCTCCCAGTAAACAACCGTCTCTCCGTTCTCGTCAAAATCCGGGGATAAACCAACCTTGTCATTGGTCTCGAGACCAAGTAACAGGCTGTGAGTTTCCTCTTGTGCAGAAAGCGCGCTCTTATTTTCCGGTTCCTGAGGTTCTGCCTCTACATCAGCATCAGTCCCCTTATCCTTCGCCGCTTCAGCTGCAGGCTCTGCAGCCTTGCCCGCTGCCTCTTCTGCCTTTCTCTCTGCTGCTTTGTTTTCTTCTGCTTTGGTTTCTTCTTCTCCGGTCTCCTCCTTCGAAGCCTCTGTCTGCTCTTCTGTCTCTGCATCCTGGACCGCCTGTGCAGAAGCTTCCACTGCAGTCTGTGCAGGATTATCCGCGGAGGCAGCCAGAACCGGGCTTGTTCCCACACTCAGCACCATGCTGAGGCTTAACAGAAACGCAAGCCATCGTTTGGTTTTTCTCATACTTCATTCTCCTTTCTTCTCTATCTGTCAAAGAACACGCTTCATAAGCGGTTCTTTAAGACCTCACTCAAGATCCATACACTTTTTTATAAAATAAAGAAGAGCTTCTCCGAAGAGAAGCTCTTATATTTCGCCATGATACAATACGCCCTGCTCCTCTGGATCTTTTTGAAACAGCAGGTCATACGGGCTATCCGCACTTCCGGACATAAAATTCCTTCCGGCTGGCTCCGGGATCTAACCGGATCACCTATCAATTACCAACGTAAACTGTATCGATGTATTATTATTCAATTTTACAAATATTCTATTTCCATACCGTATTCGTTCGCGTAAGCCTCCATCCGGCTTCCCTTCGGACATCGGATCACACAGTTTTTATTGGTAATCCATTCTCCGATCACTTCCGGATCTCCCGGTACCTCCAGAACCTTCAGTCTGGAACATCCATGGAATGCCCATTTTCCGATGGTTTTCACGGTCTCAGGCACACGAACATATTCTAACGCCTTGCATTTGAGAAAAGCTCCCTCACCAATATCTGAAAGCTCTCCGGGAAGCTCCAGCTCCGTAAGGCCGCTGGCATAAAACGCTCTCGCGGCGATCCGTTTTAGATGCTCCGGAAGATGCAGGGTTTTCAGCTCTCCGCATTTATAAAATGCTTCCCTTCCGATCTCCTCCAAACTGTCCGGCATAACAAGCGCCGATAATTCCTTACATTCTGAAAATACACGATTCGGCAGCCGCTGCACCTGATTATTCTTTTCAAATTCTACTTTTCCAAGACGCTTGCAGCCGTAAAACGCGGCATCCTCCATTTGCGAAAACGCTGACGGAAAACTCACAGTCCGCAGATTGGAACAGCCAAAAAAGGCTTCCTTTCGGATTGTACTGAGATTGGGAACGCCTACCTTTCTAAGGTTTGTGCAGTTATAAAATGCCTGTCCACGGATCTCAACTATCTGCGGCAAAAACACGGTTCGCACCTTGATATTGTTTTTCAGAGCCTCTCTTCCGACGATTCTGTAGTTTTCATCAATTTCCAGATCTGGCACTGCCCGCCGAAGTGCCTCCTTCCGCTCTAAAACCTGCTCCGTCATGCCGTACACTCCCATCGCTTTCTTGTTTTTTCTATCCACACTGTCTTCTCTCTGATATATCGAACAGTGTTTCAAAACAATCCTGCATCGGATAATTTTTTCCGGAAGCCCTGCACCGGACTTCTTCATACGGGTTTTCTTTCAGCAGGAATCATTCCTGCTTTTTTTGTTTCATAGGATGCACTTTCCTGTGAAATAAAAAAGCCGCCCACAGGCGGCAAATATCTGTCCAAAAAAAGTGTCCTTTTAACAGAAATTTCTCAATTCCTGAATTGCTCTTTTTTCTGCACATTTCTTTCGCCGTGACCCGCAGCACTGAAATACAGTCAAAGCAGGTTTTCTGACTCCGGGTTTCATCGTTCTCCCCGCCTTCCCAGTTTCCCAGTGGCATTTCAGGGGATCACTCCGCCCATACAGTAACGGCATTGTCCAGGACTCTCACCTGATTCCCTTTTAACCTTCGCTCCGCTCAGAGGAGTCTCCGGCACTCTGACTTCTGCAAAACTATTGCCTAGTTTTCGTGTATAGTTTAACACGTTCCTCCGAGCCTGTCAATTCATTCCAGATATTTTCGGGAATCTGAAACTTTCAAACGGAAATTTCCAGAATTTTTCTCCCCCTTTTTTATTGCACCGTCCAGTATGCCTTGATCATCCGGTCGGCAATTCTGGTTACATCTGCCATGTCTGCCAGTACCAGATCCATGTGATGGCGTGGATTTCCCTGGAACATCAGGCTCTCTGATTCCTGGATCAAAACCACAGCGTAATCCTCACCTGGAAAGCTCCAGATATACGCCGTCCGGCCCCGCTCCCGGTCCTCTTCGCTTGGTGCATAGACCAGCCGCTTTTCTCCCGGCGTTTCCCCCAAAAGCGCTTCGTATAGGGGATTTAATGCCTGAGCAAGCAACGGATACCGGCTGCCGGCTGTTTTTTCCCTTGCCAGCGCACAGATAGCTTCGCCTGTCTCCTCCATCTTTCCCGGTGTCCCGCAGTTTACATAAATCCGGACGGGAAGCCCGGTTTCTGCGTCCAGATAAAGCTTCATGTATCCGCCGCTCCAGGTATAATCAGCCGTCCAGACTGCCGCACTTTCATTGGCCCGGAAGGACATGGTGAGGGGAAGCTCGGAATCCCGGAGTGCCTCAGCCCCATCGTTCTCTTCGATCTGTTCTCTGCACAGATTTCCCATCTGCCAGAAGATCATCCGTGCGATATCCTCTGCCGCTTCCTCACTCAGTTCTTCCTTTGACGGCTCCCTTGTCTCGACACTGCCGCCCAGTAGACGAAGCCCGGCCAGTGAAAGATCGGTCACTGCCGGAAACCGTTCTGCCAGACGGATTCTCGCCTGTGTACTGTCTGCTCCGTCCGCAGGGACTGCTTCCGAAATCCGGTCGGTTTTCGTATCGCCTCTTTCACCCGGATCCATGCCGTTTTCCGAATTTCCATCCATGGCTGTGACTCCTGCGTTTTCCGAAACCACCCAGCCTTCCGAATCGGAGGCTCCTGCAGTTTTTCCGCTGTCTGTCGCAGCCTCCGGATCTGCCGATGAAACAGGATCGGTTCCTCCCGGATTCTTTGCCGTCTGCAAAAGCCTGTTTCCCGACGGATCTGCCACCGTCACCGTCGTACTCATCAGCCTTTCCGTCTGCCGCTCCAGTGCCTTATGGGCAATTCCCATGCCGGCCGCTCCCAATAAGACCAGGATTCCAAACACCGCCAGTCCGCCCAGGACCTGCCTGACTTTCTTTTTCATACAAACGCCTCCTTTCTGCCTTTGATTTTTTATGATTCCATCAGGTTTCCGTATCTGTTCCTGTTTTTTCTGTTTCTGTTCCGGTTTCTGCTCCCGGGAGCACCAGGGAAACCTCGGTTCCGCTGTTCTCCCGGCTTACGATCATCAGACTGGTATCATGAAGAGCCGCGATCTTCCGGCACAGCGCCAGCCCCAGCCCCGCACCGTTCTGCTTCCGGCTTCTGGACTTGTCCACCATGTAAAACGCTTCCTGGATATGAGGCAGCTTCTCCGCCGGGATTCCCCGTCCGTTGTCCCGCACTGCGATCTCATAGCCGCACTCCCGTATGATTCCAAGAACCTCGACCTGCGTAGCCCCCGATTTTCCGGCATTGTCCATCAGGTTCATGACCAGGGTCTTCATGAGATCCCATTCCATGTTCATGATCCCGTCCTCCCATGATACCGTAAGCGCTGCCTTTCCCGCAAACAGCGGCTCTGTGGTCTCCTTCAGATCCTCGAAAAACTCTCCCGCCGGAATCTGCTCCCGGCAGAACACCTCCTGCCCCAGGGCAATAAACCGGAGCATTTTTCCGGACAGAGCCTCCAGCCGCATTCCTTCGTTTAAAATATAGCCTGCCGCCTCCCGCACCTCGTCTCTGGAACATTCCTTCTGGTACAGCCGGTCGGCATAGCCGATGATGGCTGTCATGGGCGTTTTGATCTCATGGGAAAAATCTCCCATGAACTGTTCTTTACGCTCCGCCTCCAGGGAAAGCTCCTCCACCTTCTGCTCCACTGCCTCTGCCATCTGATTAAACGAGCGGCTCAGCTCCGCGATCTCATCCTGCCCCTGCGCCCGGACCCGTTCCCCGTAATGACCGTCCGCGATCCGGTCAGCCTGTACCTGGAGCCTGCGAATGGGTTTTGCGATCACATAGGCCAGTACCGCCTGAACGAGGGCGCAGACCGCCACAGCCAGATAAATCGCCCGCCGGTATTCCTGCTCCATCAGAGCTTTATCTTCATACAAAAAATCCACCTGCTTGCCGGTGATCAGGCGGCAGGATGTCCCATGCAGCACAACTGCACCGCCAACCAGCAAAATCCGTTTTTCACCACCAGTCACCACGCGGCAGGTTAAAACCTCCGGATCAGCCTCCCCGGACTCCGGCCGAAGTTCCTCCGGAAAGGTGGAAAACAGAACCTCCCCGGTTTCCGAATACAGTACACCGTACCGGTCACCCAGCTGTTCCATGCCCGACTCCTTTCCACCCAGGTAAAAGGCCAGGCGGATAAACCGGTACTGCTCTGTCTCATGGTCGATCTCCGATTCCATGGCCCGCTTAAAGCTTCCGGATACCATGACATATTCTACGCCGCACAGTGCCAGAATCAGGACTGTAATCGACGACAGAAAAATCTTCCCGTACAGCTTCATCTCATACCTCCAGCCGATAGCCCACGCGGAACACCGTACGGATCCGCTCCTCCAGTCCCAGCTTTTTCCGCAGCTTCTGGATATGACAGTCCAGGGTTCTTGTCTCCCCCGTATAAAGCTCATTCCACACGGCTTCGTAAAGCTGTGCTCTGGATAACGCCACGTTTTTATGAGCCGCCAGCTCCGCCAGAATCTCATACTCCTTGACGGTCAGTTCCACCGAAACGCCGGCCTTTGTCACACTCCTGGCATCCAGATCGATCCTCACATCATCGACCTGCACCGTTCCCATGCGCCTGCTGCTGCGTCTGAGCACTGCTTCCACCCGCGCTGCCAGCTCACTCACCTGAAATGGCTTTGTAATATAATCATCCGCCCCCAGCTTAAGCCCCTGAACCCGATCCTTCACCTGACTCTTCGCCGTCACAAAGATCACCGGAATCCCCATGGGACGAATGTAGTCCAAAAGCTCATAGCCGTCCAGACCAGGCAGCATGATATCCAGAAGCACCAGCGCATAGCTGGCCCGCTCCAGGCGCTTTGCCGCTTCCGTTCCGTCCCGGATCCAGTCACAGCCGTAGCCCTCTCCCAGCAAGGTCCGGCACATGAGGATCCCGATGGCCTCCTCATCCTCCACGATCAGTATTTTCTGCATACGCTCCCCCATCTTCATGTCTGCGCTTCCTGTCCTTTTCCGCTTTTTAAACCTCTGATTTTATTACCGGCATCCCGGTACCGATGGTCCGCCGGTTTATCATCTTTCTCTGGTTTTATTCTAGCACAGAAATGTATCAAAGTTGTAAATATGTGAATACCGTTTAATAACGAATTCTTCAAAATTTCCTGTTATACAAAAACAGGGCGTGCTCCTCAACAACGCCCTGCCTCTTCCTTTCTTTTACCGTTTCTCATCTGTTTTTATACGCCGGGATCCACCAGAAGCCCGTCACCGTCCGCCGCCGAAGTAGCCAGCTCATCGCACCGCTCATTCTCCGGGTGTCCGGCGTGACCCTTCACCCAGGTGTAATGCACCTGATGGGGCTCCATGGCTTTTAAAAGCCGCTCCCAAAGATCCCGGTTTTTCACCGGCTCGTTTTTTCCGCGCTTCCAGCCCTTTTTGACCCAGCCCTCCAGCCAGTGCTCATTAAATGCCTTCACCACATAGGCCGAATCGGAAACCACCGTCACCAGACAGGGGCGGTTCAGCGCCTCCAGCCCGGCAATGACTCCCATCAGCTCCATGCGGTTATTAGTGGTTTTCTGATACCCGGCAGACAGCTCCTTGACATGAAGCTTTCCCCTTCCGTCCACGTAATGGAGAACGGCTCCGTAGCCTCCCGGTCCGTCCGGGTTTCCTCTGGCCGATCCATCGGTATACAGCGTGACCTCCATCATGATTCCAGCCTCCATTCTCCCGTTTCCACAAACCGTTCTGCCATCTGTGATGCCTGGCGGATCAGCTCCCTGTCGTAGCCCATGATCCCCAGAAGCCGGATCGCATTTCTCGTCCCGGCGGGACCTTTCTTTAATTCATAAGAAAAGAAAATATCATTCTCCTCCATCTGTTCTTCAAAATGCCAGTTGGCATAGCGCCCGTCCAACAGCCTGGTCAGTTCAATGTCATGGGTTGCCGCAAAGGGCAGCACCCGTTTTTGCGCCATGCTCTCCAGGATTTTCGATGAAGCCGCAATCCGTTCTACCGTATTGGTTCCGCGGAGCACCTCATCAATAAAGCACAGCACCGGTACCCCAGGCTCCTCCACCGCATCCAGAATCCGCTTCAGCGACCGGATCTCTACCATGTAATAGCTTTCCCCGCCCTCCAGGTTATCCGAAAGGGCCATGGAAGAATAAACCCGGAAAAAGCTGCTGCGAAACTGCTTTGCCGGAACCGTGTCAATGGTCTGCGCCAGCACTGCGGCAATACCCACCGTCTTCAAAAATGTGGATTTCCCGGACGCATTGGAGCCGGTCACCAGCACCGGCTTTTCTACCGTCATGGAATTCGCCACCGCATGTTCGATCAGCGGATGATACAGCTCTTTAAATGACAGCTCACCCCTTCCCGTTCTTCGTTTTCCGAGTACCGCCATGCTCGATCCCATATCGTCTGCAAACTCCGGTTCGCAGAACGTTCCCAGATAGTCCCGGAACGAACCGATCACCAGGCCAAGCTCCAGCTGTCCCATGATCTCCAGAAGCCGTTCCAGTACCTCCTCCTTATCGGCCAGAAGCTCCGTCATATTCCGAAACAGCAGAAGATCCAGGTGGGTGATCATGCAGAAATAATCCAGGACTGCCTTCATCACGGATCCGGTGGTCATGGACTCGTCTGCCAGGATCCACGCATGGCGCCGCACCGGCGAAAGCACCCGGCAGCAGTCAAAAATCGCTTCTTTGTAAGGGGCCAGCACCGCTCCCTCCATAGAGAGCTTTTCCAGCCGAAATCCGTACTCCACCAGATCGGCCGCCTGCGCCATACTCTTTCGATACATCACAATGTCACTTTTCGTTTTATAATAGGAAACCATATTGATGACAATGGCTCCCACCAGACCGATGATTCCCACCGACGGGCGGATCACAAAGGACGCGATTCCGGCAATCAATAACACCGGTGCCAGTGCATGAGGCCAGAGCGGCATGGACGGGATCTGTGTCAGCTTTTCAATATAATCGGAAACCGCCGTCCGCTTCTTCCGTCCCATGAGTCCAAAAGCCACCGAAAATTCTTCCCGGCTTTTCTGATTAGCACGGAAATACTCCGCCAGCGCCGACCGGCGGGAAAGCTCGTCCCGCGAAAACTCCGGCGTTCGTAGAACCCGGTACAGATATTCTTCTCCCACCGCAGATCCGGTCGTGTTTAACAGCATAAACACCTCGTCCATTCCCAGGTCATTCCAGGTGGTATCATCCAGAAAAAATTCTTCTCCCCTTTTCCGCTCATAATAATGAGAGATCTTATCGAATTCCTCCAGCGAATACTCCCGCTCCGGCCGTTTTCCCCACTGTTCCCGGATCCGACGCACCAGCTGCTCCCGCTGCCGTCTGGCAGACAAAAACGCCTGTACCGCAAGGAGAAGAACCGCCGCCGAAAAAAACACAATATAAAACATGGTCTGTTCGTTCATGCCATACTCCTTTTATTTGCTGTGCCCAGTATAGCATAAGAGGGGCGGAAAAGCAAATTGCGGCTCCACCCAGGCCAGCCAACCGACTTTCACAGTCGGATTTCCACGCCGTCCCGGCATATCGCTGCTCCGGGAGACCGCTCTCGCTTTTCCCTCGCGGCCAGCGGCACATAACCCTCGCCGGTCGCTTTCACTCCGGCTTGGGAAGTGCCGGGGCTCGGGACGTCCCCTACGCAGCAGACATGACCGGGACGGCTGTCTAAACTCTTATAGTAAAATTCTTACCGCTCCCGAATCAGTCTAAATTCTCCGTCCCTTATTCTTCACCTCTCCAAATTGCGCCGGGTGAGAAGACTGGGGGGGGCCAAGTTTCGGAATCCCCTTTATTTTGATCCCCCTCGGATTGCTCCGCACTCCGTGCTCCCGCAATCCTAAAAACATTCGTACTCCGCACATTTTTCGTTGAAAAATGGCTCCCTACTCATGTTTTGGCGGGTTCCAAGGTCAAAGCCCCTCATGCAGGCAAGCCTGCCTTGGGGCTTCGACTTTTTCACCCTGGGGGATCAAATAATAATACACACCATTCCCCCATTGGAATCATTGATGATCTTCTGCAGGGTATCCTGGAGCTTTTGCTGGCAGGAATCCGTCATCTGGGCGATCTTGGCTTCCATGCCGTCCATGACGATCTGTTCAATGGATTTTCCGAAGATGCTGGTGCTCCAGACGCCCTCCTTGCTTTCCCTGCTGTTTTCCTTAATATAAGCAATCAGATCCTCCGCCTGCTTCTCGTCACCGACGATGGGCGCCAGCTCCGTCTCGATGACAGCACGAATCAGATTCACCGAGGGCGCCTGGGCACGGATTTTGACACCGAATTTGTTTCCGTGGCGAATCACCTCCGGATCGTCCAGCACGATCTCGTCCCGTCCCGGCATGAGCACACCGTAGCCCTTCCGGCGGACTTCGTCCATGGCATGGCTGGTCTTTTCATACTCGGCGCGGATTCCGGCGTATTCCTTTAGCATACCCATCAGCGTATATTCACTGTCGATGGAAAGGCCGGAATAATCGCTGAGGATCTGATAATAAACCGATTCCTCCAGGGCCACATCCACCGTCACCGTTCCGTCAGCATAATCTGCCTGGCGCACCTGCATCTGTCGGATCGGAGCCGTCTCCTCACCGGGAAAGGCCGTCTGGAGATCCCGCATGAGCGTAAGCTCTCCCATCAGCTGCCTGGCCCGGTCCAGAAGCTTTGACTTGAGCCAGTGATCAGCAGGCAATAGCTCCGCCCATTTAGGCAGGAAAAAGTCCACCTCAGAAACCGGAAATTCATCGAGTACCGTTCCCAGGATTCTCGTAATATCGTCTTTTTTCAGCTGTTCACAGTTGACCGGAAGCACCGGGACCAGATACTGAGCCGATAGCTCCGATGTCAGTCGTTTGGCTTCCTCCGAATAGGGCTTCACCGTATTTAACAGCACCACAAATGGCTTTCCAAGCTCCTTCAGCTCCTCCACAGTCTGAGTTTCTGCTTCTATGTATCCGTTTCGCGGGATCTCCCCAAAGGAACCGTCAGTGGTCACCACAATGCCGATGGTAGAATGATCCCGGATCACCTTTTCCGTCCCAATGGCCGCCGCCTGGGTGAAGGGAATCTCATAATCAAACCACGGCGTTTTCACCAGCCGCTCCTCATCATTTTCAATATGTCCGGCGGCTCCTTCCGCCATGAAGCCCACACAGTCGATAAGCCGGACCTTTACATCCGCCTCTCCTACCTGGACGGGAACCGCCTCCTTGGGAATAAATTTCGGCTCCGTGGTCATGATGGTTTTTCCGGCCGCCGCCTGTGGAAGCTCATCTCTGGCCCTCACCTGCTCGTTAGGATCCGCGATCTGCGGGATGACCAAAAGCTCCATAAACCGCCGGATAAACGTGGACTTTCCTGTCCGCACCGGCCCCACCACCCCGAGATAGATTTCCCCTCCGGTCCTTGCTTCAATGTCCTTGTACACCTGAAAATGGTCCATAAAAATCCCTCCTGCATCTGCTGGTACAGTATATGCAGGAGGGTCTTTTTCTATCCTCAGAGATTGGATCTGCACCGGATTTTTCGGATCATAAACGGCCATCCGGTACTTCATTTCCTCATCACCGCTTAATGATCGGACTTTAAGCCGGCGCCGCACATGGTAATGAGACAGTCTTCTGCCGTTCCGTACCGGCGGCAGTATTCCAGATAAGCCGCATAGTTGGCTGCAGTGGTATGCTCGCAGTAAATCCCGCTTCTGGCCAGGGTCCTTCTTGCTTCCAGAATCTGATCCTCCGGTGCATGGACAAAACGCACGCCATGCTTCCTTGCAAGAGCAAGGATCTGTTCTCCGCGCATGGGCTTTCCAATGGCGATTCCCTCGGCAATGGTCGGCTCCGGCCTTACAGAAACCGGCGCTTCCTGTCCCTGCTCGGCCGCCTGAAGAAGCGGATCACACTTCTCACTCTGAAGAGCGATGATCTGAGGCATATGATCGATCACTCCACTTTCCAGCAGATGCTCCAGGGCGAAGATGCTGCCTAAGAACAGGGTCCCGTTGCCCACAGGGATCACCAGATGCTCCGGGATCCGTCCCAGCTGCTCGTATATCTCATAAATATACGTCTTGGTTCCCTCATAGAAGAACGGGTTGTAGACATGGTTTGCATAATAAATTCCGTCCGTTTCCACCTTTTCCCTGCATACATCGGCACAGTGGTCGCGGTTTCCGGGCACGACCGTACAAATGGCTCCATAGGCACGCACCAGGTCGATCTTCTTGGGGGAGGTTCCCTCCGGCACAAAGATCTCACAGTCGATTCCTGCCCTGGCACAGTATGCCGCCACCGCATTTCCGCCGTTTCCGCTGCTGTCCTGAACCACCCTGTTCACACCGATCGACTTGCAGTGTGCCACCAGTGCCGCAGCGCCGCGGTCCTTAAAGGACAGGGTCGGCATGAAATAATCCATTTTAAGCAGCACGTTTTCATCAAACCGTATCACCGGAGTCATGCCCTCTCCCAGGGTGATGTCCTGCCAGCTGTCCTCATCCACTGCCATGAACCTCCGGTAGCGGAACAGATTCCACTGAGTCTTGTCGATGCCGTCCAGGCTGAAAGCCGGAAGCTCATATTCCAGCTTCCACAGGCCGCCGCACTCGCAGGCTGCCTTTCTCGTTGTCACCGATGCTTCTTTTCCGCATTTCGTACACCTGTACTGATACTTCATAAAAACCTCCTTATTCTCCGGAAAGCTCCGCCATTGCCTCGATCTCTACCAGCGCGCCGTGATGCAGCTCTCTGGTGGGAACAATGACACGGGCCGGCTTATGAGCGCCGAAAAACTCCGCATAAACCTGATTTACCTCGTCCCAGTATGTCACATCGGACACATACACGCGGCACTGGACCACCTGCTCCTTTGTACAGCCTGCCGCCGTCAGTACCGCTTCCACATTGGCCAGCGCCTGCTTTGTCTGTTCACGCAGGCCACAGGCCATCTCTCCCGTATCAGGATTCACCGGAAGCTGGCCGGAAACATAAAGCATGCCGCCGGAGATCATGCCGGGCACATAATGGCCGGGATTTTTCCGTTTCGTCTGTAAGATCACTGGTTTCATTCCTTTTCCTCCTGCTTTCCTCGTTTTCCTCGAACCTCGTCCAGATAGCTGTAAATGGTCACCTTGTTGACCCCCAGCTTTTCCGCCGCCTTTTCCACGCTTCCCTTCATCAAAAAAATCCCTTTGTTGTCCATAAAGCGGATCTTGGCAATCCGTTCCTCGCGGGTCAGACGCACCATGTCGCTGTCGCCCAGAATCCGGTCCATGAGATGCTCGATCATGACGGAAATATGCTCATCCTTTTCCGCCTCCGTCTCCGATACCGGTTTCATCTGGTTCCAGCCCGGCATCATGGACTGAAGAAACTCCATCTGTGCCGTGATCCGGCCGGTATCCAGGTTGATGCAGAGAGCCCCCTCCAGACCGCCGTCCGGACTCTTGATAAGCAGGGTCGAGGAACGGATCCTCTTTCCGTTTTTCGCCGTAAAATAATAGTTGGAAACAAAGCTTTCCTTTAAATTTTTTGCCAGGATCACCTGGCGCACCAGCTGGTCAAAGCTCTCTCCCACCTGCCGTCCGGTAACGGAGCCATTCGCCACATAGACCACCGAATGCTCCGGGTCGTCCAGGTCATGGAGTACCACCTCACAGTCCGCACCGAAGGTCTCTGCCAGCATATCCGCCATGGGTACATAAGGCCTTAAGCTGTCTTTCATACCTGTCTCCTTACTGAAGCTTTCCGCGGCAGGCGATGGGAAGCTCCTTTACCACTTCATCTCCGGAGATCAGATATGCCCTGTCATACAGGTTGCAGACCGGACAGATATGAACCGGGATCACCCGGACCTTGTCGCCAACCGAAGTCTTCTCCCGAAACGCCTCGTTTAAGATTATGGCATGCTCATCAAACATTCCGCTGATACAGATTTCCGGATCTTCATATAATAATCCCTTTCCCGGTGCGAAGCAGATACCCTCGGTGCGCTGCTGCATGGTCAGGCCCTTGGCTCCCACATCGAGGATCACACGCTCCTTCGTAGGGCGGCTGATGACCGACGCCAGCACCGTTGCCGCACAGTGGTCAAAGGTTCCCACCGCATGAGCCTGCGCCGCATCCATGAATGCATACGTTCCGGGGCGGAGCTCTGTAATGCCGGGAAGGATCGGTCCATGACAGGTAAAGGGCGGAGTCGAACCGTAGCTTACCGTCTCACAGGGCATTCCGTGCTGCTTTGCCAGATCCGCAAACTGAAGGGTTCTTGCCTGGGCATTTCTGGAAATCTCCAGACAGGCCTCCACGCT
Source organism: Candidatus Paralachnospira sp. LCP21S3_A2 (assembly GCF_052118925.1). Classification (NCBI taxonomy): domain Bacteria; kingdom Bacillati; phylum Bacillota; class Clostridia; genus Candidatus Paralachnospira; species Candidatus Paralachnospira sp. LCP21S3_A2. Next base: position 286,228 of record NZ_JBQKGG010000001.1, read on the forward strand.
GGGCGCCCGGTAGCAGTTTCCGTCATGGGAAAAGATCCCCTTAAATTTCACATGTTCACAGCCTTTGATCGTGTCCAGCAGCTCCAGGAAATCGGATTCCCCGATGATTCCGGAGCGGTTCTCGCCTACCTCGATCTCGATGAGGACCTCTGCGTCCACACCTTCTGCCGCAAAGACCTCTTCTGCCTGCGTCACCTGGCAGGGCGTATCCACGCCAAACGCAATTCGGATCTTTTTTGCCAGCGCTGCGATCCTCCGGAACTTCTGAACTCCAATCAGCTCATTGGCGATAAAAATATCCGTCAGGCCATACTCCGCCATAACCTCTGCTTCCCCGATCTTTGCCACTGCAATTCCGCAGGCTCCCTGCTCCATCTGAAGCTTCGCGATTTCCGGCATCTTATGGGTCTTGGTATGAGGCCGGAGCATCACATGATTCTCATCCGCGTAATCCTGCATTTCCTTCAGGTTCCGAAGTAAAATTTCCCGGTCAACCAGTAACGATGGGGTATCCAGTTCTGTATACCGCATAACGAGTTCCTCCTTTTCCGATTCCTGTTTCCGTTTTTTCTTTCTGAGTTCAGTATATAGAAAAAATTATATGCCGTCAATAGATTTTTTTCTATATATAAATATTTTTTTCTATATACAGGAGATAAAGAAACGCCGGAACCGGATTGCCGGAACTGGCGTTTCTGTACTTCTTTCTTTTACTCGATTACAACCCGGTTGGCCCGCTCAGTCCGCACGATGCAGACCCAGGTGCGTCCCTGGTTCAGCTTGATCTCATTTCCTTCCGCATCATAGTAACGGGTAATGCCCCATTCGCCATCCTTCCTCCAGGTCACGGGAATTACCTTTCCGTCAGTGATATACTGGCCGACGCCCTCTCCCCAGAGATTAATGTTCAGGTAATCGGTATCGTAGTAATGCTCATAATCGCAGACCTGGATCAGAATGTTCTTATAAGCAAGCTGCACATCATTATTTCCCACATCCACATGAGGGGCTTCAAACTGATACCGGTAATACAGGCCGTTCTCAGCGTTGTATTCAAACCAGGGCTTGTTAGACACATATCCCACCGACACCTTGTTGGCCGGTGCCGCATCTTTCATGACCGGGGACTCTCCGTCATCCACAAACTGATAATGCCCCTGATAATCCGGCGAATATTCATTGGAATAGCCCATTTTTTCAATGGCATATTTCATCTCGTCGCCGCTGGTGAAATGATGATGGGGCTTTTCTCTTCCGGACATGCTGTGGAACGCCCATTCGCTGGCTCCGGTCACACCGTTGACGCAGTCGCACATCCCGCCCTCCAGGTACGGTCTTGCATATTCACACTGACCATAATGGAAAAACACCGACTGAAATTCCTGCTGGATCACCGCATGGTACGTTCTGGCACTGCGGATCGATCCGATTTCCTTTAAGTCATCATACTGCTCGAAAAATGCTACAAACCGGACGGCACTGGCCTCTCCCGGCGTCTCATAAACCACGTCCGCCGCACTGAGTCCGTAGGTGGGCTGCGCCACCTTTACGTTACTGATCATGACCGCCGCCGGACGTCTCGTTCCGATCTCCTCCGGAACCCACTGTCCGGTCAGATAGCTTCGCACCATTCCCTCCGGGTGTGCCTCTGTTTCCGGCTCTGTCTCCGCAGCTGTTGTGGGCGGAGGAAGCGTCTCCGGTGCCTTTGTCGTCTCTGCGATGGTCGTTTCTTCCACCTTCTTTTTTCCGCATCCTGTAACGAACAGCATAAGCCCCGCCAGACCAATGGCTGCGGCACGTCTCAGGTTTCTGGTCGTCTGTTTTCTCATAGATTCAAGCCCCTCCCGTACTGTTTTTCTATAATTACAAGTATACCATAGATATTTTACAGGCGTCAACGAAAAGATATTTGAAAAGTCTGTCAAATTCCGGGCACGGCTCCACCAGGCCAGTCAGCCGGTACAGAACTTCTATTTCAAAATCAAAAACACTTGCGCCTTCCTTCATTTTATGTTATAGTTTTGGTTATCTTGTGACAAGACAGATGATATAAAATATTTTACACTCTATATGCAGAGGAAAGGCGGTATCTTATGAAAAAATGGCTGAACCGGCTGTTTATTGACGGCCTGAGTGGAATGGCCACGGGACTGTTCTCCACCCTGATCGTGGGAACCATCATCCAGCAGATTGGAACCCTCATCGGCGGAACAGTCGGAAACTATCTCTTCTTCTTTGGAAAAATGGCGGCAGCAATGACCGGTGCGGGAATTGGCTGCGGCGTTGCCTGTAAATTCAAGGAAAGCCCCCTGGTGGTGCTCTCCGCTGCAACGACCGGTATGGTAGGGGCCTTTGCCGGAAAAATCCTTGCCGGACAGGTTCTGGTAGAAGGCAGTATCGTACTTACCGGCCCCGGTGAGCCTCTCGGTGCATTCATCGCCGCTTATGTGGGCATTGAACTCGGACATCTCATTGCCGGAAAGACCAAGCTGGACATTGTCTTAACTCCCATTGTCTGCATCATCGCCGGTTCCGTGGTCGGCCTGATCTTCAGTCCGCCCATCTCCGCATTCATGAACTCTCTCGGTGCCCTGATCAACTGGGGAACCGAACAGCAGCCGTTCTTAATGGGTATTATCGTATCCGTCCTCATGGGCATGATCTTAACCCTCCCCATCAGCTCTGCTGCTCTGGGTGTTTCTTTAAGCCTTGCCGGTCTCTCCGCCGGAGCCGCCACCGTCGGCTGCTGCGCCAACATGATCGGCTTTGCCGTTGCCAGCTATAAAGAAAATAAAATCGGCGGTTTCTTTGCACAGGGAATCGGCACCAGCATGCTCCAGGTTCCCAATATCGTAAGGAAGCCGATCATCTGGCTCCCGGCGATCATTACCAGTGCCATCCTCGGCCCGGTTTCCACCCTGGTCTTCCACATGACCAATAATCCGGTAGGCTCCGGTATGGGAACCGCCGGACTGGTCGGTCAGATCATGACCTTCCAGACCATGACAGCCACCGAGGGCGCGGCCATTGTTCTGTTAAAGATCGTCCTGCTCCACTTTATCCTGCCTGGTGTACTCGCCTGGGTCATCTCCTGGTTCATGCGGAAAAAGGGCTGGATTAAAGACGGAGATATGAAGCTGGAAGTGTAACACACGATCTGCAAAAAAGACCGTACAAAAGAGAAGCTGCATTGGGAACATCGTTCCTGCCGCAGCTTCTCTTCTTTTACTTTAACGGGTATTTTTACAATAAGCTTCCAACCTGATATACAAGCACTGCCGCTCCCCATGCTGCAAGAAGCTGGAACACTACCATCCCAAGGGTCCATTTCCAGGATCTGGTCTCGCGCTTTATGGTGGCGATTGCCGCCACACAGGGCGTATACAGCAGGCAGAACAGCATGAAGCAATAGGCATTGAGCCGTCCGAATCCGATCGCTCCCAGCGCACCGTGAAGCGCTGTCATTCCTTCCGCAGAGTTGATGCTGCTGATTCCGAACAGAACCGAACAGCTGGAAACCACCACTTCTTTTGCGGATAACCCGCTGATCAGTGCCACTGCCACCTGCCAGAATCCCAGTCCTGCCGGTGCAAGGAACGGAACAAGTGCATGACCGATCGCCGCACCGAAGCTTTCCGATACATCTGTCACCATGCCATGAATTCCGAAGTTTAATAAGAACCACAGGATGATCGAGGCAACAAAGATCGTTGTCCCAGCCTTTGTCAGATAATCCTTCACCTTCTCCCATACGTAGATGGCAATGGTTCTGGCATTTGGCGTCTTATACTCCGGCAGTTCGATCAAAAGCGCATGCTCCAGGGCCTTGGGACGGATCCGGTTAACGACCAGTGCAATCACAATCGCCGCCAGAACCCCGATCACATAAAGAGAATACGCCGCAATCATGGCATATTTTCCGAAAAACACACTGGCAAACAGCACATAAACAGGCAGTCTCGCCGAGCAGGACATAAACGGCGTGATCAGGATCGTCCGTTTCCGGTCCTGCTCACTTTCCAGCGCTCTCGTTGCCATAACCGCCGGAACAGTACAGCCGAAGCCCAGAACCATCGGAAGAAATGCCTTTCCGGAAAGACCGACCTTTCCCATGATCCCGTCCATGACATAAGCCACTCTGGCCATATAGCCGGAATCCTCCAGAAACGCCAGCGCCAGAAACAGAATAAAGATGTTAGGCAGAAACGTTAAAATCCCTCCTACGCCGGCGATAATACCGTCTACGATCAGAGACTTCAGCCATCCGGCAGTCCCGATTGCCTCCAATCCATGCCGTACCAGTCCGGAAATCCCCTCCAGCCCCAGTTCAAAATAGCCCTTCAGGAAATCACCTACCGTAAAGGTCAGGAAAAATACAGCCGCCAGGATCACAAGGAAGACCGGCACACCCCAGAACGGATGAGTCAGGATCCGGTCTGCCTTTTCCGTCAGAGCTGCTTTCCGCTCCCGATTCACCATACATTCTTCCATAACCTCTTCTATGTAATCGTATTTTTCACTGATGATCTGCTTCTCGTAGGAACGATCCAGCACCTGCGGAAGGTCGAGGGGATATTCTTCCCGGATCACCTCATCAAAATCCAGTTCCTTAATTGCAGTCCATCGAACATTGGGAAGCTTCCCATAGGTTGTCTCCAACGCCTCTGAGATTTTTCCGATTTTCGCCTCTAATCCACGGGAATAACGAATTCCTGTAATGTCCGGTGTTTCTTCACTGTGATGGACAACTGCATGGAGCAGAACCTCCAGACCGGTCCGTTTTCTGGCGGACACCGGAATCGCCGGAATATTTCCCAGCATTTCCGGAAGCCGGTGCAGATCGATCTCCATGCCCCGCTCCTCCACGATATCCATCATATTGAGGGCCAAAATCAATGGTTTCCCCAGCTCCAGAAGCTGGAGTGTCAGATACAGATTTCGTTCCAGACTGGATGCATCCACCACATTGATGATCACATCCACCTTCTCATCCATTACGCACTTTCTCGAAACCTTTTCCTCGATGCTGTATGAGGTCAGGCTGTAAATACCGGGAAGATCAATCACGCGGATTCTCTGATCCTTGTATTTCGCCTCGCCCTCTACCCGTTCCACGGTAACTCCCGGCCAGTTAGCGACCTTCAGCGTTGCCCCCGTCAGTGCATTAAACAGGGTTGTCTTACCGCAATTGGGATTTCCTACAAACGCTACCGTGATCTCCGGTCCGTTCTGAGTCTCTGTTCTGATTTCCTGTGTCTGCATCTCAGGCCGTGCACAGCAGGATCTTCGTCTGATCATAAGTCCCCGCCCTCCTTTGATGCTGCTTTGCTGCTATATGTTCCGGCCTCTGCTCCATTCTGCTTCTGAAATTCGTTCCCTTCCGATTGGGGAATTACAAGAATTCCATCCGTGATCGGACGCCCGAGCGCCAGCCTTGTACCGCGGAGCCGGATGATCGAAGCTCCCTTCTTTTTCTTTTCCAGAATGGTCAGCTTCGTTTTTTCATTCATACCAAGGGCTTCCAGCCGTCTGGTAATGGATTCCTGTAATTTCATTCCCGTCACCAGATAAACCCCTCCGATGTTTCCTTCTGTTAATGTCATGGTTTCCTCCTGCTGAAGCATATTATAATGATATTATTGTATTTTAGTTGATAATGTTTGTCAATAACTGTTGAGACTGATTCTCATTTGGTCTTTCGGACATCAGCTTTCCCGTTCATTCGGTGTCAGTCTTGCCCGGAAAAGACGCCGCTTCAGCTCCTTCAGACTGAACGGGATCAGCGGATAAATATAGCTTTTTCCTGAAATAGTCTTATTAAATACGATCGAACAGATGAATATCAGTGTTCCGATGAGAAACCCCCAGAGGTCCAGCGCCGCAGTCAGAACCAGCAGGAGCAGACGCATGAATTTTAATGCATAGCCAAGCTCAAAGCTGGACTGGGTATAATTGGATAATGCTACAAAGGCCATGTAAAGCATCGTTTCCGAATTAAACCAGCCTGAGTTTGCAGCGAACTCTCCAACCACCAGCGCCGCAATAACGCTTAACGGCGTACTGAGCATGCTTGGCGTGTTGAGTGCGGCCAGGCGCAGACCGTCAATGGAAAATTCCAGGATCAGGAGCTGCCAGATCAACGGAACATTCACCGTGTCCCGTACCTTAATGAATTCCAGAGAATTCGGGATCCAGTCCGGATTCTGCATGAGCAGCAGCCATATGGGAGTCAGAAATACACCAAGTACAGAGATGGTCATACGGGACAAACGCAGGTATGTTCCGGTCAGCGGCGGAAAATAAAAGTCATCCGCCTCCTCGATAATGTCAAACATCGAAGATGGCAGGATCATAGCCGCCGGTGAGGTATCCACCAGAATAATGATGTTTCCCTCCAGCAGATGCGCAGCCGCAGTATCCGGCCGCTCCGAATATTTAAATTTCGGAAAAGGATTATACCATTTGTGAGGATAAATACATTCTGCCAGACTTTCCTGGTTCATGGTCAGTGCATCTGCCCGGATCCCGCCGATCCGCTCCTTGATCTGACAGAGCAGTGCTTCATCGACTCTCCCTTTCATATAGCAAATGGCAATGTCGGTATGGGAGGTCTTCCCTGCCTGGGTGATCTCCACCGTCAGCTTCGGGTCTCGGATCCGCCGCCGGATCATTGCTGTATTCAGGGTCAGCGTCTCAACAAACCCGTCTCTGGAGCCACGGAGCACCTTCTCCTTTCCGGGCTCCTCCACGCTCCTTGCCGGATAATCGCGGCAGTCCATCGTAAAAGCCGAATCATAGCCGTCTATGATCAGAACCGTGATTCCCATCAGGAGCTGCGTTATGATCTGCTCCGTGTCCTGCAGAACACCAACCTGACCATAGGGAAGGTGCCGTTTTGCAAACGCCTCTGCTGTTCCCGGCATCCTATCTGCTTCCACGCTTCCCAGATACTGCAGCACACGCTGAAGAACTGAATTTTCGGTGAAGCCGTCAATCAGATAAACACACGCCTGCCGTCCTCCGATGGTAATGCTGCGGCAGATTACATCAAAATTCTGATCCACCCGTAACAGTTTATGAAACCAGCTCCTGTTTTCTTCCAGACTCTGAGAAAGACGCTTCGACTCTTTCTGCGATCCTGCTCCGTTTTTCCCATAAGGGCTTTTGTGATCCTCCATCAAAAAAAACTCCTCTCTGCAGTTTTTCCTAGTATCTGCAAAGAGGAGTTTCTTTATTCCGGCAAGCCTGCCGCCTTCATTTCGTTTTCAGCCTATCCGGCCTGCTTTTATTTTCGGTCTTATCCGGCCTGCTTTCGTTTTCCGTAAATGCTTACTTCTGACCGTAGTATGCGTTTGCACCATGCTTGCGGTAATAATGCTTATCCTGAACATACTGAACCGCCGGACGGATCTTGGGATTGATCATCTCCGTCTGTGCCGCCATCTTGGCAACCTCATCCAGGACAACTGCATTATGAACAGCCTCCGCTGCATTTTTTCCCCAGGTAAATGGTCCATGGCTGGTGCAGAGCACACCGGGGCAGGATAACGGATCGCGGCCCTCAAATGCCTCGATGATCACCTTTCCGGTATTCTTCTCATAAGCTTCCTCCACCTCTTCCGGTGTCAGAACCCTGGCACAGGGGATCTCTCCGTAAAAATAATCGGCATGAGTCGTTCCGTAGCAGGGAATGCCTCTTCCGGCCTGTGCCCAGGAGGTCGCCCATGCAGAATGGGTATGAACCACACCGCCGATGCCCTCGAAGGCCTTGTAAAGCTCCACGTGGGTCGGTGTATCCGATGACGGGCGGAGCTTTCCTTCCACAACCTTTCCATCCAGATCCACAACTACCATATCTTCGGGCTTCATGGTTGCATAGTTTACGCCGCTGGGCTTAATCACTACCAGACCGCTTTCCCGGTCGATGGCACTTACATTTCCCCAGGTATAAACCACCAGGCCGTGAGCCGGCAGCTCCATATTGGCGCGGTAAACCTCTTCCTTTAACTGTTCTAACATACTTTCTTCTCCTTTCGTTTTATATCCATTTGTTTTTTATTCATTCCCCTGAAAAATATGTTCTTACATATTCATATTCTTTGTATAACAGAAAACTCCCCCGAGATTTTCTGTTACAAAAGGCGCCTCCATAATCGGGAGCGCCTTAACGGAACCTGATAAGCACAGGTTCCGTTTCATATGGTTATAATACTTCGTAGTCACAGCAGGTACGGTCTGTCAAATACGGTTTCACACAGGCTCCGACCGCTTCTACATGACCGGGATGTACCTGATATGCCGCCAGAGCTTCTGCTGTCTCAAAGGTTCCGTCAAGAACAAGATCCACAGAGCTTGTCGGCAGAGGCGGTGCGATCACCTTTACATCAATCACTCCGGCTGCTGCTTTCTTTACCTCTAACAGACGCTTTTCAAAATCAGCCGCAATGGCTGTTCTCTGCTCTTCGGTTACCTCGGGCTTAAATTTCCAGCTTACGATATGCTTAACCATAGTTCCTCCTTATTTGGACAGGAATTCATGAATTCCCTTTGCACCGGCACGGCCTGCTTCCATCGCCAGGATTACGGTCGCTGCACCGGTTACGGCATCGCCACCGGCGTAAACGCCGTCTTTGCTTGTCTTACCGGTATCTGCCTCAGCAACGATACATTTCTTCTTATTGATCTCAAGACCCTTTGTGGTAGAGGAGATCAGCGGGTTCGGAGAAGTACCGAGGGACATGATCACTGCATCACACTCAATCTCGAACTCGGAGCCTTCAATCGGTACAGGACGACGTCTTCCGGAAGCATCGGGCTCGCCCAGCTCCATCTTTACGCAGCGTACTGCTCTTACCCAGCCCTTGTCATCTGCGAGGATCTCAACCGGGTTGGTCAGAAGATCGAAGATAATTCCTTCTTCTTTTGCATGATGAACTTCCTCTGCTCTTGCAGGAAGCTCCGCTTCACTTCTTCTGTATACGATATGAGTCTCAGCACCAAGACGGAGCGCGGTTCTTGCAGCATCCATTGCCACGTTTCCTCCGCCGACGATGACTGCCTTCTTGCTCTCCGGCATGGGAGTTGCATAGTCATCCAGTCTTGCTTTCATCAGGTTGCTTCTTGTCAGGTACTCGTTTGCGGAGAATACGCCGTTTGCGTTCTCTCCGGGGATTCCCATGAACATCGGGAGACCGGCACCGGAACCGATGAATACGGCATCAAAGCCTTCTTCATTTAACAGCTCGTCAATGGTTACGGACTTGCCGACGATAACATCCTTCTCAATGGTTACACCGAGAGACTGAACATTTTCAACCTCAGGCTTTACAACCTTGTCCTTGGGAAGACGGAATTCCGGAATTCCGTATGTAAGCACGCCGCCTGCCTCATGGAGTGCCTCGAAGATCGTCACTTCATAGCCAAGCTTTGCCAGGTCGCCTGCACAGGAAAGTCCGGACGGACCGGAACCGATAACAGCGACTTTCTTTCCGTTTGACTTCTCTGCCTTCTTGGGCTTGATTCCGTTTTCTCTTGCCCAGTCAGCTACGAAACGCTCCAGCTTGCCGATGGCAACCGGATCACCCTTCTTGCCGCGGATACATTTTCCCTCACACTGGCTCTCCTGCGGGCATACACGGCCGCATACAGCAGGCAGGGAAGAGGACTCGGACAGGATCTGATATGCTGCCTCGAAATTCTCCTCTACGATCTCATGGATAAATCCGGGGATATTAATGGATACCGGACATCCCTGAGAACACATGGGCTTTTTGCACTGTAAGCAGCGCTTTGCCTCTTCAATCGCTTCTTCTTTATTATAACCCAAGCAAACCTCTTCAAAGTTGGCTGCTCTTACCTGGGGAGCCTGCTCCCTTACCGGTACTCTTTTTAATCCTTCCATTATTTGTCACCTCCGCACTGTCCGCATCCGCCATGATGAGTCTCGCCCTCCTGGAATGCAAGAAGTGCTCTTCCCTCAGCGGTCTTATACATAGCCTGACGCTTCATTGCCTCATCAAAGTTGATCTTATGGCCATCAAACTCAGGTCCGTCTACACAGGCGAACTTCACTTCATCGCCTACTGTCAGACGACAGGCTCCGCACATACCGGTACCGTCTACCATGATCGGGTTCATGCTGACAATCGTAGGGATTCCCAGCTTCTGTGTGGTCAGGCAGCAGAATTTCATCATGATCATCGGTCCGATGGCAACACATACATCGTAATGCTTTCCTTCTGCAACGAGATCCTCGATCACCTTGGTTACCATACCGCTTCTGCCATAGCTTCCGTCATCGGTTGTGATATACAGATTTCCGGCAACCTTCTTTAACTCTTCTTCCATGATCAGCAGGCTCTTGGTCTTTGCACCAACGATTACATCTGCATCGATGCCATGCTCATGGAGCCATTTTACCTGGGGATATACGGGAGCTGTTCCCACACCGCCGGCAACAAATAAGATCTTTTTCTTCTTGGTCTCTTCCACATCATCTGTGATGAGCTCGGACGGATGTCCCAGAGGACCAACGAAATCCATAAAGGAATCTCCGGCCTTTAACTGCGCAAATTTATGGGTAGAGGCGCCGATCGGCTGGAATACGATCGTAACCGTACCCTTTTCTCTATCATAGTCTGTGATCGTTAACGGGATTCTTTCCCCCTTCTCATCCAGTCTGACAATAATAAACTGTCCAGGCAGACAAGACTTTGCTACTCGCTTTGCTTCTACATCCATCAGAATGATATTTTCTGTCAGATGTTCCGCTCTCAGAATCTTGAACATGTCTTTTCCTCCTTACCTTTCCTGCCGCATGACGACATTTTTCGCACATGCTATCCAGTTTATTCTAACACTCTATCCCCTTGATTTCAACCGGAAAATTCCATGAAATCCGCAGAAATTGTTCTTTTTTTCACAGATTTCCGTATCTGTCTTTATCTTTCGGTTTTCCATATGTAAGGTTACTTTTTTTCCATACCGGTCAATCTTTTTTATTCGTAAATTTCCATAACAAAAAGCTGCCCTCCATACGTCTCCGCACAAAGAACAGCTTTCGTTAATTCTCAATTCAATTTTTAATTATTCCGCATCAAATCCTGCTGCCGGTCTGTCCACTCAGTTTTTCCGGGCAGTGGTTGTTCTGATGCCCTTTACAGCAGGCTTGCCAGGCTGCTGCCCACCATCAGACCGAAGATGAACGTGATGATATAGGTTGCGATCAGGTTCAGCAGGAACAGAAGGAACAGTTTCCATACTCGCTTATCCTTATCCTCTGGCAGGAACGGATCCATTGCTGCCGGAACAAAAAAATAGGACAGCAGATTTCCGGCACTGTAGATCAGGAATGCCAGAGCAAAGGGAACTCCATTGACGCTGTAACCGCTGGTCAGCGGGAAGATCAGGACAAACAGCGCAGTCACTGCAGTAAAGGGAAGCTGTGCCAGCGCCTTCGCTGCGGCAACTCCAAGACCCTGCATATAACTCATGGGTTTTTTACCAAAGGCCATCGCCAATGCGCCCCATACAGCAAGCACTGCAGCACCTCCAAGAAGTGCACCAAAAAACAGCATGGGTGTACTTACAACCTTATAAGAAAGATAGCCACCGGTCGCTCTTGAGACAGCAGAGTTTACCTTAATTCCGAAGAACATGAAAATCAGGCAGAAGAACAAAAGCTGTGCACCCAGTGCTCCGAAGATTACAGCCGGTTTTCCTGCTTTTGTCATCTCACTTAAGGTTGCAGCCGGTTTTTTCCAGGAATCCAGAATGGTTCCCCAGAGTCCTTTCATATAAACACCGGCAGCACTGGGCGCTTTCGGTGCCTGACCAGGCTGATTACCCGGCTGTCCATACGGTGCCTGACCATAAGGATGTCCCTGTGCCTGACCATTTGGTGCTCCATAAGGATGCCCCTGTGCCTGACCATTTGGTGCTCCGTAAGGATGCCCCTGTGCCTGGCCGTTCGGTGCTCCGTAAGGATGTCCCTGTGCCTGGCCGCTCGGTGCTCCGTAAGGATTTCCCTGTGCCTGGCCGTTCGATGCTCCGTAAGGATTTCCCTGTGCCTGGCCGTTCGATGCTCCGTAAGGATTTCCCTGTGCCTGGCCGTTCGGTGCTCCGTAAGGATGTCCCTGCGTCTGGCCGTTCGATGCTCCGTAAGGATGTCCCTGCGCCTGGCCGTTCGGTGCTCCGTAAGAGCTTCCCTGCGTCTGTGCCGCTCCGGCCTCCTTCACTTGCTCCGGTGCAGCCGCCTGCTCCGGTGCCTGCGCTCCACCCGTCTGACAGGTGCATACCTCACCGTCCTTCAGCGGTCTTCCGCACTGACTACAAAACTTTGCCATAATCATATCCTCCTTTTGTTTTAAAAAAACTCTCCCATAGATGATGCATCAATCTTCCAGGTGGGAAACATTCCAAATTTCTTTCCTGCTTTTACCAGAGTGAGATCAAGGTTCTCTTCCTGATCGGTTCCAAAAATACTCACCTTCATAGTCACCGTCACATCTTTTCTTGTAAGTCCGTCGCTTCCGGTATAACTCAGTCCCTCGTCCTGTATCTCAAATTTCATACCGGAAAAGGTCGATACCATGGCAACCAGAGAAGAAACCGATTCATCCATGGAATCGATGAACTCTGACTTTGTCTGGTAATTGTCCATATCTTCGCCCCAGTAAATACTGCTGTACAGCTTTCCCCAGTCTCCGCTCTTCATACTGCGCTCAAACTGCTTGATCGGTGCAGAGGTGCTCCCGGCACGGATTCCAAGAAATACAAAGCTACCGATAACTGCCACCAGAACTGCAATCACAAGTGTGATAACCAGCGGCTTCTTACTCTTCTTTTTCTTCGGAACTCCCATTCCATGACCATCCGAAGCGGCATTCGCCTGTCCGTACGGCTTCTGGTTATAGGGATTCTGGTTATATGGATTCTGATTGTATGAATTCTGGTTATATGGATTCTGATTGTATGAATTCTGATTGTATGAATTCTGATTGTATGAATTCTGATTATATGGATTCTGATTAGGTGAATTCACCTGAGCACCGTTCTGTCCAATGCTGTTCTGCTGATAAGGATTGGATTGAGGTCCACCCTGTCCGCCAACATTCTGTCCATAAGGATTCTGGTTGCATAAATTGGGCTGTACCCCCTCCTGTCCCGGTCTTACCTGTGCGGCCTCTTTCGCCGTCTGATCTGGCGCCAGGGCTTCTCCGGCCGCTTCCGGCTTCGGTGCCTCCGTCCGGAGCAGCTTTCCGCATTCCTTACAAAACTTCGATGTGTCTGCATTCTCGGTTCCGCAATACTTACAATACATACTCTTCCTCCCTCTTTTGTTTTATATTCTGATCCACCGGAGCTTCCGTTCTGTCTTCCAGATTCTTCTACCGGATCATAAACTGAAAGGATTCATCTGCCAGGACAAACCCGTCTCCGTGGCAAAGCCGGTACTCATCGCCGGGATCCAGCCGCATACCGTTTAGATAGGTAGCATTGGTGGAATTGTGATCCACCAGATAATACTCGCCTCCGTCCATCAAAATACTGGCATGATGGCGGCTCACTGCCGGATTGTCCGGAATACAGAAGTCCGCATCCTGGCTCTTTCCAAGCAGCGTTTCATCCAGAACGATAGCCATCTCATCACCGGTTCGAAGCTGAATGATATATGCCACCTCATCCGGTGCGTCAAAGGCATCGGGAAGCATAATATCCAGTCCGTCATCCTTTTTGGTTTCCCCGGAAGTTTCCGGCTCTTCAAGCTCCTCCGGCTCTGCTCCGTAAAACTCCGGTTCTTCGGCGGCTGCCGCTTCAATGGAATCTGCTGCAATGTCCTGCAAAAGCAACGTATCTGCCATGGCCTTGCACTGATCCAGTGTTTCACGCTTCACGCCTTTTACATAGTTGAGAAGCATTCTCATGTTTTCCTGATTCTGTGCCGGATTTCCCTGCATGACCGTCAAAAGCTCAGTCATCAGAAGACGCAGCTTTTCCACCGCACTTCTGGAATCCTTCTGGAGTCCGCAGAGCCAGCGGATCTCTCCGGTCTCGTCATTGACATAGACGTCGGACATACTCATAAGCAGCTCATTGCGCGGGATCATGTAGTCATCCAGATGGACCCATACATTTAACAGACTGCGGATCACCTGTGCCGCCGCCTTTTTGGGCATATCACCCGGAAAAATCTGGTCAAGAGGCGTGAACCCGTCTGTATTATAACTGGCCTCTCCGGCCTCTGTGTCCAGCTCCAACCGGAAAAGCCCTTCGATTTCATTACATAAAAGCATCTGATAGGTGATTCCGTCAAAGGTCGTCTCCACCTGTCGTTCTATTCTGTCCATTTATCCCTTCTGCTCCCTTCCTTGTTACCTGAGAAGCTCGTTCCACACGGGGTTTCCGGCCAGTGCTTCCACAATGGCTCTCGTTCCCGCAGGAGGGAGGGCTTCCATACACCCGGCACAGGGTAATGCCGGATCTTCAACCTTCCGTCCCGTCTGTTTCTGGAACCGGTTATACAAACATACCGTTTTATCCGCTGCCAGCTCTTTTTCTTCCTGAAGTACGCGGATCTTCTGTAATTTCCGGTTTGCTGCCGCCGTTCCGTCGCTGACAAGCACCACGCGGTCTGCACACTCCCAGGCGGCAAGTACCGTATGGGTCGGCACAAAGTCTGCCTCCACCACAAGGTAGCGAAACTCTCCGTCATCGATCAGCTTCCGAAACAGGCTCTTTGCCGTTTCCTCACCGACATCCATAAGCCCTGCCGGAATCCTGGCATTATCAAAGAAATAGACCCCGCTTACATCACGGTTCAGGATCGATGCAAACAGCGGTTCCGGATCATCCCCCTGGATCAGATGCTCCAAGAGCGTCTGAAGATCTCTGGGATTTCCGCCCTGAAAGATCATCGTACCATCGCCCAGGCTGTTCAGATTGATATAAAGGACCTTCTGCTCCCCGGCCGCCAGATGGACTGCATAGGCGCCTGCTGCGGCAGAACATCCTGTGTGAGTACCTGCTCCGCTGAACACGACCATCTTCACAGCTGTATCCTCCTGGGAGAATAATAACTCAATTGACTGAAACAGGTTTCTTCTGGACTGATAGCGGAACACCTTTCCCGCTGCGGTATCCGGCTGTGAGGTAAAATAACCCACATGAATATCCCCGATAAACGGAGGATACTCCTTCCGGCTTTCCTCCGGTACAAGGACTGCATCCACCTGACGTCCGGCAATCATGTCATCCAGCGCCTGCTTTTCATACACCGGGTAAAAAACCTCTGCCCGTTCAGGCACCTCCCCCATATATCCGCAAAACCGTTCTGTATATGCAGCATCTGAATCATACACTGCAATCCGTATCTGTTCCATACTGTCGTTCTTCCTTCCTGATCCTTAGTACCCCATCTTTTTCTCATAATCGGCAATCAGCTTCCTGTTGGCGATCTCGTACTCATTGAACACACTCTCGTTGAACTGGTCCGGTTCAATGGACGGATGATACCAGGACTTTGCTGAAAAATACTGGTTCAGACCTTCATCCTTGAATTTTCTTCCATGTCTTGCATACAGCTCGTTTCTGGCAAGCCGCAGTTCTTCTTTCGTCAGCCCTGCAAGATCCGCCTCTGTCAAATAGGCAGTATTGCTGTCCGGTAAAATATATTCCTGCTCTGCCACACCGGCCGTTGTTTCCTGACTGCTTTCCTCTGCGGTAACAGAAGGTGCCACGTAAAGATTTTCAGGCTTTCTGTTCTCCTGCCCGGATGTTTCTGTTTCGGAGGTTTCTTCTGCAGCTTCCTCCGTGGTTGTTTCTTCTGCAGCAGCTTCCCATGTCTGTTTTTTCGGATCTGCTGATTTTTTTCCTCCGAAATGCCATATTCCCAGAACCACTAACGCAGCGAGAAGTAATACCGTCACAATACTGAGGATCACGATCACAATCGTAGACCCTTTCCCGTTTTTCTGCTTTCCGGACAGCTGATTGCCAGAAGCGCCATAAGGATTTCCAGGCTGATTCTCCATGTACGGTTCCTGCTGATATTCCGGTCCCCCGTCTCCATATGGTACCTGACTATCATCCGTCTGCCCCTCATAGTCATAACGCTGATCCTGCTCACGATATCCCTGCTCCTGCCATGCTGCCGGCTGGCTTTCTCTGTATGCTTCCTCCGGTACATAGTCCACGGTTTCCTCCGGATGTACCGGTGCACCGCAGTTTTCACAGAACCTTGCACCCTCCGGAAGCTTTTTCCCACATTCTTCACAAAACATACGCTACCTCCGCCTCCTCTTATTTTACCATAAACCGAGCAGGCCTGCATCAGATTTTTCTGTCAGTTTCTGCTGATTTTTCAGTATTTCCCTCTTTTGCCATTTCTGTCAGGCCTTTCTGGTTCAGCCGGTATTTCACAATGTTTCCGATGATCCGATAGATTACAGCAAATAACGGAACACCGATCAGCATGCCAATAATCCCGAACAGGCCTCCGAAGAACAGGATTGAAAACACAACCCAGAACGCCGTCAAGCCTGTGGACTGGCCAAGAATCTTCGGTCCCAGAATGTTCCCGTCAAACTGCTGAAGAATAATAATAAACACAATGAAGATCAGACCCTTGGTCGGACTGGCCAGCAAAATCAGGATCGCACTGGGAATGGCTCCCAGATACGGGCCGAAAAAAGGAATCACATTGGTGACGCCGACAATCACGCTTACCAGCACTGTATAAGGCATACGCAGGATCGACAGCACCAGAAAACAGAGAATCCCGATGATCAGAGAATCGACCAGCTTTCCGGCGATGAAACCGCCAAAGATCTCGTTGCTGTCCCGCAGCGTGTCAATGACTGCCACCGCATGCTTTCTGGAAAACACGGCGTAAATGATCTGCTTGGACTGGCGCTTAAAGGTTTTCCGTCCATTTAGCACATAGATCGCAACAACCACGCCGATGACAATATTCAGTGTTGTACTGAAAAAGCTGATAATGCCGTTGGTAAGCCGACCGAACAGCACATTGAAATCCTTTAAAAATCCGCTCTGGATCCAGGTCTGGAGCGCATTCAGTGCTTTTTCACTGATATTCTGAACCATGTCGGCCTCAATTCCCTTGCTCTCCAAAAATGTTGTCAGCCAGGACGCCGTCGCCTGGATCTCGCCCGGCAGTGTCACCACCATATTTCGGATATTGGTATAAAGCTCCGGGATAACCATGACCATTAAAACGGCAACGATAGCGACCCATACCACCAGCGCCAGAAAAATTCCAAGCCCCTTTCGCAGCTTTGCCTCCCGCTCCGGATTTTTTACCAGCTTTTCAAGAGGATTTTTCAGTGCATTTTCAAAAAACTTCGTCATGGGATACATGATGTAGGCAATCAGGAAGCCGAACACGATGGGCTCCAGAATCTTCAGAACCATCTTGATCCCGCTGATCACTTTATCAATTTTATAAATAAACAGGAAAAACAGAATACTTGCCGCAATGACAAGAAATGCCATCAGCCCCATGGACATGTATTTTTTCATGCCGCTGCGTGCTTCGGCCAGCCTGCTCTCCTCTTCCTTTCGTTCTTGTTCCATCCCCGTCTCCTTTCCGGTCTGTTCCGTAACTTTTTATTTTACAGGACGCACTTTCCTGTAAAATACGGGAAACCCGCCGGCTTCCCGGCGGATTTTCCCCTTTTAACATCTCCCGCATTCTTCACAGAACCTGATTTCCCGCAAGCTTTAAATCACCGGAAGCTGCGTTACATACTCATAAAACTCCGGGAACGTCCCGCACAGGAATCCTTCCAGCGGCTTCTCATGGCGGTTCAGCAGGCAGTCCGTGATCAGATAGCCGTTCATGCCAAGGGCAGCCGTGCACATATCCTCGTCCACATCGTTGCCCACCATCATGCACTGCTCCGGCTTCTTTCCAAACCGTTTCAAAATCGACCGGTAATAGTCCAGGTTCGGTTTACAGTAGGTTTCTGCTTCATAGGTGGTTACCATCGAAAAATCCTCCGGATCAAGCCCCGCCCACTTCATGCGCCGCTTTGTCGCCACGGACGGAAATAACGGATTGGTCGCCAGGATCACCTCATAGCCCTTTTGTTTTAACAGTTTCACTGCCTTTGCCGCAAGCGCCTGGACACCGGTGGCTGCTTTTGCCTGTCCGAACTGATTTTTATAAAACTCGGTGAAATAATCCTCCTTCGGAAGCATGTCCTCACCCATGGCCTCCGAAAAACTGCTCCAGAACCGTTCCCGGTTGGTCATGGTCCCGTCATTTTGTACCATGGCCTCCGTTCCCTTCCAGACTGCTCCGACCAGTGCCTTCGGATCGTATCCCTGCGGTCCGAAGGTTTCCGCCAGAGCTGCCATATAGCACTTTAAAAAGGCATCCTGATCCATGGGAAGCAGGGTTCCGTCCAGGTCAAAGAGCACCGTATCCATACGGCTCTCTCCTACGCCTGCCATTTCATATCCTTTAAGATGTCACAGAAATCAAAGGTTGCAAAGTAATCCTTCGGTGTCTCGGCACGGCGGATCATCTGAACACTTCCGTCCTCTTTTAATAACAGCTCTGCCGAACGAAGCTTTCCGTTATAGTTATAGCCCATGGAATAGCCGTGAGCGCCGGTATCATGGATCACCAGGAAATCTCCCACATCTACCTTGGGAAGCATCCGGTCCACTGCGAATTTATCGCTGTTCTCACATAAGGAGCCGGTCACATCGTACTTATGGTCGCAGACACTGTTGTCCTTTCCCATAACGGTGATATGATGGTATGCACCGTAGATGGCCGGACGCATCAGGTTTGCTGCACAGGCATCGCAGCCAATGTACTCTTTATAGATATGCTTCTGATGGATTGCCTTTGTTACCAGACATCCGTAAGGGCCCATCATAAACCGCCCCATCTCGGTATAAATGGAAATATCGTCCAGTCCGGCAGGAGCAAGCACCTCTTCATAAACCTTTCTTACACCATCACCGATGACCATGATGTCATTGGGCTCCTGCTCAGGACGGTACGGAATTCCCACGCCGCCGGACAGGTTGATAAAGCTTACTCTGATCCCAAGCTTTTCTTTAATTTCCACAGCCAGCTCAAACAGTACTTTGGAAAGAGCCGGATAATACTCATTTGTCACCGTGTTGCTGGCTAAGAACGCATGAAGACCGAAGCGCTTTACACCCTTGTCCCGCAGGATCTTAAAGCCCTCCAGAATCTGCTCATGGGTAAAGCCGTACTTGGCATCACCGGGGTTGTCCATAATTCCGTTGCTCATCTTGAACACACCGCCGGGATTATAACGGCAGCTGATGGTCTCGGGGATCCCCGCACATTTTTCCAGAAAATCAATATGGGTAAAATCATCTAAGTTGATGGTTGCATTTACTTTTCTCGCAAACTGGAATTCCTCTGCCGGAGTGGCATTGGAGGAGAACATGATTCCCTCTC
This sequence comes from Candidatus Paralachnospira sp. LCP21S3_A2, assembly GCF_052118925.1. Classification (NCBI taxonomy): domain Bacteria; kingdom Bacillati; phylum Bacillota; class Clostridia; genus Candidatus Paralachnospira; species Candidatus Paralachnospira sp. LCP21S3_A2. Next base: position 305,693 of record NZ_JBQKGG010000001.1, read on the forward strand.
CGTCAAAGCCCAGAGCGTCTGCCAGCATCAGCTCTGTTAAGGAAGAACAGTCACATCCACAGCCGTATTCCTTCAGGATATTGATCAGGAACGGATTGGGCGTTGCCTTTACCGCAAAATATTCACGAAAGCCCTTGTTCCAGGAAAACGCTTCCTTTACGCGTCTGGCATTTTCACGGATTCCCTTTTCATCATACAGATGGTAAGGAGTCGGATAGGTTTTATCGATTTCTTTTAACTGCCCTAAGGTTACAAAAGGTTCTTTTTTCATGGATGTACTCTGCTCCTTTCGGTTCTCGTAAGTCTGTTTCAGCATACCATAGCCGGGTAAAAAGGTCAATGATTATCAGAATCACTCTAAACGGATCCCTTTTCTGTTATACAAAAGCCGCCGCCGGTTTCCCGGCAGCGGCCCGAACATCTTTATTCGTCCACACTGTAGTTGGGTGCTTCTTTTGTAATATGGATATCATGGGGATGGCTCTCCTTTAAGGAGGCAGCGGAAATCTTTACAAATTCAGCCTTTTCCATCAGGGTCGGGATATCCTTTGCGCCGCAGTAACCCATACCGGAGCGGATTCCGCCTACCAGCTGGAATACGGTATCCTCAACGCTTCCCTTATATGCCACACGGCCTTCTACACCTTCGGGAACCAGCTTCTTGGCTCCTGTCTGGAAGTAACGGTCCTTGCTGCCGTTTTCCATGGCTGCAATGGATCCCATGCCGCGGTATACCTTATATTTTCTTCCCTGGAACAGTTCAAAGGTTCCCGGGCTTTCGTCACAGCCTGCAAACATGCTGCCCATCATGCAGACGCTTCCTCCGGCAGCAATCGCCTTCGTCATGTCTCCGGAGTATTTAATACCGCCATCGGCGATGATCGGAATTCCGTATTCCTTTGCGACAGCGTAGCAGTTCATGATGGCAGTAATCTGCGGAACACCGATTCCGGCTACCACACGGGTTGTACAGATGGATCCGGGGCCGATTCCTACCTTAACGGCATCAACACCTGCTTCGATCAGTGCCTTGGTTGCAGCACCGGTCGCCACGTTTCCGGCAATAACCGGAAGATCCGGATAATTTGCCTTAATATCACGGACTGCATTCAGAATGTTTAAGGAATGTCCGTGCGCCGAATCCACAACAATACAGTCAACCTTCGCCTGTACCAGCGCGTCCACACGCTCTAACATATTGGCGGTGATTCCGACCGCAGCGCCGCAGAGCAGGCGGCCCTGTGCGTCCTTTGCGGACAGCGGATATTTAATCTGCTTCTCAATATCCTTAATGGTGATCAGGCCCTTTAAATTAAAATCCTTGTCCACGATGGGAAGCTTCTCTTTTCTTGCCTTGGCAAGGATCTTCTTTGCTTCCTCCAGGGTAATTCCCTCGGGCGCGGTCACAAGACCCTCAGAGGTCATGGAATCCTTGATCTTCTTTGTGAAGTCTGTCTCGAACTTTAAATCACGGTTTGTGATGATACCGACCAGCTTTCTGCCCTCGGTGATAGGAACACCGGAGATCCGGAACTTCGCCATCAGGTCGTTGGCATCTGCCAGAGTATGTTCAGGAGATAAATAGAAGGGATCGGTAATAACCCCGTTTTCCGAACGCTTTACCTTGTCTACCTCCTCAGCCTGTGCCTCGATAGACATATTCTTATGGATGATACCGATACCTCCCTGTCTTGCCATGGCAATGGCCATGCGGTGCTCTGTAACAGTATCCATTCCGGCGCTCATCATCGGAATGTTCAGTCTGATGGTTTTCGTCAGATTGGTAGAAAGATCCACCATATTCGGTGTTACCTCAGAATATGCCGGAACCAGCAGCACATCATCAAAGGTAATGCCTTCACCGATTATCTTGCCCATGTTTTTGTCTCCTTTCTTCCTCCTGCTGCAAAACTATATTGAATTGTTAATTACAATAACAAAAAACTGCCCTGCTGTCAAACCCTTTTCCCTGCCACAGGGAGTGGAATCCTTTCTGTTATTCATCCCAGTTGTGATATACTTCCTGAACGTCATCATCCTCGTCCAGCATATCCAGGATCCGGTTCATCATCTTGATATCCTGCTCATCGCTGAGGGTCACATAGGTCTGAGGGATCATGGTCACCTCGGCGCTTGCCATGGGGATTCCCTCTTTTTCCAGCGTTTCGCGTACCTGGCTGAACTCATCGGGATCGGTGGTAATTTCATAGCAGTCGTCCTCCTCGGAGAAATCCTCTGCTCCGGCATCCAGCGCCGTCATCATCAGATCATCGGGATCCATTTCACATTCTTCCTTATCAACGATGATCTGGCCTTTCTTGTCGAACATGAAGGATACACAGCCGGTAGTCCCCACGTTTCCGCCGCCCTTGGTAAACGCATTGCGGACATTGGATGCAGTACGGTTGCGGTTATCCGTCAGCGTATCTACAATGATTGCGGTTCCGTTGGGACCGTAGCCTTCGTATGTGACCGATTCATAGTTTACAGAGTTTGCATCTCCGGCTGCCTTCTTGATTCCGCGGTCAATCGTATCATTCGGCATGTTGTTGGCCTTTGCCTTGGCGATCACATCACGGAGCTTGCTGTTGTTTGCGGGATCAGCGCCGCCCTCTTTTACAGCTACGGCGATCTCACGGCCAATGACGGTAAAGATTTTTCCCTTTGCCGCATCATTTTTTTCTTTTTTATGTTTGATATTCGCAAATTTGGAATGTCCTGACATTCTGAACCTCTCCTTTTTCGTTTTTGTATTTTAATTCAAAATAGTCACCTAAATTATAATCTTAACAGTTTTTTTTTGTTCTTGCAAGTATTATTTTCCATCTGATATTCTGTCCGTTTTCTGTTCTTCCCCGGCTTCTGCTCCGGTCTCCTGTTCCCCGGTCCGCTCGACCCGTACCAGATCAATGATCTTATGCTTTACCCGAAGGACCGAAAACCTCCAGCCATCGTACCGGATCACCGGGCGCTCCCCGTCGCCTGGGATCCGGTCCAGCCTGGAGATCAGAAACCCGTTGACCGTATCATACTCCTCGTCTCCAAAGGAAATCCCAAGGATCTCCTCGGCATCCTCCAGCGGTGTCATGCCGCGCATGAGATACCCGTTCTTTGATGGCTGGATCATGCGTTCTTCCACATCATACTCGTCCAGGATATCACCCACGATCTCCTCCAGAATATCCTCCATGGTGATGAGCCCCGCCACCTGGCCGTATTCATCCACCACAAGAACCATCTGAAGCTTCGATGCCTGCATGACCTGGAACAGCTTCCGCACATTTCTTGTTTCCGGAATAAACCGGGCGGTGCGCAGAAGTCCGGAAAGCTCCGAAAGTGTTTTGTCTCCGGCCTGCCTCTGCTTCTGCCAGAGCACAGCATCCTTTAAATGCAGAATCCCGATCACATCGTCCAGGGTCTCCCGGTACACCGGATATCTTGAATTTTTCCCGGAAAGCATTTCCGTTACCGCCTCGTCCAGGGTCAGATCCGCCGACAGCGCCTGAATGCTGGTCCGATGGGTCATAATATCTCCGGCCTCTTTATCGTCAAATTCAAAGATATTGGTGATCATTTCCGCTTCATCGGCCTTGATGACCCCCTGCTCATGGCCCTCGTTGACCATGGACATGATGTCTTCCTCAGTCACGCTGTCCGCATCTTCACCGGGACGGACACCGAACAGACGCGCAAGAATCGCCGATACGCCGCTCACCAGACAGACCAGAGGATAAAATAGCAGAGATAATACCCGGATCGCCGGATACAGCCGGTATGCCCAGGCCTCCGGCGCATGGGCCGCCAGCCGTTTCGGAAGTGCCACGCCGACGGACAAAAAGACCGTAAGCAGAAGAACTGCTGCCAAAACGACCGTTATCCCGGTCAGAATACCTGCCGGGATCTGCTTGTTTGAAAAACTATGTAACAGCAGGCGCTCCGCCGTCTTTAACAAAACGGCTCCGTTGATCAGACCGCCCACTCCCGACACGGCCTGAACCACTCCTGCATAGGAAAAGGGCTTTTCCAGGATCTTTAAGATCCCGGCCGCCCGCCGGTCTCCCTCTTCCTTTCTTCTGGAAAGTTCACTGCTTCCCAGCTCCTGGATCGCTGCACCGAATCCGTAGAACAGGATCTCGATCAAAAGGATCCCGGCCAGCAGTAACATACTTCGGGGTACATCCCCCATAGCTTTTTCACTCCTTTTTTCCCTGCTGTAAGCCTGCTTATGTAAACAGATCCAGACTTACCTGCAGTGCTGCATTCACCCGCCCCAGAAGCGTTCCGTCCAGATGACAGATTTTTTCCTTTAAGCGCTGTTTATCGATGGTACGGAGCTGTTCCAGTAAAATCACCGAATCCTTGACCATCCGGCAGCGGTCTGCCCGCAGCTCCACGTGGGTCGGCAGCTTCGCCTTATTCATCCTTGAGGTGATTGCCGCGCAGATCACCGTCGGGCTGTGCCGGTTTCCGGTATCATTCTGAATGATCAGCACCGGACGTATCCCGCCCTGCTCCGAGCCGATGACCGGCCGCAGATCCGCGTAATAAATATCTCCGCGCCTTATGGTTTCCATGTTCCTGCACACCCCGATTCTCCATTGGTCTTTCTGGTCTCAGTATTTCCAATGTTTCTTCGGTTCATACAAAAACGTTTATACTATCCGGTTACGGCAGGTCTGTTTTGTAAAAATCTTCAAAGTAATCTTTCTTTTCAACAACGTTTCCGCCGCTTATATAGATCCGTGGAATCCGCTTCCCCAGATCGCATACAAACTCATAATTAAACGTATCCGCCAGTGCGGAAAGCTCCTCCACCGTGATGACCTCGTTTCCATCCCGTCCGATCAGCACGGCCTCATCCTCTTCCTTTACGTCGGGAATATCCGTCACATCCACCATAAGCTGATCCATGCAGACCCGGCCACAGATGGGAGCCCGTTTTCCATGGAGCAGCACATCAGCCTTTCCCGAAAGCTTTCTCGGATAACCGTCCCCGTAACCGATCCCAATGGTGGCAATCGTCGTCTTCCGCTTTGCCGTAAAGGTTCCGCCGTAGCCCACAGATTCTCCCACCTCAATGGTTTTCACAAAAATCACCCGTGACACCAGCCGCAGAGCCGGCTTTAATACCACCTGATCCATAGATACGTCCTCAGAGGGATACATGCCGTACAATGCGATACCGGCCCGCATCATATCATAAGAAAACTCCGGAAGATCAATCATGGCCGCACTGTTTCCAATATGGCGGATCGGGATTTTTACGCCCCGCGCTCTTAACGCTGCATCAAACTTCTGAAAGATATTAAACTGGCGGTATGCATCCGTCTTGTCCGCTTCATCTGCCCGTGCCAGGTGGCTGAACAGTCCCTCCAGACAGACGCCCGGCAGACGGCTCATGGTTTCTGCTGCCTGTAACGATTCCTCATCCGGTGAAAATCCGAGACGGTTCATTCCCGTTTCCAGCTTCATATGAAGATAGGCAGTCTTTCCAAGGGAAACCGCAATGTTTGAAATTGCCTCTGCCTGGGATAATTCATAAACATTCATGCGAAGTCCAAGCTCGATGGCCTCCCTGTATAAAGACGCCGGTGTATGCCCCAGAATCAGGATCGGCTCCCAGATCCCGTTCTTCCGAAGCTCCATCCCCTCTTCCACCGTAGCCACGGCAAAAAAATCTGCCAGCTTCCTGATCCATTTTGCAACAGGAACCGCTCCGTGTCCGTAAGCGTCAGTCTTGATCACCGCACAGACTCTGGTTCCCGGCCGGATATGGCTCTTCAACTCGTTCAGGTTCTCGTAAATGGCGTCCAGATCGACTACTGCCGCCACACGGTTATATTCTGTCATACTATTCCTCTTCCCATGTTTTTAAAATTTCTCCGATACTGTCTGCCAGCTCTTTTGCCGTCATGGCATGACGACCGAACTGCTCCGCCGCCCGGTCTCCGGCCAGCCCATGAAGCCACACACCGGTCTCTGCCGCCTGTGCCACATCCATACCGGACGCCAGAAATGCACCCAGAATTCCGGTCAATACATCCCCCGCGCCTCCGGCTGCCATCCCATCGTTGCCAGACCGGTTCAGATACCGCCGGTTTTCTGATACGATAAGCGTTCTTGCGTCTTTTATGACACAAACCGCACCTGTTTTCTGGTATAAGGCCTCCGCCGCACGGACGGGATCCTCCTTCAATTGTTTTATAGATACACCTAAAAGCCGGGATAATTCGCCCTGATGAGGTGTCAAAATCACCTGCTGGTCCAGCTCCTCCATCAGTTCCTGATGATCCGACAGAAGATTCAGTGCGTCTGCATCCAGCACCGTCTTCTTTCCGTTCCGATACGTTAACACTGCCCGCAGAACCGCTTCTGCCGCCGCGCTTTTCGATATCCCCGGACCGATCACCACAGCGTCCGCCCAGGTGATCCATTCCCGGATCTCCGTTTCCGATACAGTCCTGCCTGCTGTCCCGTCATAACCGGTCACAATGGCCTGGGGCAGCAGGGTCTGGATGATCGGAATGTTTTCCTCTGGCGTTACAATCCGCACCAGTCCGGCGCCGCTCCGGTAAGCCGCCAGGCCGCTGAGATAAGCAGCCCCGCCCATTCCGACGCTCCCTGCGATCAGAAGCACTTTTCCGAACGTTCCTTTGTTTCCGTCCGGCCGCCGCTTTGGGATTTTCCCTGCCTCTCCCGGCTCAAATACGTGAAACAGCCTTCCCTCCGCTTCCTCTTTTAACAGCTCCGGCGAAGGTGCAAACCCACAGTCTGCTGTCACTGCTTCTCCTGCATACCGTGCGCCGGGATAAAGCAGAAGTCCCAGCTTTTCATAACCGAACGTCACCGTAACATCTGCCTTTACTGCTGTTCCGAGGACCTGCCCGGTTCCCGCATGAATTCCCGATGGAATATCCACTGCGGCCACCGGTACGCCGGATTCGTTGATTTGTCCTACAATCTCCTCCTGAATACCAGACAACGGTCTTGTCAGGCCGATTCCAAAGAGCGCATCAATCAGAAAAGCACTCTCCTTTACAGGATATTCCGGCAGCTCGTCTCCGGTGCAGGAAGGAATTCCCAGCCGATCCAGGATTGCCTTCTGTACCTGCCATTCTGCGGTTGCCCGTTCCGGATCTCCCACCAGGATTACCTGAACGGAATATCCATGAAGCGCAAGCATTCTGGCCGCAGCCAGACCATCGGCTCCGTTGTTCCCATAACCGCAGAACACAGTGATCTGCCCGCCAGACGGGCACCGGATTTCTACCTCCTGCACCACTGCAAGCGCTGCCCGTTCCATGAGAACCAGCGACGGGATTCCAATGGTTTCGATATTATACCGGTCTATGGCCTTCATACGGCATCCATCCAATACTGTCCGCATACTGCTCCTTTATCAAACAAAAGTGTGCGGCAGGCGCACACTTTCATGATTCTGTTTATTTGTTGTCCCTTTTTTCAGAGATCCGGTAAGAAAGCTGCATCAGGCTCTCCGAAAGATGAACGTTTTCGACCACCACATCCTCCGGGACTTTGAGATCCAGATGGGCAAAATTCCAGATTGCCTTGATTCCACAGGCAATCAGGCGGTCTGCTACTTCCTGTGCTGCCTGTTTAGGGATCGTCAGGACTGCGATCTCAATGTTATGGGATGCCAGATAAGCTTCCAGGTCTTTCATATCCAGTGTTGGGATCCCGCGAACCATCTTTCCGATCTTCTCCTCATTGGTATCAAACAAGGCCTGGATCATAAAACCGCGCCGCTCAAAGTTGGAATAATTGGTCAGCGCCCGTCCGAAGTTTCCTCCACCGATGATGATCATGGTATTTTCATGGTCAATCCCCAGGATCTTGGAAATTTCATGATAAAGATATTCCACATTATATCCGTATCCCTGCTGTCCAAAGCCACCGAAATTATTAAGATCCTGCCGGATCTGGGAGGCTGTCACATTCATCTTTGTACTCAGGTCATTGGATGAAATCCGTTCGACACCGCTCTCCATCAGTTCCCCAAGGTAACGGTGATACCGCGGAAGACGCTTTATGACTGCATTGGAAATTTCCTTTCGTTCCATATATTCTATCCACCTGTTCTGTTTATGCACATTTCTGGCTGTCATCTTTATCTCGATAGCGGTCTGCTCTGCATACAATGCATTTACAGCCTGCAACATCGCTATATCGTATTTATTATAGTATTTCCATGGTTTCTTGTCAAATAACTTTGACAATTTTCTTTCACACGTTTAAAATAACAGAGATACTATGTATACGCTACAGGAGGATTATCATGATTTTAACCTGTCATCAGGTCTGTAAAGCCTTTGGGGACGTTTCTGTTATCAAAAACGGCTCCTTTCATATAGAAGACCGGGAAAAAGCCGCCATTGTCGGGATCAACGGCGCCGGTAAATCTACTTTTTTAAAAATCATCACCGGAGAGCTCCCTGCTGATTCCGGAACGGTGACCCTTGCCAAAGATAAAACGCTTGGGTATCTGGCCCAGCACCAGGACTGCACCTCCGACCAGACCATCTACGATACGCTTCTGGAAGTCAAAAAGGACATCATCGAGATGGAAGAAAAGCTCCGTGACATGGAACAGGCCATGAAGCATACCTCCGGAGAGGAACTGGAACGGCTCATGGACCTGTATACCAGAACCAGCCATGAATTTGAGCTGGAAAACGGCTATGCCTGGAAGAGCGAGATTGTCGGTGTCTTAAAGGGTCTTGGATTCTCCGAAGAAGATTTTTCCAAAAAGGTTTCCACCCTCTCCGGCGGCCAGAAAACCCGTGTTTACCTCGGAAGACTGCTTCTCTCCAAGCCGGATATCATCCTTCTCGATGAGCCTACCAACCATCTGGATATGGCTTCCATCTCCTGGCTGGAAACGTATCTGTTAAATTATCCCGGCGCCGTGCTCATCGTTGCCCATGACCGTTATTTTCTGGACCGCGTTGTCACAAAGATCATTGAGATTGACCGGGGCGAGGTTTCCGTTTTTTCCGGAAACTATACGGATTATGCTGCCAAGCGCGCCATGCTCCGCGATGCCAAGATGAAGGAATATTTAAATCAGCAGGCCCAGATCAAGCACCAGGAAGCCGTGATCCAGAAGCTCCGTTCTTTTAACCGGGAAAAATCCATCAAGCGGGCGGAAAGCCGGGAAAAGCTGCTCTCCAAAATGGAACGGGTGGAAAAGCCTACTGAGGCTGCTTCTGCCATGCACATCAAACTGGAGCCTCAGATCATGAGTGGAAACGATGTGCTGACCGTCCGGGATCTGACAAAATCCTTTGGTCCCCAGACCTTGTTCCAGGATGTCTCCTTTGAGATCAAACGAGGGGAACGGGTTGCCGTCATCGGAAGCAACGGAACGGGAAAAACGACTTTGTTAAAGATCATTAACGGCCTGCTTCCCGCCGACTCCGGCGATATCCGCCTGGGTTCCCGCGTCCAGATCGGCTATTACGATCAGGAACAGCAGGTGCTCCATATGGAAAAGACCTTATTCGACGAGCTTCAGGATACTTATCCCAACCTGGACAACACAAAGATCCGAAGCGTTCTGGCAGCCTTTCTCTTCACCGGTGACGATGTGTTCAAGAGAGTCGGCGATTTAAGCGGCGGCGAGCGGGGCCGTGTTTCCCTGGCGAAGCTGATGCTGTCGGAAAGCAATTTACTGATCCTGGACGAGCCAACCAACCATCTGGACATTGTCTCCAAGGAGATTCTGGAGGATGCACTGAACAACTACACGGGAACCGTCCTCTATGTTTCCCACGACCGGTATTTTATCAACCGCACTGCCACCAGGATCCTGGAGCTGACGGGACAGACCTTTGTTAATTATATCGGAAATTATGATTATTACCTGGAAAAGCGGGAGGAACTGACGGCAATCCATGCCGCAGCGCGGGAGACAGATACCTCTTCGGCATCTGTTACTGCTTCTCCGTCTCCGGCCGGTGATACCAAGGCCGACTGGCAGGCACAGAAGGAAGCTCAGAAAGAGCTGCGAAAACGCCAGAACGAGTTAAAAAAGGTGGAAGACTCCATCGCCGCTCTGGAGGCACGCAATAACGAACTGGACGAGCTGTGCGCCAGCCCGGAGATCTGCACCAACATGAGCGAGCTGTTAAAGCTGACAAAAGAAAAAGAAGCCAATGAAACAACACTGGCTTCTCTCTATGAACGATGGGAAGAGCTGGCTGAATAAGCCCAGGGAATGTGCCGTGCACAAACTTCACGGTACATTCCTTTTCTATTTTCCTTTTTTACTTCACCACCCGGTACGCCTCCTCCAGCACAGCCGAAAAATCAAGCTTTCCATGATCCTCCTCAGTCCCATTTTCTTTTATAATACACTGCAGAAGGCCGCCGGGAAGCACTGTCCAGGTATTATACTCTGTTTCATATACACTCCCAAGATAAACATCCGACAACTCCGTATAGGAAACCTCCCTTCCTGCTGCCTGAACGATCTGCGTCCCGGTAAATGACACTGCCGAATAATCTCCGGAGCTTTGCATATAGACATAGCTGTCCGCCTGGGACTGAGCCAGATCCTCCTCGCTGTAGGTCTCTCCGGTTACATATAATGTATAAACCACGGTTACAGTTCTGCCATCTGTATTATCCTGCTTATTAAACTGAAGCCAGGATGCATCGGAGTTCTCCTCATAGGAGAACCCGGACGGTACTCCAATGGTCACCTGAAGTGCTCCGTTTCCAGCTGTCAGTACATAGCTGCCCGTCTCATCCTGTCCCAGAGTTTTATCCTCCGTCTTCTGATCCGAACCTGCCTCCGTCGTTTCTTCCGGAGCATCCGCATCCCAGGCAGCCGTCTTTACCTCCTCCGGAACAGTAATCTCCTCCACCGTATTCAAGGCATAATCCGCCATAGATACCTGAAGTCTTCTCACCTTTGCCTGTTCAAAGCCAAACTTCTCCAGATGACTCTGCACAAACTGATCATAGCTATCTGCCAGATCCAGGGTCATGGACTGCAGAGTCTGATCTTCTCTGGAAAACAGAAGCGATGCCTTTGCCGAGAGGGCCGTTTCCTTCTCTCCGGCCGGGAACAGATCATTCAAGGGATCCAGCATGGCTCCAAAATCCGCCCCCGAAAGGATTCCCTCCACCAGATATCCGCTCTCTGTTTCCTGCATGGAAAGCTCCTCTGCCTTTGAGAGCGCCTCCAGAAGCTCCTCAGCGCCGTAATCCGCCGCTGGCTCTGTTGTTTTCCGTTTCTGCCATTGACCATCGCTTCCGCTGTAAATTACATAGGAATCCCCTTCCTTCACCGTATAGCTTTCCGTCTCCACAGAAATCCCGGAAAGATTTACCGAAATGGTTCCGGTGACATGCGCTGACTCCGGCTCCCTGGTATTCTCTACCTGCTGATCCGCATCCATTTCCAGGGAAGCTGTAACTCCCTGGGCTGTGTAATCCATGGCCAGATTCATGGTCATGGTTCCGCTGACGGAGAAGGCCTTCGAAAATGCTGTTTCTGCCTGTTCCAGTAAGACTCCGGCCGTAGGGAGTGCTTCGCTGCCGGATACGGCATCTGTCTCCTGTGCCGACTGTTTTTTTCCACAGCCTCCGGCTATCCCTGCCGCCAAAAGCACCATCAGGAGCCATGCCGCCGCCTGTGCAGTTCTGCTTCTGAGGCCTTTCTGATGATTCCTTCTTTTCATAATTTTCTTTCCTTTCTGCCATTTCGTATTCTGACGACTGCTTCGTCCTTTATACGAAGCTTTCCTTTCCGGCAGGCATCTGCCTGGATGCCTTCCGCAGCTCATTCCCGGAGAAGCGCTGCCAGATCCACCATGCCGCGCCCCTGCTGATTTCTCGGAAGTCCCAGATCCCTGGCTCGCTCCAAAAGCCGCAGCTTTACCTCCTTAGGCGTCAGATACGGATACTTCTCCAGCAAAAGCGCCGCCGCACCGGAGACCACCGGTGTAGCCATGGAGGTTCCGCTCTTAATCCCATAATAATGATTTTTCCGCACTGATGGCACACAGCAGGATACCACGGCAGCCCCCGGCGCCACCACGTCTGGTTTGCAGATACAGGAGACGGTCGGACCGCGTCCGGAATAATCCACCATGGAAATACCGCCAACCCGGACTGACTGCTGATCATCGGAGCACCCCACTGTGATCACCTTCCGGCTGATCCCCGGCGTCGTCACACTTCTGGCCTCCGGCCCCTCGTTTCCCGCTGCCACAATGACCACAAGCCCGTCTGCCCATGCTGCCTCCACGCCCCTCACCAGCGCTGAGGTTTCCGCTGTTTCCCGCCTGGGAACCGATCCGACGGAAATGTTGACGATCCGGATTCCATACCGCTTTTTCTGCTTCCGGATCCATGAGAGCCCCCGGAGAAGATCCGTCACTGAACCGTTTCCTTCCCGGTCCAGTACCTTAATTCCAATAAGGGACGCTCCCGGAGCCACACCCTCGTACCGTCCTCCGGACCGTTTTCCGCTTCCTCCAAGAACGCCCATCACATGGGTTCCATGAGAATTATCATCATAGGGCTGCTTTCGCCCGCCCACCATATCCTGAAAACAGCAAAGGCGTCCGGCAAAGTCCGGATGAGGATAAACCCCTGTATCCAGGACTGCTATACCGACGCCTCTTCCTGTCAAATTTCGATTTCTCGCCGCCTCTGTGCCAATCAGCCTGTTCACGCGGTTCATGACATGCCTCCTGATTCTCCTCTTTCTTTTAACGTATGAAAGAATCAGGATCCCGGACTTTCTCAGGCCTCAAAGCCTCCGCAGAAAATGGAACGATATTTCCGCCGCCCGGCAGACATTTATTTATATCAGTGCTTCCAGCTGTCTGCGCACTGCCTGGACAAATTCAAGACTTTCTGCCACATGAGGATTCTGGATCGTGGTCATCAGTGCCAGATCCTTCGTCATAGTTCCTCCCTCAATAGTAGAAATCGTTGCCTGCTCCAGCTTGTCTGCAAAGGCCTGAAGCTCCCTGTTTCCGTCCAGTTCGCCGCGCTTTCTGAGCGCACCGCTCCATGCAAAGATCGTTGCCACCGAGTTCGTTGATGTTTTCTCCCCGGCCTGATATTTATAATAATGACGCTGTACGGTTCCATGAGCCGCCTCGTACTCATAGTTGCCATCAGGAGATACCAGAACCGAGGTCATCATGGCAAGGGAACCAAAGGCCGTTGCCACCATATCGCTCATGACATCACCGTCATAATTCTTGCAGGCCCAGATATAGCCGCCCTCGGACTTGATCACCCGTGCCACCGCGTCATCGATCAGCGTGTAGAAATAGGTGATCCCTGCCTTCTCAAACGCCGTTTTATAATCCCGGTCAAAAATCTCCTGGAAAATATCCTTAAAGGTATGGTCATACTTTTTAGAAATCGTATCCTTGGAGGCAAACCACAGATCCTGCTTCGTATCCAGCGCGTATTTGAAGCAGCAGTGAGCAAAGCTTTCGATGGAACGGTTCAGGTTGTGCATACCCTGAACGATTCCCGCACCCTGGAATTTATGGATCAGCTCTCTTGTCTCATTTCCCGCCTCATCGGTGTAGACCAGCTCACAGGTTCCCGGCCCCGGAATCTTCATTTCAGACGCCTTGTAAACATCGCCATATGCATGACGGGCAATGGTGATGGGCTTCTTCCAGGTCTTTACGTAAGGCTCGATTCCCTTTACGATAATGGGAGCGCGGAACACAGTTCCGTCCAGGATCGCACGGATCGTTCCGTTGGGGCTCTTCCACATTTCCTTTAAATCATATTCCTTTACCCTGGCCGCGTTAGGTGTGATGGTGGCACACTTTACAGCTACGCCGTATTTCTTCGTAGCCTCCGCCGCATCCTTCGTCACCTGATCATCCGTCTCATCCCGGTGCTTCAGTCCCAGATCATAATATTCTGTATTCAGATCCACAAAGGGCAGCAGCAATTCATCCTTGATCATGCTCCACAGGATCCTCGTCATTTCATCGCCGTCCATCTCCACAATGGGGGTCTGCATTTTGATCTTTTCCATGGTTCCTCCTTCTCCCGCTGTCTTATCTTTTCAGAATGTATTTCGTTTTCATTATAGGCATAATCAAAAACCATGTCAACCAAAAGACATACTTGACGCTGTTCCTGCTCAGATACCAACGTTTCTATCGGGAGTCAGGTTCCGTTTCCTGCGAATTCCCATGCGCCGATTCGCCGCCATTCACGCGGGAACTCGCCCTTCGGGCTCAGACAAAGGCGCTCGGTGGCGGCTGCTAACATGGAAATTCCCGACGGAAGCCTCACATACTCCCGCACGAAATCGTCGGTATCTGTTTCCGTAAATATCAATCCGTCGCAGATATACACGCTTCCGGCTGGTTAAGCTCTGTCTGAAAGTTTGTTAGGAAGCCAGCCATTTATATTTATTTTTTATCGCATCCACAGAACAGATAATATCCGCTGATAAGAGCTCCCGCCATCAGGCAGAAGCTGAAAAAGTTTTTCGGAAGGATCAGATATAATGCCATTCCGATTCCCAGCCAGAACAGGCACAGCCCCACCAGACGCTTCATGACCGCTCTCCCGGCTTTCTTTTTTTTATCCTATGACAGAACCTGCCGCTCTATGAATCCGGGATACCAAACCAGGGCGGGGCAATTGATACCGATATTTACTTTTCGTCCGCTTCTGTCTCTTTCTTTTCAAAGACATCCTTCGGAATTTCTACATCCGGCTTTTTCTCTCCGCCCTTGGTAAATTTATTGATCACATCAGGCACCATATCCAGAAGCTTTGATACGGTATCCTGGCCTTTGACGCTTACCAGCTTGGAACTTCCGTTCTGGATCACCAGCACTGCGCTGGGAGTAATCTTTCCGGTCATGCCACCGGCACTGTTGTTTTTCTTCTCTCCGGCAAAAGCGCCTGCTCCGACGCCAAATGATACATCCACCAGGGGAAGAATGATCGTTCCGTCCAAATGAATGGCGTCACCGACCACAGTTTTTGTTGTGATGAAACCGTCCATTCCCTTGAACAGATTTTCCATCGTATTTCCAAAGGTATTCTTGTCTTTCTCCGCTGCCATTGGTTTTCCTCCTTACTGCTGCTCTACGCTGCTTTCTGCCCGGACGATGAAATCGTTCCAAGCAGGTTCTTTCCCCGCTTTAAGAAACGGCGGAAGCCTTTATCAAACCAGACACTTCCCGCAGTCCAAAGCGGAACGATCAGACGGATCCGCCCCTTTGAGAAGAGCGATCCCGCCGCCATGGTGCGGTTTTCAAACACCGGCGTCACCTGGATCCCATCGCCAAGAAACGGATAGATCATGGACAGTCCCATGAGGACTTTTCCTGTTGCCGCCGGATCCTCCAGTCCAAAGGTGATACTCCCGGTTCGTTTTCCCGGTAAAATATGATGAAGAAGCTTTTTGACTTTCTCTTTTAACTGCTCCAGAACTGCTTTGTTTTCCTCTGCCTCAAAAAAGGTACGGATCAGATCCAGATTCTGTGCGATCATCTTTAGTTTTCCCCGGATATTCTTAAAAAAACCGAGGATTTTTTCAAGCAGGCTGCAGATTCCGGCAATAACCTTTCCCGGAAATTCTTTTATGGATTTCCAGATTCTCCAGAGCTTTCCACATTTCCGCTTTTGCTTTCTCTTCCGTTTTTTCTGCTTTTCCGGAATTTTTTGCTCTGCTCTGACAGTCTCGTCTTTTTCAGCCACCGGTCTTACATTCTGCATCTCCGGCTTCTTGGACATTACATTCTGTTCGCTTCGTCCCGGTTCCGTTTCACTTTGAGAATTCTGACGGGTCACCTCCTGCTCCGCCCCGATCCCATCCTGTAAACTCTGCTCTTCGTAATGCCGCTTATCTGCTTTTTTCTCTATGGACTGCGCCGATAAAAACGCCTCTGTGTTTTCTTCCGCAGATGCTTTTTCGTTTGAAACAGTTTTCCCTCGGCTTCTTCCCGGCTTTTTTTTCTTCTCCCAGATTCCCGTTCCAAAGACCCGGATCCCCAAAATCCTGACCTTAACACCGGCCTTTCCGTCTTTTGCTGCCGCGCGGATCGTCACGATCCGCATCAGCCAGGAAACCCTTGCCTTTCCTTCATAAAAAAGCCCGCGCCCCGGCTCCTGCTCATAAGCACCCTCACCGGATATACGGTAACGCACCGGTACAAACAGGACAGCCAGTATGGCTGCCAGCACCAGAAAAAGAATCACCAGAAAAAGGATTCCGATCCCCTTTAATATTCCAAAAATTATGGAAAGCACCACACCACCGTCCTTACAGGCTACTGCCAGTCGTTATACAGTTTCTCCCCAGCCACCTCCGGTCGGTCGAGAAAATCATCGCCGAGATATGCCGCTACATCAGTCGTTCCGGTCGCCCGGTAGACTTCCGTGACGATTGTTCCGGCAAGCTCCATGGCTTCCAGCTTTCCCCAGGCAGCCCCAACCGCGTAAAGCGTATGCTCTTTGTAATGGGGATTGGATAACTCGATCTGGGGAAGGATCTCCAGAACATTATCCCGATTAGCCGGATATACCAGGAGAAACAGCCTCGGATGAAGCTTTCCATCGGTTAAACACTCCCAGATCTGCCTCTTCTCCGCCCGTTCTCCCAGATACATCCTGCGGTACCACTTGATCTTATTTTTCATGTTTATATTTATCCAGGATACATCTGCGCAGCAGATCCAGTGCCTGGGTCGTCGCCTGCTCGCGGATCTTCATGCGGTCTCCGGTAAAATGAAACTCCTTCACAACAATCTCATTCTCAATATAGCAGGAGATGTATACAAGCCCTCTCGGCTCCTCTTTCGTATCCTCCGGACCGGCAAAGCCTGTAACCGCCAGGCAGATATCCGCATCCGTAGCAAACACGCCGCCCTTTGCCATCTCCTTCGCTGTCTGCTCACTGACTGCACTGTACTTTTTCAAAGTTACCTTATTGACATCCAGAAGCTTTCTCTTTGCCTTATTGGAATAGGTGATCACGCCCTCCTTGAAGCACTCAGACGCACCGGCTACGTTGACAATCCTGCTTGCCAGCATGCCGCCTGTCATGGACTCTGCCGTGGTGACAGTCAGCTCATACTTTTTCAACAGTCGTACCACCACATCTTCCAGCGCCTCATCCTCATCCGTCGTATAGACGTTGTCTCCGAACCGCTTCTTTAATTCCTTTACTACCGGCTTTACCAGCTTCTTTGCCTCTTCCTCATTCTCCGCTTTTGCAGTCACTCGAAGATGAACCTCGCCGGTCTTTGCATAGGTGGCAATGGTCGGATTGGTCTGCGCATCAATGAGATCCAGGATCATGGTCTCGGCGCCGCTCTCCCCGATCCCGCAGATCTTTAACATCTGAGAATAGATCGTCTCCGGCTGGATTGCCTTCAGATAAGGCGTTACCTGCTTTTCAAACAGAGGCTTTAATTCATTGGGCGGTCCGGGAAGAAGAATTGCCGTCTTTCCGTCCTTTTCCAGGATCAGGCCCGGAGCCGTTCCGTTGTCGTTATCCAGAACCTTTGCTCCGACAGGTACTACCGCCTGCTTCCAGTTATTGTTTGTAATCTTTTTCCGGCGGATATTGGAAAAATATTCCTCGATCCGTGCCTTCGTATGAGGATCCTCTGCCAGTTCAAATCCCATGACCTTCGCACAGACCTCTTTTGTCATGTCATCCTCGGTCGGCCCAAGTCCGCCGGTCAAAATGACAATGTCTGAACGCTTCAGCGCCCGCTTGATGGCATCCGTCATCCTCTTTTCATTATCACCCACAACGGTCTGATGATAAACCGAGAGGCCGAGACCCGCACACTTTCTGGAAAGATACTGGGCATTGGTATTGGAAATATTTCCGAGAAGAATCTCCGTTCCTACTGCAAGAATCTCTACGTTCATCTATACGTCTCCTTCCCTCAGGACCCCGATGTTCTGTCTGATGTATTCTTCCAGAGAGATCACTGTCAGGGCAAGTGCGATCCAGATAAAGATCTGGGTCAGAATGTTTAAAAAGTCCAGATCCAGAATGATCAGAATGATCATGATCATCTGTGATACGGTCTTGAACTTTCCCCAGTAGTTGGCTGCGATCACCACACCATTGTCGGAAGCCACCAGCCGGAAGCCGCTGATGATAAATTCCCGGGCAATGATGATGATGACGATCCACGCCGCCAGCTCGCCCTTTCCGACAAAGCAGATCAGCGCCGAGCAGACCAGCAGCTTGTCCGCCAGCGGATCCATAAACTTTCCAAAGTTGGTGACCAGATGATACTTTCTGGCGATATGTCCGTCCAGATAATCCGTAAAGCTGGCTGCACAGAACAGCACCAGGGCAATGATCCGCCCGGTATAGCCAAGCTTATCGTATAAAAGGAAGAACACAAAAAACGGAATCATGAGTACACGAAGCAGCGTCAGTTTATTAGGCAGATTCATTTTCATCGCACAGCTCTCCTATCAGATCATATTCCAGAGCTCCTGTCACCCGGACACGGACAAACATGCCGCTCATGAGCTCCAGCCCTGTATTTACAAAGATATATCCGTCCACACCGGGGGCATCCATATAAGTCCGTCCCACATAGGCATTTTCATCGGCAACCTGGCCCTCGATAAATACCTCCAGCTCTCTTCCGATCATATCCTGTCCATGATCCAGAGAGATTTCCTGCTGCAGCTCCATCACGCGGTCGCGCCGCTCCTCCTTGACCTCATCTGACACCTGATCCTCCATGACTGCCGCAGGCGTTCCCTCCTCCTGGGAATATGGAAATACACCAAGTCGTTCAAATTCCATCTCATCGACAAAATCCAGAAGCTCCTCCACATCCTCCTCGGTCTCACCGGGGAAGCCGGTGATCATGGTGGTCCGGATTGCCATGTCCGGAATCTCTTCCCGGAGTTTTGTGAGCCGCTCGGTGATCTCCTTCCGGTTGGTTTTCCGTCCCATGCGGGATAAGATCCGGTCACTGGCATGCTGGATCGGGATATCCATGTAATTGCAGACCTTTTCTTCGGTCTTTATGGTCTCGATGAGCTCGTCGGTGATCTCCTCCGGATAACAGTATAACATACGGATCCAGTGGATTCCCGGGATTTTCGCCAGCTCCCTTAATAACGCCGGAAGCTTCTTCTCTCCGTAGAGATCCACGCCGTAAAGGGTCGTTTCCTGGGCTACCAGGATCAGCTCCCGGACTCCGCCGGACGCCAGCTCCTTCGCCTCCTCCACCAGTGCTTCCATGGAAACACTCCGGTATTTTCCGCGGACGCTGGGGATCACACAGTACGTACAATGCTTATTACAGCCCTCCGCAATCTTTAAATACGCATAATGGCCGCCGGTGGTCAGGACACGCCTTGCTTCTTTTTCATGAAGTATGTTAATGTCCTCGAACTCCGCATCGGTCTTTCCGCCCAGGGTGTCTTCCACCACCTGAACGATCCGGTCATAGGAGGTAGTCCCCAGGATTCCGTCTACCTCGGGAATCTCCTTGAGCACCTCGTCTTTATATCTCTGTGCCAGGCAGCCGGCCGCGATCAGCACACGGCATTTCCCGGTCTCCTTCTGCTTTGCCATCTCCAAAAGGGTATTAATGCTCTCCTCCTTGGCATCTCCGATAAAGCAGCAGGTATTGACCACGATCACCTCCGCCTCAGTTTCATCGTCCGTAAATTCATACCCGGCTCCTGTAAGGCTCCCCAGCATCCGCTCGGAATCCACCAGATTCTTATCGCATCCCAGGGATACAAACAATATCTTCATATTTCCTCGATTTCCTTTATATTTTCCTGATGATACACACAGGGGCAGGCCATACTGCCTGCCCGGTTGTTATCCCGCAACGCAGGATTTTTATTCATTGGTAAGAGAATCCTCGGGGATCTCATCCTCGGGGCTGTCATTCTCGCTGACGATCTTTACCTTTCCTTCGTCCAGCTCTTCAACAGCGATCGAAAGAGGCTTGTTGGAAGGCGCGTCTGCCATGGGTTCCTCCCCGGCAATGATCTGTCTTGCACGCTTTGCCGTCGCGATCACGATGGAATAACGACTCTGAATGATCGGCTCCTCACCGGGCTCTACCTCACTGTTTACTACATTGATTAAATCTGAATAAGACGGATGTAACATAATTCTATTCTCCTTTCACAAACCCCTTGAGGTCTGTTCTGATATGATTGATAAGCTCCTGATTCCGGTCTGCCTTCCGGCGCTCCGCCTGAACGATCTCATGGAACTCCTCCACACAGGTATCCAGATCGTCATTGACCAGGAGATATTCATACTGCTCCATGCCCTGAGACTCTTCCACGGCGCGCTTTAAGCGATCCTCGATGACCTCCGGTGTTTCAGTACCGCGTCCGGTCAGCCGCTTTTTCAACGTCTCCGCATCCGGCGGGACCACAAAGATCAGGACTGCCTCCGGATAACGCTTTTTAATCTGAAGCGCACCCTGGATCTCGATCTCCAGAATGATATTGCAGCCTTCCTCCAGCTTCCCCATGACATAATCCCTGGGGGTACCATAGTGATGGCCTACATAGCCGGCCGATTCCATCAGCCCGCCGTTTGCTTCCAGCTCGGCAAATTTTTCTTCCGTAATAAAGAAGTATTCCCTTCCGTGTACCTCACCCGCTCTGGGTTCTCTCGTTGTGACGGAGATGGACAGCGCATACTCCTCATGCTGCTCCATCAGCCGCTTTACCACCGTTCCCTTGCCTACGCCGGAAAATCCCGACAGCACAAGGATCAAACCTTTTTTATTCATCTTCTGCCTCCCTGTCTGTAAACCGCTCTGCACTCTCCGGTCCGTTAAACCGTCCGGCGATGGTTTCCGGCAAAAGCGCCGAAAGCACAAGATAGCCGTTATCCATAATGATCAGTCCCTTGGTCTTACGCCCCTGGGTCGCATCAATGCTGCGCCCTTCGTCTCTGGCCGCCTGGACCAGCCGCTTTCCCGGAGCCGAATCGGGACTTACGACTGCAAGAACCTTATCCGTATGGACCACATTTCCATATCCGATATTGATGAGTTTTCCCATCGTTCCACTGATCCTTTCTCCGCCCTCACAGTCCGGAATTCACTGTTTTCTGTCTCGTTTATTCCAGGTTCTGGATCTGCTCCCGGATCTTTTCGATCTCGGTCTTCAAATTGATGGCCGTTCCGGAAATCTCCAGATCATTGGCCTTGGAGAGGATCGTATTGGCCTCCCGGTTCATTTCCTGGGCAATGAAATCCAGCTTCCGGCCCACTGCACCGCCGGCAAGAAGTGCTGACTTCATGGTGCCAATATGGCTGCGAAGCCGTACCGTTTCCTCATCCACACAAATCTTATCGGCAAACAGTGTCACCTCCGCTGCGATCCGGTTTTCATCAATTCCGCTTCCGGCCAGAAGCTCGTTCACCTTATCCTCCAGCTTTTTCCGGTATTCTGTAAGGATTGCCGGAGAGCGTTTCTCAATCTCTCCAACCCAGCCGGTCATGGCATCCAGCTTTCCGATCAGATCCAGTTTCAGATGTTCGCCCTCTTTTGTCCGCTGCTCTACAAATTTCTCCATGGCGCCGTTTACGGCCTCGGAAAGAAGCTGCCAGAGCTCCTCTTCATCCTCCTCGCCCTGTCCGGCGGTGATCACCTCCGGATAACGGGAAAGAGCCGATACCTTCACATCGTTTTCCAGTCCGAACTGTCTGCTCATCTGTGAAAAGATATCCATATATTCTTTCGCAAGTGCTTCATTATAGACCAGGCTTACCGCTTTTTCCGAGAAGGTTTCACAGGTGATATAAAGATCCACCTTTCCTCTCTGGACATCCTTTTTCAAAAGGTTCCTGATCTCCGCCTCAAAGGCATTGAATTTCTTCGGCATTTTGATACTCAGATCCAGATACCGGTGGTTTACCGATTTCATCTCCACCGAAATCTTATAGTCTTCGTTGACTGCCTCATATCTGCCGAAGCCTGTCATACTTTTTATCATGTTCGATTCCCTCCGAACAGGCATAAATTCCTATTTTTATATTTTCACATAATCTATTTTATTATAGTTCATTCCAGCAGGCAAGTCAACTTGCATTTTCCTATGGTTTCCATTAAAATATGATAGAGCACTCTGTGCGGAGCAATCCGGTATCAAAGGGAACCAAAAACCTTTTGGCTCCAACATCTTAGAAGAAAAAAGAAAAAGAATGGAGATAGAAATATGGCACTTGACGGAATCGCAATCGCCTGCATGGCAAAGGAAATCAGAGAACGCCTCACCGGCGGAAAGATCACCAGGATCGCCCAGCCGGAAACCGATGCGCTCATGCTTACCATAAAGAATCAGAAGGACACCTGGAAGTTATTTGTCTCCGCCGGAGCAAGCCTTCCCCTTGTCTACTTTACCGAATCCAATAAACCGAATCCCATGACCGCCCCCAATTTCTGTATGCTGCTGCGCAAGCACATCGGCGGCGGCCGCATCACCGGCGTTTCCCAGCCCGGACTGGAACGGATCCTGATCTTTGAGATCGAACATTTAAACGAACTGGGTGATGTCTGCAAAAAGAAGCTCATCGCTGAGTTCATGGGAAAGCACAGCAACCTGATCTTCTGTCAGGAGGACGGCACCATCATCGACAGCATCAAGCATATTCCCGCATCAGTAAGCTCTGTCCGTGAGGTTCTTCCCGGCCGTCCCTGGTTTATCCCGGACACCATGAACAAGCAGGATCCTTTAACAGTTTCCGAAGCTGTTTTTTCACAGGTTCTTTCCGAAAAGCCCATGCCCCTCGGAAAAGCGCTGTACACCGGCTTTACCGGTTTAAGCCCGGTCATGGCCGAGGAAATCTGCTATACTGCTTCCCTGGACAGCTCCCTTTCCGCCAACGCGCTCTCGGAGATGGAAACCGTTCACCTGTACCACATTTTCTCCCAGTTCATGGACGATGTAAAAACCGGAGCCTTTTCTCCCTGCATTGCTTATGACGGAGCACTTCCGGTGGAGTTTTCCGCCCTGCCGCTGTCCCATTTGACGTCCTACGAAAAAAAGCCGTACTCTGATATGAGCACCGTTCTGGAATCTTATTATGCATCCAGAGAGGCCATGACCAGGATCCGCCAGAAATCCGCAGAGCTTCGTCATACGGTCCAGACCGCCCTGGAACGAAACCGGAAGAAATACGATCTCCAGCTCCGTCAGCTGAAGGATACAGAAAAACGGGATAAATTCCGGGTCTACGGCGAGTTGATCAACACCTACGGCTACGGTCTGGAACCAGGTGCAAAAACGCTGGAGGCTCTGAATTATTATACCAACGAAACCGTAAAAATCCCTCTGGACGACACCATGACGCCCCAGGAAAATGCCAAACGCTATTTTGATAAATACGGAAAGCTGAAACGAACCTGTGAAGCCTTAACAGAGCTTACAAGAGAAACAAAGGAGGAGATTGACTACCTTGAAAGCGTCTCCGCTTCGCTGGACATTGCCCGAAATGAAGAGGATCTAACTCAGATCAAGGAAGAGCTGCGGGAATCCGGCTTCGTCCGGAAACGGAATCCCCGCGATAAAAAACCGAAGATCACCAGCGTGCCCTTCCACTACGTATCCTCCGACGGCTATCAGATCTATGTAGGAAAAAACAATCTCCAGAACGAAGAGCTTACCTTCAAGTTTGCCTCCGGAAACGACCTATGGTTCCATGCCAAAGGAATCCCCGGCTCCCACGTGATCGTCAAAACCGATGGAAAGACCGTCGATCAGCTTCCCGACCGCCTCTTTGAAGAAGCCGCCGCCCTGGCCGCATGGTACTCCAGAGGCCGCGGAAACGATAAAGTCGAGATCGACTATGTAGAGAAAAAACAGGTAAAAAAAGTAGCCGGAGCCAAACCCGGGTTCGTGATCTACCACACCAACTATTCCATGGTTGCAGAACCGTCGCTGGAAGGAGTGCGGGAAGAACTGTAACTACATTATTTTATTTCCCTTACTCAGCTTTCATAAATATCTCCGCCATGGGAGAATCCTTCGGCAGAATCAAAGTATTTCCGGTCCCGGTCAGCGATGCCTTTGCCGCATCCAGGGAGCGGACGAAGCTATAAAAATCAGCCTTCTCCTGATCGGCATAGGCCTCAGATAAAATCTTCATGTATTCTGACTCACCCTCGGCGATGATACCGGCTGCCTGGGCATTGGCATCGGAAAGCATGATCTCCACTTCCTTGTCAGTGGTGTTGCGGATCTTCTGTGCCTCAGAATCGCCCTCTGCCTGATAGGTGGCTGCGATCTTACCGCGTTCGGAGATCATCCGCTCGTAAACGGCCTCCTTATTGTCCTCCGGAAGGTCCAGCTGCTTCAGATCCAGCAGATCAAGAACGATTCCGTAGGAATCCATGGCACTTCCAAGCTCCTCCATGATCGCCGTCTGGAGTTCCCCGTCTCTGGCCGCGATCACATCATTCTGGGTCATGTTGCTGATCACGTTTTTAATTGCATTGTAAACAGCTGCGTCGATTCTCTGCTCGGCACTGGTCTCCGATGCATTCAAGGTTTTTGCAAACCGGAGAGGATCTGTCACCCGCCACAGCACAAAGCTGTCGGCAATCATGGTCTTTTTATCCCTGGTGATCACATCGGACGCCGGGAGATCGTATAGTAAGGTCTGTGCCGGGATCTTGTCCGTTGATTCCAGAAAGGGGATCTTAAAGGTCAGTCCGGACTGTTCGATGATCCGGTCCACTTTTCCGAACCTCCGGATCAGACTGTATTCGTTTTCCTTTGTGACAACCATGGAAGCCGCTGCAAGAATGATCACTGCGATACCGCCAAATACGCCCCATACTTTTTTCTTCATATTCCGTTCCTCCTGCATTTATCAGAATTTTCCGTCATGGATTCCAATCATAAGCCTCATTCATCGGCTCCGTTCATATTCCTGCTGTTACGGATTCCCGGCACTGCCTGCCGCTCCGCCTGTCTCCGTCTGGGCTCCGGCCGCCGCTGCACCGGCGTTTTCGGTCAGCTGATCCATCAGCATGGTCGTGGTGCTGTCCGTTCCGTCGATGATGACCTTCAGATTCGGAAGCACCTCCTCCATGGTTTCATAGAACATCCGCCGCTTGGTGATCAGCGGGTTCTTCACATATTCCTCATACCGGGCATTGAACATAGCCACATCGGCATACGCCTCGTTGATCCGCTGCGTCTTGGTGGATTCTGCTTCCTGAAGGATCTGGTCTGCATCGGCCTCCGCCTTGGGAAGCTTTTCATTCCGATATTTGTTTGCGTTGTTGATGGAGGTTTCTTTTCCCTGCTTCGCCGTTTCCACATCCTTAAAGGCTTCCAGTACCTCCATGGTCGGCGGCTCCGAATCCTGGATCGTCAGGTTCACCAGCTGGATTCCGATGTCCTGTTCTTCCAGCTGTGCCAGAAGCATTTCCTTTATCTTGGACTGGATCTCATTTTTTCCGGTAGTCAGAACGCTGTCCACATCATAATTGCTTACCACAGTACGGATACAGCTCTGAGCCAGATTTCTGAGGACCAGCTCCGGATCTCTGGTGGCGAACACGGCCTTCACCGGATCGGATACCCGATACTCCACATAAAAATCAATGTCTACAAAATTAAAATCTGAGGTGATCATCACCGCTTCCTGCTCCAGTGCCTGTCCCGTCTGATCGAAGCCCACGGCAAAGCCCCGGATCGTAGTATCAACCTTTTTCACCTTCTGGACAAAGGGGATCTTTACATGAAGCCCCGGCTCCGTAACAGCTTTTGCCACCCCAAAGGTGGTCACTACCGCCTGTTCCTGCTCATTGATGGTATAGATGGCTCCCCTGGCCAGAATCGCCAGGACGATTGCTGCCAGAATAATCCAGCCTGCTTTCTTTCCGTGATCCTTAAAAAACTTTTTCATCATTTGCCCTCCTTTGGTTATATGGTGGGAATAGCCGTCCAGCAAAACTCTGACTGACTCTGAACGTTTTAGTTAAAGAATGTGCCTCGGCACATTCTTGCGCCAGCGGCGTTGCTGAGCGCCAGTGACGCTCGTTTAGCAACGACCGAAGCGGCGCGTAGACCTCCTGTGACAACTTTCTTGTCCGCCGCTGTGCGATCCCCGCGAAGCGTTTTGGTTCATAGGAAATTTTCCTATGAACCAAAAAAGACTTTTATTACAGTCCTGCTTGGACTGCAATAAAAGTCTTGCTGTAAACTATCTGCGGGTGTTTACACCGTCATGACGCAGGATAGAACATCTTCCGATGTCAGCTACTCCCTTTCTTTTACGGGGATTATAACGTTCCCGGCGTAAAAAGTCAATGACGAAACCCTTTCTTTTCTGTTACGGATTTATTGCGGATTTATGCGACAGGCCGCAGGTTATGCCCCCTGGTAAATTCCCTTGTTTTTCACCAGCTTTGGACGGTAACCATGGGATTCCAGTGCCGCAACAATCTGGTTTTTATGCTCCGTACCGAAGGCTTCCATGGTGATACGAAGCTCTACGGCATCGTTTCGGTTAATGCTTACAAACTGATTATGCTCCAGCTTGATCACATTGCCCTGCAGGTCGGCAATAACCTGAGATACATGGACCAGAGCACCCGGCTTGTCGGGAAGCAGAACAGAAACCGTAAAGATCCGGTCTCTCTGGATCAGGCCATGCTGTACTACAGATGACATGGTGATCACGTCCATGTTTCCGCCGCTGATGATGGAAACCACCTTCTTGTTCTTGACACCTAAATGCTTTAAAGCCGCAATAGTCAAAAGTCCGGAATTCTCCGCCACCATCTTATGATTCTCTACCAGATCCAGGAATGCCACGATCAGCTCGGAATCATCTACGGTGATGATCTCATCGACATTCTTCTGGATATAGGGAAGCAGAAGATCTCCCGGTGTCTTAACGGCCGTGCCGTCTGCGATAGTGTTGACCCTGGGAAGCGTTACGACCTTACCCTGACGCAGAGACTCCTGCATACAGTTAGCTCCTGCTGGCTCCACGCCGATGACCTTGATGTTGGGATTTAAAAGCTTTGCCAGCGTGGAAACGCCGGTACACAGTCCGCCGCCGCCGATGGGGCAGAGGATATAATCCACAGTCGGAAGCTCCTTAATAATCTCCATGGCAATGGTTCCCTGGCCGGTGGCAACCGTCAGGTCATTGAAGGGGTGGATGAAGGTATAGCCCTTTTCCTCCGCCAGCTTCATGGCATACTCACAGGCTTCATCGTAAACATCACCGTAGAGCACCACTTCCGCCCCGTAGCTCTTTGTACGGTTAACTTTCATTAACGGGGTTGTCGTAGGCATTACCACAACGGCCTTTGCACCATACTTCTTTGCCGCATAGGCCACACCCTGGGCATGGTTTCCGGCAGAGGCAGTGATCAGGCCCTTGGCACGCTCCTCCTCGGAAAGGGTGCTGATCTTATAATACGCACCGCGTACCTTGTATGCGCCGGTGTACTGCATGTTCTCCGGCTTAATGTAGACCTTGTTTCCGGTCTGGTCACTGAAATATTCGCTGTAAACCAGCTTGGTCTCTAAGGTTACTCTTCCGACGGTCTCCGCCGCCTCTTCAAACTTATCCAATGTAAGCATTGTTTTCACTCTTCCTTTATGTCAGTATCGTTTTATCATTTCCGTCATATTCCGGACGCCGGAAGCCGGCCTGTTCCGAAGGCTTCTTCTTTAGGCTTCTGCCTTAAACAGGGCGTTCACAAACTCGTCCGGATCAAACTTCTGAAGGTCATCCATCTGCTCTCCGATTCCGATGTATTTTACGGGAATCCCCATCTCCGCCTGAATGGCAACCGCAATGCCGCCCTTGGCGGTTCCGTCTAACTTCGTCAGGATAATGCCGGTAATATCGGCAACCTCCTTGAACTGCCTCGCCTGAGAAAGGGCATTCTGTCCGGTGGTTCCGTCCAGCACCACCAGCGTTTCCCGGTAAGCATCCGGATACTCCCGGTCGATAACCTTGTTGATCTTCCGGAGTTCCTCCATCAGGTTCTTTTTATTGTGGAGCCGCCCTGCCGTATCACAGATCAGCACATCCGTTCCTCTGGCCTTTGCCGCCGAGACTGCGTCATAGACCACAGCCGCCGGGTCGGAGCCCTCCTGCTGGGCAATAATATCCACGCCTGCACGGTGTGCCCACTCGGTCAGCTGCTCGATGGCACCCGCACGGAAGGTATCGGCTGCCGCCACCAGGACTTTCTTTCCCTGATCCTTTAACTGGCCCGCCAGCTTTCCAGCCGAGGTGGTCTTTCCCACGCCGTTGACGCCGATGACCAGAACGACCGATTTCCGGTTTTCAAATTCATAGGCATTCTCTCCGAGATCCATCTGCTTCTTGATGGTCTCGATGAGAAGCTCCTTGCACTCCGAGGGTTCCTTGATCCGCTGCTCCTTGACCTTCGCCTTCAGATCCTCAATGATCGCCTCGGTGGTATGGATCCCGATGTCGCCCATGATCAGGGTTTCCTCGATCTCCTCGTAAAAATCCTCATCAATGGCAGAGAAGCCGCTGAAAATGGAATCGATCCCCGCCACAATGTTATTTCTTGTCTTGCTTAAGCCTGCCACCAGGCGTCCAAAAAATCCTTTTTTCTCCTGGCTCATACACTCTGCCTCCTTATTCTCTATAACTCTACACCAGCCGCCGCTATTCTGTCAAATAACAATATATGAAATCAGTTATATCCTCAGGTTATGGATCCACCGAAACAGCCATATGCTCCCGTCTGTCCGGTGTTCCGCTTTTTGACAGCAGGTTTCCTTTATGATTACGCCGTCTGTTCCGTCAGATCCACAGATACCAGGGTGGATACGCCCTTTTCCTGCATGGTGATTCCGTAAAGCCGGTCTGCTACTAACATCGTCCCGCGCCGGTGAGTAATGACGATAAACTGCGTATGCTTCTTTAACTTGCCCAGATACGCCGCATAACGGCCTACGTTACTGTCATCCAGGGCTGCCTCGATCTCGTCCAACAGACAGAACGGTGACGGCTTCAGATTCTGAATGGCAAACAACAGGCTGATGGCCGTCAGCGCCTTCTCTCCGCCGGAGAGCTGCATCATATTCTGAAGCTTCTTTCCCGGCGGCTGCGCAATGATCTGGATTCCTGCTTCCAGAAGATCCTCGCCTTCCACCAATTCCAGCGTTCCCTGTCCGCCGCCGAACATCTCCTTGAACACATGATCAAACTCCCGGCGGATATCCTTGAACTTTTCTTCAAACTGGCGGCGCATACCGCAGTCCAGCTCCTCTATGACCTCTAAAAGACTTTCTTCTGCCGTTTTCAGATCATCATACTGCCCTTTCATAAAGAAATACCGCTCGGAAATTTCCTTATAATCCTCAATGGCATTGACATTGACCGGCCCAAGCTCCCGGATAGCCTGCTTTAAGGAAAGCGTCTCCTTTCTGATCTGAGACGCATCCTGCCCGCCGGCAGGATCCGGTGCCTCCACCTGGGACGGTGTCAGCTCGTATTCCTCCCAGAGATACTGGATCTGAGCCTCCATGGCCTCCTCGCATTTTTCCTTCTGATTTTCCAGACGGAACTGTTCTTTATCAAGGCGGCCAAGCTCTGCATTCATGGCCTCCTGCTTCGCAAAAAAGCTGCCCTGTTCCTTTGTACAGGCGGCCTTTTTCTCCGTATCGGCCTCGATCTGCTTCTGATATGTACCGGCCTGTGCCGTAAGACCGGCAATCTGCTCCCGGATCGACTGGATCTCCTGCTGCTTTTCGGTCACAGCCGTCCGGCCTCCCGATAAGGCTTCCGTGAGTTCTTCCTCCTCCCGGATGAGAGCCTCCAGTTCTCCGTTGATCCGCCGGATATTTTCCAGCAGGAAGCTGTCCTTCTGGCTCATGGCCGAGAATTCCAGCTGTACCGCCGAGAGAGCCTCTCTTCGTTTTTCCAGGGTTTCTCTGGCTTCTCCGGTCTTTGCCTCCAGCGCGGTAATCTCCTGCTCCTGCTCCCTGTTTCTGATTTCCAGACTCTGTTCTTCTTCCTTTAGGGCAGCCTTTCCGGCCTCGATCTCCTGACGCTTTTTCGCCAGTTCCCGCCCCTCTTCATGAATGTCGGTGTAGCCGAGGCGGATTTCCTCCGCCTTCCGTTTTGCTGCCTGAAGGCTGGCCTCCAGGGACGATAAATTCACTCTTGCAGTCTGGTAGGCTTCCCGGTTTTTATCCCGCTCGCCGCCGATGCGCTTCTGCTCCTGCTCGCAGGCATGGACACGCTCCTTGATCTCATCATATCGTGCAAGGCTCCTGGTCATAGACTGCTCCAGCTCGTCCAGCTCCCGCTTTCGGCCCAAAAGATTACTGCTGTTTTTAAAGGCTCCGCCGGTCATGGAACCACCCGCCGACAACAGTTCTCCCTCCAGGGTCACGATCCGCAGGGAATACTGATATTTCTTGGCGATGGCAATGGCATGGTCAATGTTGTCCACCACCAGGATCCGCCCCAGCAGGTATTCGGCCAGATGATCATAGCCGCCCTTTACCTTCACCAGGGTATTTGCCAGTCCCACCGCCCCGGGCTCCCGCAGTGCTTCCCTTCGGGAAAAGCCGCCCCGGGCCGTGATGCTGGTTAAGGGCAGGAAGGTTGCCCGCCCGTATTTATTCTTCTTCAGATAACCGATCAGCTGCTTGGCCGTCGTTTCCGAATCGGTAACGATATTCTGGATCGCACCGCCGAGAGCTGTCTCAATGGCTGTTTCATAGGTTTTTTCCGTCTCCAGAAGATCTGCCACCACACCGATGATCCCCGGCACGGAAGAACGAACCTCCATGACCCGGCGGATACTGTTTCCGTATCCATCGTAGCGCTCTGCCAGGTTCCTCAGGGATTCCAGTCTGGTCCGCTGCGTATGATACTCCTGGCTGGTCTGGTTTAAGGACCGGTTCTCCCGCCGCAGAAGCTCCTGATTTTCACTGGCCTGTGCAAGAAGCTCCTCTTCCTTTTTCCGGCATGCTTCCTCCATCTCCCTGTTTTCCCGGATCTGAGCCTCCAGCCGGCCGATCACGTCGTTCTGGACCTCTTCCTCGCTTCGGATCTGCAATAACTGCTTACTCAGCTCGCTTTTCCGCACCTGGTTCTGCTCAAGCAGCGTCTCAAACCGCTGGTTTCTTGCACCGATGGAGGCTTTGTCGTTCATGGCATTCATCATGGCATTACGCCGGCCGGAAATCTCCAGATCCAGCTCCCGGACCCGATCTTCATCAGCCCGGATCTGCTCCCGGATCGTTTCCTGCTTTTCATCCAGCGCATCCAGCTCTTCGTTTAACGTACCCTTCTGATCCGTGAACTCGTTTAATTCCTTTTCATAACGGGTCAGCTGCTCCTTTACAGCCGCAAGCCGGCCGGTCAGCTGCTCCTCCCGGACACTTTCCGTATGGATCTGCTCTTCCAGCACATGGATCTGTCCCTCCATGGACTTTGCCGAAACCTGCGCCTGATTTAACGCCTCTCTGGACTGTCCCAGCTTCTCGTCCAGAGCCGCAGCCTGAGCCGTCAGTGCATCATACTGCTCCTTCAGCTTTTCTGCCTCGGCCCGCTTTTTGTCAAGCTCTGCTCCGGCGATCCCCAGGCTCTCCTCCAGCACGGCAAGGCGCTCCTTTGCTGCCCGGTTTTCCATGAAAAAGCTCTGGAGATCCAAAGTTTTCAGGCTTTCCCGGAGCTTTAAATACTCCCTCGCCTTTTTGGACTGTTCCTCCAGAGGACCGACCTGCTTCTCCAGCTCCGTTAAAATATCCGTCACACGGACCAGGTTCTGGCGCTCATCGTCCAGCTTTTTCTGGGCAATATTCTTTCTCTTTTTAAATTTTACGATTCCGGCTGCCTCATCAAACAGCTCCCGCCGGTCCTCCGGCTTTCCGCTTAAGATCTTGTCAATCTGGCCCTGTCCGATGATGGAATAGCCCTCTTTTCCGATACCGGTATCATAAAACAGCTCGTTGATATCACGGAGACGACAGGTGGTCCCGTTTAACTGATATTCGCTCTCTCCGGAACGGTAAACCCGCCTCGATACCGTCACCTCGTCATAGTCAATGGCCAGCGCGTGGTCGGCATTATCAAAGGTGATCGCCACATAAGCATAGCCCTGGGGTTTCCGGTTCTGGGTTCCTGCGAAAATAATGTCCTGCATGCTGGCACCTCGAAGCTGCTTGGCGCTCTGCTCGCCAAGCACCCAGCGCACAGCATCGGCCACATTGCTCTTTCCGCTGCCGTTTGGCCCGACAATGCCGGTGATGCCATCGTTGAACTCAAAGAGAATCTTGTTGGCAAAGGACTTAAATCCGTGGACTTCTATACTTTTTAAGAACATGTTTCCGGTTCCTTTTCTCTCAGCGCAAGAATGGTGTTATAGGCTGCCATCTGCTCCGCCGCTTTTTTGGTACGTCCCTTTCCGACACCGGCCTCGATCCCGCCGATCAGAGCACGGACATGGAAGGTTTTTGCATGATCCGGGCCTTCCTCACCGATGAGCTCATAGGACAGCTTCTTTCCGTTCATGGCCTGCACCATCTCCTGCAGGATAGTCTTGCTATCATAAAAAAGTGTTTTATGCTCCAGATCATTCATAACAAACCGCAGCACAAACTTCTTTGCATTAGCAAAACCACCATCCAAATAAATCGCCCCGATCAGTGCTTCAAATGCGTCTGACAGGATCGAATCTCTGGTCCGTCCGCCCTCAGCGTCCTCTCCCTTTCCCAGAAACAGGTACTGCCCAAGCTTGATATCACGCGCACAGTAGGCCAGCGTCGGCTCACAGACAATGCTGGCACGCAGCTTGGTCAGCTCTCCCTCCGGCTTATCACTGTATTCTTTATAAAGGAAATCACTGCTGGAAAGCTCCAGAACCGCATCGCCTAAAAACTCCAGGCGTTCATTGTTGTCCCCGCGGTTTAACCGGTGTTCGTTGGTATAGGAACTGTGGATCATGGCATGGTGCAGAAGATCCTTGTTTCGGAATTCATATCCGATGGCCTGTTCCAGCGCGGACAGCTTTACATTTTCTTCTTTCATACAACCCTCTTTTCATAGAAACATGCCGGAGGAACGCTCCTCCGACGATGATACGAAAAAATCCTGCGGCAGCTCATTTGCCGCCGCAGGTTTTCCTTTCTCGAAACCGATACCTAGTTGGTAGCCGCCTTGATCTGCTCAACCGCATCGCCAACGGTTACGATCTGCTCTGCCGCGTCATTGGGGATCTCAATGTCAAACTCCTCCTCGATTCCCATGATGATCTGAAATACATCCAGAGAATCAGCCCCCAGATCATCTACAAAGGTGGTCTCCATAGTGATGTCATCTTCGTCTACGTTCAGTACTTCCGCAATAATCTTCTTTAATTTTTCAAATTCCATGATCTTCTCCCTTTCTGTTTTCCGGAATTCGGTTTTATGCCTCCTCAGGCTTCTTTTCAAACAGCTCTGTCAGCTTTTCCCCGATCTTCTGTTCCTTGAAGATCTGACACTGGATCAATGTGTTTTTTACTTCCTTGGCCTTTGCGCTTCCGTGGGTCTTAACCACCAGCCCCTTCAGTCCCAGCATGGGGGCGCCGCCGTATTCGGTTGCATCAAAGGACTTCAGCGTTTTTTTCAGGGCCGGCTTCACGAGCAGCGCGCCGATCTTGGCCCGGAATGACGAAAGCATCCCTGCTTTGATCTGGCTCACCAGTGCCGCCGCAGTCCCCTCGTAGAGCTTCAGGATCACATTTCCCGTAAAGCCCTCGGCCACGATCACGTCCGCTCCTCCGTGAGGAATCTCCCGTGCCTCGATGCTTCCGGTAAAGTTAATGTCCTCACATTCTTTTAACAGAGGATACGTTTCTTTTACCAGCGCATTTCCCTTTTCCTCCTCGACGCCGACATTGACAATGGCCACTCTCGGCTTCCTGATCCCGATGACATGCTCCATATAAACAGAGCCCATCTTTGCAAACTGAACCAGATGGCTGGATCTGGCATCCACATTGGCTCCGCTGTCTACCAGAAGGCTGACACCTTTTTCGGTCGGGATCAGCGTTGCAAGAGGCGGACGCTCCACGCCGCGGATTCTGCCGACCACAAGCTGGCCGCCTACCAGGATCGCTCCGGTGCTTCCGGCCGAAACAAAGGCATCTGCCTCGCCCTTCTTCACCATGGTCTGTCCTACCACGATGGACGAATCCTTTTTCCGGCGGATTGCCATAACCGGGGGCTCATCCGTGGAGATCACCTCGGATGCATTCTGGATCTCGATGCGTCCGTCCGGGTAGGAATAATTCCCCAGTTCCTTTCGGATCACATCCTCCTGTCCCACGAGGATCACCTGGATGTTATCCTTTTCAAGGACTGCATCCACCGCGCCCTTTATGATCTCGCCGGGAGCATTGTCGCCTCCCATGGCATCCAGCGCCACTCTTACTGTTTCCTGCATGTTGTTTTCCTCCAATACCTCTCGGTACAATCTATCCAATAATATACACAATCTGTATCAGGAAATCAATTCCCTATTGCGCTTTTTTATAAGTCGTAAACCGATAGGAAAGTCCATTATGTTCCTTTTCCTCTCCTTCTTCCGTTAAGGTCCATTCCGGGCTTTCATCCAGATCCGGGAAGGTGGTGTCCGCCTCAAAGGTTTCTTCCACTCTGGTCACATAGGCCGTATCGCAGTACGGCAGAAACTCCCGGTAAATATGACCTCCGCCGATGACGAAGATCTGATCCGGCTCATATCGGTTTAAATATTCGATGGCTTCTTCCATGCTGTGGACGATCTCGGCACCCTCGCGGGAAAAGCCCTCATCTCTGGAAAGTACCAGATTTACCCGGTTTTTCAGGGGCTTTCCGCCGGGACAGCTGTCCAGGGTCTTTCTTCCCATGACCACCACATTTCCCGTGGTCTTTTCCCTGAAAAACTTCATATCCTCCGGCAGATGCCAGAGAAGGTCACCGTTTTTTCCGATGGCCCAGTGTTTATCTGCTGCTACAATGATCTGCATGCTTCCTCCTATACTGCCACCGGGATCTTATAGTTAAACGGATGATACCGGTAGTCTTCCAGTGCAAAGCTGTCAGTGGTGAACTGATAAAAATCAGTAATGGATCTGTCCATGACAAATTTCGGCGCATCGTATGGCTCTCTCTTTAACAGTTCTTCCACCATGGGAATATGACGATCATAAATATGGGCATCGGCGATCACATGGACCAGCTCGCCGGGTTCCAGGCCGGATACCTGGGCAAACATACATAACAGCACCGCATACTGGCAGGTATTCCAGTTATTTGCTGTCAGCATATCCTGAGACCGCTGATTTAAAATCGCATTGAGTTTATTTCCCGAAACATTAAAGGTCATGCTGTAGGCACAGGGATACAACATCATTTCATGAAGATCGTGATGGTTATAAATATTGGTCATGATCCGCCGACTGGCCGGATTATGCTTCAGATCATACAGCACCCGGTCCACCTGATCAAACATGCCTTCCTTATACTGGTGCTTCACGCCCAGCTGATAGCCGTAGGCCTTTCCGATGGTTCCGTTTTCATCTACCCAGGAATCCCAGACATGGCTGTTTAACTCTGCCACCCGGTTTGATTTCTTCTGCCAGATCCACAGAAGCTCATCGATGGCTCCCTTGAACGCACTGCGCCGGATCGTGATCACCGGAAACTCCCTGGAAAGATCATAGCGGTTCACAACCCCAAACTTCTTAATCGTATGGGCGGGACTTCCGTCCTCCCAACGGGGACGTACCTCCTTATCCGTATCCCAGACTCCGTTTTCCAGGATATCCTTACAGGTATCAATAAACACCTTATCTGCGTAGCTCATGGTTTCTCCTTTTCTATTCCGGCAGGATCTTCACAAACAGCTCCGCCGGGATATACCCGGTGACTGCGATCCCATCCTCCCGATATTCTTCCGAAAGAAGCTGTCCGCAGGTCCGGATCAGCTGGATCTTTCCTGCCTGGGCATAAGGGTAAAGCTGTTCCACATAGATCTTCTGTGACCGCAGAAACGCTGTCAGCTTCTCCTTTAACAGCTCCAGCCCCAGCCCGGTCTTTGCCGAGATCATCATAGTCTCATCCGCCTTGAAATCGCGGAGGATCGGAGGCTCCTCCAGCCGGTCTGCCTTATTAAACAGCGTATATACCGGTTTTCCGAGAACCTCCAGACTCTGAAGTGTTTCATAAACCGTATGCATCTGAACCTCCATATCCGGGCTGGATGCATCCACTACATGAAGGATCACATCCGCATACCTGGCTTCCTCCAGGGTACTTTTAAAGGCCTCCACCAGATGGTGAGGCAGCTTCCGGATAAATCCGACCGTATCTGTCAGCAGGATCGACTCTCCGTCGGGAAGGGGCAGCTCCCTGGTAGTGGGATCCAGCGTGGCAAACAGCTTATCCTCCGAAAGCACCCCGGCTCCGGTCAGGGTATTCAGAAGCGTGGATTTTCCCGCATTGGTGTAGCCGACAATAGCCGCCACCGCCTTATGGTTCCGCTCTCTCTGTTTCCTTGTGGTCGCCCGGTGGCGCTTCACCTCCGTAAGCTCGGCCTTCAAAACCGAGATCCGCTCATGGATCAGCCTCCGGTCAGTCTCCAGCTTTTTCTCGCCCGGTCCTCTCGTTCCGATCCCGCCGCCAAGACGGGACAGCGATGCACGCATCCCCACCAGCCTTGCGGCACGATACCGAAGCTGTGCCAGCTCCACCTGGATCTTTCCCTCTCTGGTAGACGCCCGCGCCGCAAAAATGTCCAGGATCACCAGCGTCCGGTCCATGATCTTCAGATCCAGCAGATTCTCCAGATTCCGAAGCTGTGCCGGCGACAGCTCATCATCGCAGACAATTCCAGTGGCCTCCAGCTCCTCCGCCATGACGCGAAGCTCCTGAATTTTCCCGGTTCCCAGATAGGTTCCCGGATGAGCCGCTTCCCGGCTCTGGATCAGGGTACCTGCCGTCACCGCACCTGCTGTTTTGCACAGCTCTGAAAGCTCCGCCAGGGACCGCTCCGTATCATCTTTTCCCGTACTGATCCCCACCAGGATCACCCGTTCTTCCAATTCCTTCAGTTCAATCATAGCTTCCTGTCTGATTTATGCTCCGTTTCCAGTCTCCGCCGATCCAGATATTCCGATGACTTACTGCTGCTCCTGGATTCTGGAGTTTATAAATGTAATCTCATGTTCCAGCGTCTCATCGCTGCCATAGGCATCACGATACGCCGTAAATTTCTCGAGGGCCGTCTGATAATCGCCCTCATATTCATAAACTGCCGCCTCCGCATAATCGATCAGCTTTAACAGCGCCTCCCCGGCACCGTCCCTTGCTGCCGAAAGCTCAGCCTTTGCCTCCTCATAGTTTTCCTGCTCCAGATACGTTTCCGCCGTCTGGTAATGAATATAGGAAAGCTCCTCACCGCTCTCACCGGAGCGC
Organism: Candidatus Paralachnospira sp. LCP21S3_A2; assembly: GCF_052118925.1. Lineage (NCBI taxonomy): Bacteria > Bacillati > Bacillota > Clostridia > Candidatus Paralachnospira > Candidatus Paralachnospira sp. LCP21S3_A2. The sequence continues at coordinate 343,161 of NZ_JBQKGG010000001.1, forward strand.
TTTGCCGCCTGTTCAAAGTCTGCTTCCGCCGCTTCCTGATCTCCGGCCTGCAGCTCGGCCCGTCCACGGAGCAGATAATAATCCGCCGCGTTCTGGTCGGCCGCAATGACCTCGCCGTATGTCGTGGCAGCTCCTGCCGCGTCTCCGTTTTTTAACTGTGCCTCCGCCTTGTAAAGGTTCAGATCGGTTTTCAGGGTCTGATTATTTTTCTCCGCCGCATTCAGCGCCGAATCGAAATAGGTAACTGCCTCACTGTAATTTTCCTGTGAAAGCCGTAATATTCCCATGGCACGAAACACCTGTGCCTCCTCCGGAGCCAGACGCAGTGCTTCTGTCAGATCCGCATCTGCCGCCTCATAATCGGAAAGGGCGATCTTCGTCATTCCCCGGTTCAGCCGGTACTCAGCACAGTCCGGAGCTACCTCCACAGCCTTGTCAAACGAGGCAAGTGCCTCCTGGTACGCCCCCTTCTGATACTGGGAGAGTCCAGTCTGATTATCCGTCTCCCCCTTGGCACCGCAGGCCGTAAGGGAAAGACACAGCGCCAGTATCATGACGCCCGCTCGTAATTTTTTCATTTTATCGTTTATTTCCCAGATAGAATAATGCCATGGTTCCGGGGCCGGAATGGGCTCCGATCACAGCTCCCACGTAGTTTACATAGAAATTCTTCTTCCCGAACTTCTCCTCGATCAGCTTTTCCAGATACAATACATCGTCCATGCAGTCACCGTGGCTGATGAAGATATCGTCATTCTCATTTTCAAAGCCGCCGATGGTCTTTTCCATATTGGAAACCAGCGCCTGCAGCGATTTCTTTCTTCCCCGGACATTATACAGGGAGATCAGCTTTCCTTCATCGTCCACATGAAGCACCGGCTTCACATTGATCATGGTTCCCAGAATTGCCGTTGCCTTGGAAACACGGCCGCCGCGGTGCAGATGATGAAGATCATCCACCGTAAACTGATGGCAGATATTCAGCTTATGCTCCTCCAGCCATCTGACATTCTCCTCCAGGCTCATGCCCTCCGCCTGACGCTTTAAGGCATAATGGACAAACAATCCCTGCCCCATGGATGCACAGAGGGAATCCACAACAATGATCTTCCGGTCCGGGAACTCATCCCGCACATCATTGGCTCCCAGAACCGCATTCTGGCAGCTTGCACTTAAACCGGAAGAAAAAGCTATATATAAAATATCCTCGCCCTGCTCCAGGTGGCGCCGCATGGCATTGGCAACATCCTCGGGATTCACTGCCATAGTCGTTGGCATGCTTCCGCCCCGCATCTTCGCGTAGAACTCCTTGATGTCCATGGTTTTGTCTTCGCCATAGATGGTCCCGTCCATATTATATAACAGGTTCAGCACATCCAGTCCATGTTCCTTAATATATTCCTCCGAAAGGTCACAGGAGGAATCGGTCATGATCACATACTTTCCCATTTTTCTCTTCTCCTTTCCATTTCTATGATTGTAACGGCTGTTTTACGGGTTTGTCCACCCTTTTTACAGTATTTTTACACACCGGTGCTCCCGAAACCGCCATTCCGCTTTGCAGATACTTCATCGTCCACCGTGATTCCGAACTCCGTAAACAGCCCCTGGGCGATCCCGCTTCCTGCCGGAAGCTCCAGAACCTTTCCCTCGTTGCTGTCGTTGGTCATCTTGATAAAAATATGTCCCTCATTGTCGGACTCGTAGTAATCGCTGTCCACGATCCCGACCGTATTGTTAAGCTGAAGCCGATATTTGAAGCCCAGACCGCTCCGGGGATAAATCTGGAGTACCCAGCCTTCTTCCATCCAGGCACGGATCCCGGTGGGGATCTTCACTGTTTCACCCGGCCGCAGTGTCACTGCTACCGGGGTCACAAAGTCATAGCCTGCTGATCCGCCTGTGGCCCGTTTCGGAAGCGTTACTGCCTCCCAGGCCTCCGGGATCCGGCTTTTCTTGTCCGTTCCGAACGTATCCAAAAAGTCTGCCTCAAACTGCTCCCGGCTCACCTTCTCAAATCTGGCAATTCGTTTCATATTGATTCTCCGTTATTCTTTATTCAGACCCTTCGCATCTTTCCGCTCCGGGGCACTGCATGTATCAGTATATCATAAACACACGGCATGTGAAACTATTTTCCGTCCATACTTTGTGTTTTACGCTTTGCTCCACGAAATTGTTTTTAACAGCTTTTCCATCTTTGCAAACCGAACGGCCGCCTGAGCATAAAAATCACAGTCTCTCTCCCATGGGGTCACATAAAACAGCTGCAGCAAAAAGGTGTTCACATCACCTTTCAGCTTCTCATCGCTCTCCCCGGCGAAATGGCTCCGGATTGCTTTCAGCAGGTCATGCCACCGGAGAATATAGGTCTCATACTTCGGAAGCTCCGGCGTATCCAGCCATTTTTTTATCTTTACCTTAGCTTTCCCGGTCCTGGGGCACTGGCTGGTCTGAAGATAATAGGAAAATCCGTCCGGCTCATAGATCCGCCCAAGAGGAAACAATCGGCAGAGTCCCGGACGGCTTTGGTGGATCCGGCATCGGCCCTCTTCATTTAAAAACACACACGCTTCCTCCGGGCCATTCATACGAAGATTCGGAAGCACGATCCCCTCCTGGGGCGAAAGCTCTGCGGCCGTCTGTAAAAGCTCTCCAAAGGACTGTCCGGTTCCGATCCAAAGCCGGAAACCGTCATAAGGATCCAGAACCACCGAGCTTCCCATACCTCTGCAGCAGGCAGAGCAGCCCGCGCAGCCTCCCGTATCTGCCTTTACCATATCTCCTGATGCATAGGTTTTTTTCAGTTCCTCCACTGGAATTTCCCGTTCCATGCCACATCTCCATTTCCTAACATTCTTAAACAAAGTGCCTTACCGCATTCTTTCTCCCCGCGCACATCCCGGACACCTCTGTTATGATTATATAGAAACAGACCCCGCCGCGGAGCCTTCCGCAAAAGCAGGATCTGTTTCTCATTCTTCTATCGTTCAGGCGCTCGGCCTGTTTTTTCCGAATAAGCAGGACTGTAAGCCGGGTTCTGTCTTAGATGGTCATCTATCTAGTCCCGCCGTCACCGACGGGCTCAAGCGACCTACCCGAAAGCAGACGGGCCGTCTTATGCTTTCTGTTCGGTCTTGCTTCGAGTGGGGTTTACATATGCCCCTCCTGTTGCCAGGAGGGCGGTAGTCTCTTACACTGCCCTTCCAACCTTACCAGACAAGCTGGCGGTACATTTCTGTTGCACTGTCCCTGGAGTCGCCTCCGCCGGACGTTATCCGGCACCCTTGCCCTGCGAAGCCCGGACTTTCCTCACCTGCGGCCTTTCGGCACCTGCAGCCGCGACCATCCGTCCTGCTCTGTGGTATCATACCACAGGACGGTCGGAAAGTAAAGCACGAAGATTCTGCGCCGCTCCCGCAGCTGCTGCTCCGCGAATCATCTTTCCCGGCCCCTTATACCTGGAAGCAGCTTCCTCCGATAAATTCCCGTAAAAGCGAATTTTTCGGAATATCCTCGCTTACAATCGTCAGGAAATAATCAAAGAATTTCAGAAGCCGCTTGGCCTCCACATACTCCGGCGCGCTCTTGGGAATTCCGAACAATAACGGCTCCGCATAAGGCTTCAGCACCGCCAGTTCATAGATCAGTGCCGAATTAAACACTACATCGGCAGACTCCTGATAGGGGAAGATGTTCTCCTCCTCTCCGCGGCGTACCGATGGCCACATGGCAATGGTCTCCTGTGCCGATGTACCTCTGGTCCGGGCGTCGCGCACGATCCGGCGCAGCAGCCGTCCGTCGGTGCTGGGAATCCGGTTATGCTCATCAATGTTTAACTGGGTCAGTGCACTGATATAGATCTTGAATTTATATTCCGGCGACAAGCTGTAAGAAAGCCGGTCATTGAGGCCATGGATTCCCTCGATCACCAGAATGTCGTCCTCGCCCAGCGTCAGGGTATTTCCCTTGTATTCCCGCTTGCCCTTTTTGAAATTGAAGGTGGGCATTTTCACAGTCTTTCCTGCCAGCAGATCGTTCATATCCCTGTTGAACTGCTCCACATCGATGGCTTCCAGACATTCATAGTTGTATTCTCCGGACTCGTCTCTGGGCGTTTTTTCCCGGTCCACGAAGTAATTATCCACGGCGATGGGGTGCGGCTTTAAGCCCAGGGTCCGAAGCTGAATAGACAGCCGGTGGGAAAAGGTTGTCTTTCCCGAAGAGGACGGTCCGGCGATCATCACGAACTTTTTCTTCCGGTCTGCCGCAATCTTTGACGCAATCTCTCCCATTTTCTGCTCCATCAGCGCCTCCTGAACCAGGATCAGCTCATGAACGGAGCCATCCACGATCCGGTCATTGAGATCGCCCACCGTATCCACTCCGAGCTCCTCACCCCAGCGGGAGGCTTCCTTCTGGCACTGATAAACCTTCTCTCCCGGCAGGAAGGGCGGAACCTCCTCCGGGTGGCTCTGGGTCGGAAGCTGCATGACGATCCCGCCGTCATACGGATAAAGTTTAAAATAGTTCAGATAACTCGTATCGGGGACCATGTAGCCGTAATAATAGCCCTCAAATTCCTCGATGTTATAAAGATTGACGCGGGAAACGCGCCGGTATTTCAACAGACGTTCCTTGTCATACATTTTATAGCGGCGGAACCGTTCCATGGCTTCGTCAGTGGACACGCTCCGCTTTTCCAGAGGAAGCTTCTGCTCCACCATATCCCGCATGCACTGCTCCACCTGCGCCGTAAATTCCGGTGTCACAGTAAGCTTTCCGCGAAGCTCGATGTATACGCCCTTGCTGATAGCAAAATCCACAATGACCTTTTCCAGCACGTGGCGTCCTGCCGTCAGATAGACCGCCCGCATGAATAATAAGATCATGCTGCGCTTATATGTTCCGAAGCCCGGCTTGTCTGCCGAGGTAAGAAAGGCCACCTCTGTCCCCTCCTTTACCTCTTTCCGAAGCTCCGTCAGCTTTCCGTCCACCGTGGCAAGAATGATCCGGTGCTTATAATCCCCCTGTACCTGCTCTGCCACCTGCTCCAGTGTCATGGAAGCCTCCACCGGAAGATCCTTCCCCTGATATCTGATCGTTCCCATAAATTACAACACCCCTTTTTCGTTCTTTCGATCTGCGCTGCCACAGACCATGCCTTCTCTGATTTTATAAGTCAATATACCCTGCTGGGATAAGATAACACTGCCCGATGTACCTCCAAACCGAGTCCGGCCTTTGAAAGCGCCTCTGTTACGGCGTCCACAAAGATATGCTCCAGTCCGTAATGTCCGGCATCAATGAGGGAAAGACCGTCCTCCATCAGATCCAGCCCGTCGTGATGGCCCATATCTCCGGTGATCAGCACCTGTGCTCCTTTCTCCCCGGCCACTCCGGCCATGCCCTTTCCCGATCCCGGTGAAATGGCTGCTCTGGTGACCGTCTGTTCCGGGTCTCTGCTGTATACCGTCACCGCCGGAATCTGAAACTGCTCCTTTATGAGCAGTGCCAGCTCCCGCACCGTCATGGGCTTCTGTAAATTTCCAACCGTTCCGACTCCAACCGGTATGCCATCCTGCTCCCCGGTCTCCTCCAGGACCTCCCAGCCACCTGCGTATGCACCAAACTGCTCCGCCGCCAGATCCGCCATTCCACCCCTTGCAATATCAAAGCTGGTATGACCGGCATAATAGGAAATGTCTGCCCGGAGAAGCTTTAATAACCGTCTGCCGACTGCATCCTGATCAGTCACACGTTTCATGGGCCCGAAGATCAGCGGGTGATGAGTCAAAAGCAGATCTGCACCCAGTGAAACCGCAGCGTCTACGGCTTCATCGGTAGCGTCCAGTGCCACATAGACGGTTCTCACCGGCTTATCCTGTCGTCCGGCCAGCAGTCCCACGTTATCCCAGCTGCAGGCCAGCCGCTCCGGCCACCGTTCGTTAAACCAGTTCATGATCGTTTTACAATCCGTCATTGCCTGTTCCTCCCTCCTGTCCCGCTGTCTCCCTTTGAAACCGGGCGATTCCCTGCTCCAGCAGCCGGATCCGTTCCTCTATGCTGCCAAGCCGCTCTCCGGCCCGTTCGCTGGCCGCCGAAAGCAGTGTCCGTTTTATGGTTTTCTGGGTAAACAGCTCCTTTTCCAGCCATGCGCCCACCACCGGATCGCCGGAGGCCAGAAGATGTCTTCCAAACTCTTCTTCTATGTAGGTCCAGGGCTCTTCGCTCCCCGGTCTCGCCTCCAGGATCACATAATATTTTCCGTCCTCCAGGATCATCTGTTCCCGGCTGATGCGATACCCATGCTCCAGAAGATAATGGCGCACCTGTCCGATCTCCGACTGAGGAGACAACAGCAGCTGCCTCATTCCACGGACAGTCTCTTTTCCGTTCTCCAGAAGCCGGATCATTAAAAGGCCTCCCATACCGGCGATCACCGCAGTATCGGCCTCTCCCGGCTTAAGCGCCTCAAACCCGTCGCTTTTTCGGAGGGTGATCCGTCTCTCCAGCCCGGCCTCCTGCACATGCGTTCTTGCCCGGCTCAAAGGGCCATCCTTCACATCCATGGCAATGGAGGACGGACAGATCCCCTGCTCTGTCAGATAAATCGGCAGATAGCCGTGATCGGTTCCGATGTCGGCAAAGCGTGCACCATGGTCCACCATCGCCGCAATGGCAGACAGACGTTTTGATAACTCAGTCATTGACGGTTCCTCTTTCTGTATCTCTCAGTTCTTCTTTCTGTATTTCTTTGAATCCTGCTTTCTTCACTTTCATTTCGTCTGCACTGCACGGACATTTATGGAATCAGGAAATCCTTCAGCTTCCGGCTGCGGCTGGGATGACGCAGCTTCCGGAGTGCCTTCGCCTCGATCTGGCGGATCCGCTCTCTGGTCACATGAAAGGTCTGTCCTACCTCTTCCAGCGTCCGTCCCTGGCCGTCCAGCAGTCCAAACCGCATGCATAAGACCTGTCGTTCCCGGTCTGTCAGCGTATGGAGCACCTCTCCAAGCTGCTCCTGCAGCATACGGAACGCCGCTGCCTCCGACGGGATCTGGCTTCGCTCATCCTGGATAAAATCTGCCAGATGGCTGTCCTCCTCTTCTCCTACCGGCGTTTCCAAAGACACCGGCTCCATGGAAAAGCGCAGCATCTCCTCCACCCGTTCCGGCGAAAGCTTTAATTCCTTCGCCAGCTCCTCCGTGGTCGGATCACGCCCGTATTTCTGGGCCAGCTTTCTTGATGTCCGAATGATCCGGTTGATATTTTCCACCATATGGACCGGAATCCGGATGGTCCGCCCCTGATCGGCAATGGCCCTCGTAATGGCCTGGCGAATCCACCAGGTCGCATAGGTACTGAATTTATAGCCTTTGCGGTAATCAAACTTTTCTACAGCCTTCATGAGCCCCAGGTTTCCCTCCTGGATCAGATCCAGAAGCTGCATGCCGCGGCCGGCGTAACGTTTGGCGATGCTTACCACCAGACGGAGATTGGCCTCCGCCAGACGCCTTGCCGCCTCCTCATCGCCTGCCTCGATCCGCTTTGCCAGTTCTAATTCCTCCCCGGCGGTGATAAGCGGGATCTTTCCGATCTCCTTTAAATACATCCGCACCGGATCGCCCGGCTGATTTATGATCTGCTCCGGCAGACTTTGAGACGCTGCCTCCGTACCGGGAAGAAACAGGATCTCCTCTTCGGAAAGGTCGCTTTTTACCTCCACACCGCCTGCCTCCAGCATCTGGAATGCCTGATCGATGCATTCCGGGTCCAGACTGTCCTCCCCCAGTATCTCCATGATCTCCTGATAATCCAGGGTATTCTTCTTCTGTACCGCCGCTTTCATCAGCCGTGTCAGCTTGTCCTCCCTCCGGAGCTTCGCTGCTTCCATAGATCTCCCGTCCTTCCGATGCCAGTATTCTGGCTATATTCTAACCCTAATTGAGAGAAATATGCAGTCCGCCCAGCTCTGCCTGCTTTTTCATCAGCTCCTGCAGGCATCCGATATCCACCGTTGACCGGATCTGTTCCTCCAGACTGTGGCGCTTTACCCGCATGACTGTTTCCGAAAATGCTCTCTCCTTCTCCTCCTTTGTAAGATCGGTCACAGAGGTGTTGAACAGTGCCGCCACCTCCTTATATTCTTCCTGATCGTTGATAAACCGGTTTAAGATCCCAGCCGGCTCCAGATTTCCGGCCTCCAGGCCCTCAAAGACCATGGACGCCGCCCGCCTGTAAAGCTCTTCGCTGAAATCATCAGGGCCGATCAGTCCCTTCACGGCTTTGTAGACCCGCGGATCATCGATGAGCCAGGTTAACAGAAGCCGCTCCGACTGGCGGATTCCATCCAGCTTTTCTTTCTTTTCCTGGTTTCTCACCCGCACCGGCCGCTCAGCTGTCAATCCTACCCGGTTTCCCATGGTATTCACAAGGCTCTTTAAATCCCGGGGATCGATATGATACTGTCTTGCCGCTGCTTCCAGGTAATTTTCCCGCTCCAGCCGCTCCGGAAACTGCAAAAGCTTTTTTGCCAGCTCCTTATGGAAGGCCGTTTTCTGCTCCGGATCCGCCATATCATACTGATCATGAAGCACATCGGTTTCAAACAGAAAGCTGTTTCGTGCATCCCGGATCCGTTTTTCAAACTCTTCTGCCCCCAGGTTCTTCATGAACTCATCAGGATCCTTGTAGGGCTTCAAATTCAGTACCTTCGCTGACAAGCCCGCTTCTTTTAAGATCGGGATCGCCCGAAGTGCAGCCTTGACTCCGGCTCCGTCACTGTCATAGGTTAAGATCACCTGCTCTGTGTAGCGCCGCAGAAGACTGGCCTGTCCGGAGGTAAAGGCCGTTCCCAGAGAGGCCACCGCATTGGTGAACCCGGCCTGATGCATGGCGATCACATCCATATAGCCCTCACAGATCAGCATATAGGAACGCCTTGCCGTCCTGGCATAATTAAGCCCGTAAAGATTCCGGCTTTTATCAAAGGCCTTCGTTTCCGGAGAATTCAGATATTTCGGTTCTCCGTCTCCCATAACACGGCCGCCGAAGCCGATGATCCGCCCGTTCACATCCATGATCGGAAACATGACCCGGTTCCAGAACCGGTCGTGGGTCTCCTTTTCCTCAATTTTAACCAGTCCGGTCTCCTTTAACAGTTCATCGCTGTACCCCTTTTTTTTATGAAGATACTGGTACAGGTCATCCCGGTATAGATTGGAATAACCGAGTCCGAAATGACGGATCGTTTCATCAGAAAGTCCCCGGCCCGTCAGATACTCATAGGCCCGCTTTCCGTTTGACTGCTTCATCTGATAATAAAAATATTTTCCCGCTTCCCGGTTGACCTCCAGGATCCGGCTGCGAAGATCTGCCTGCTTTCTGGCCTCGGCACTTTCCTGCTGCTTCGGCAGTTCGATCCCGGCACGGTCCGCCAGTGCCTGCAGCGCCTCCGGAAAGGTATAATGCTCATATTCCATCAAAAAGGTAATGACATTCCCCCCCGCTCCGCAGCCGAAGCAGTAGTACATCTGCTTTCCCGGCGTCACCGAAAACGACGGGGTTTTCTCATTATGAAACGGGCAGAGACCAAAATAGGTACTGCCCCGCTTCTGTAATTTCACATAGGAGGAGATCACCTCCACGATATCATTCCGTGTCCGTACTTCCTCCACCAGTTCTTCCGGATAATACATGCTTCCACTCCCGTCAGTTTTTCCATGCTTTCGGAACAAACAGCTCCGTAAATTTATCAATGGCATAGCCGTCGCTCATGCCCGCTATGTAATCACAGACCACCCGCTCCCTGGAATCGCCCGTCTCCATGAGCATCCGGTATTCCTCCGGCAGCTCATCCACATGATCCATATAGTGGTAATAGAGGTTGATGAGAAGCTGCTGTGCTTTTGGATCCTCTTTTTTCGATGCGCTGTTGGTATATACCTGCTTAAACATGAAGGCTCGGAGGTTCTTCATGGCTTCTTCCACCGTCGGCGCCATCAGGATCTCCGGCTTCCCCTGGCTGTTTTCAATGATACTGTGAACCAGCGTATTCAGCCGTTCCCGCACGGTATGTCCAAGCACCTGTGTATATTCTTCCGGAATCATCTCCTCCGTCAGAATTCCGGCACGGATCGCATCATCAATATCGTGATTGATATAGGCGATTTTATCGGACAGCCGCACCACCTTGCCCTCCAGCGTATGAGGAGTTCCGGAGGTACGATGATTTCTGATCCCGTCCCTTACCTCCCAGGTGAGATTTAATCCTTTTCCGTTTTTCTCCAGCCGTTCCACCACGCGGACACTCTGCTTATAATGGGCAAACCCTTCGGAGCACACCGAATTCAGCGCATCCTCTCCCGCATGGCCAAAGGGTGTATGCCCCAAATCATGTCCCAGAGCAATGGCCTCCGTCAGCTCCTCGTTGAGCCGCAGAGATTTGGAAATTGTCCGGGCAATCTGGGCAACCTCCAGGGTATGGGTCAGTCTTGTCCGGTAATGATCCCCCACCGGAGACAAAAACACCTGGGTTTTATGCTTCAGGCGGCGAAATGCCTTACAATGCAGAATCCGATCCCGATCCCGCTGATAAGCCGGACGGATATCACATAAGGGCTCCTCCCGGTCCCGTCCTCTGGTGTTTTTGCTCAGCGACGCATAAGGACTTAAGGTTGCCTCCTCCAGCGCCTCAAGCTGTTCTCGTATGTTCATGGGACACCGCCTTTCTGATTTTCCTCGCAGGAAGCTCCTTCCTGCACTCCGTTATAGTATACCATGAAGCGGGCTGATAGGAAAGCAGATCCCTTCGCCTTTTTTTGTTCTTTCCCGCAGCTTTTCGAAAGATTCCGATTTTTCTTGTCCAAATCTCCGGTTTATTGTACACTAATAACGATTCAAACATATTCCTACCATATACAGAAAGGACAGTCTCATCATGAATAAGCATCCGTCATCTGATCTGAAAAACAGCTCCTCCTTCGTTGGAAGCAAAGAACGTTATCAGGAAACATCCTCCTCTGCCTGGTCGTTTCTGGCAGCAGCCGGTCTGATCCTGCTGCTTCTTCTGCTGGTTTCCTTCCGGATTCTTCCTCTTCCGATCTCCTTTTCGGAACAGCCCGTCATGTTCCTCGGGCTCTGCCTGATCACCTTGATTTTCTTTGTGATCGGGATTGTCTCTCTGAAAAATGCAGCAGCCTATAAACAGGGGATCCAGAGTGAACAGGAGCTGGAAAAAGGTGTGCTGGACTGGTTCTACGCTGCCCATACAGGGGAACGCATCGACCAGGCCATCGAACAGGAGGAAGGGAAGCTTCCTCAAAGCGAAATTCTCTCCTTAAAGCGTCTGGAATTCATCCATACCGCTTTGTTAGCTCAGTTTCCCGATCTGCCGGAAAACCATGCAGATGCTCTGGGCGAAACCATCTATCAGAAACTGTTCGAGTAAACCGTCAAACCGCCCTTCTCCTGAATCCTGTGCCAGAAAGATGAAGAAAAAGCTTCTGCCTGCAGGCTTCTCCGCCTGCGTTTGGCTGTAGAAAACAGACTATCCCCTGTAAAATATCCGTTTTCATGATATCTCACAGGGGATTTTTATTGGTATATGATACGTTCTGTCCGTCTTCCCGACAGGCTGTTCTTATTTCAGCTGATATTCTGCCATCTTCCGATACAGCGTTGCCCTTCCGATTCCAAGCATCTTCGCAATCTCCACCTTGCTGTAGCCGGTATGCAGAAGCTTTTCAATCTTTTCCTTTTCCATCTGACTGATGGGCGATAACATTTTCGAGGCAGGACGGAAGCATTCCATGGATAATAATTCCTTCTCTCCGACCATACCCTCGCCGTTCTTGACGATCTGCTCCAGAACCCGGTCAATTTCTCCCGGCTCAGCCTCCCAGTTTCGATTTAAAAGTTTTAACCTTGCCTCCCGGCTCAGTGCCACCTGGGTTTTTCCCCATTTGGCTTTATAAAACTCCAGGCCGGAATCCAGCATGGCAGCCAGCCTTGTTTTTTCGCTCTGAACCGGCGGTAATTTTAAAACATTCTCGGCAAACCGGTAATACAGCTCTTCCAAAAAGACTCCTTCCTCCGAAAGGGTCTTCAGATCTTTTCCCGTTGTAGCAATAATCCGCACGTTACACTGTAAAACCTCTCCTCCATCTAAGAGAAGCTCCTTCACCTTCATAAACTCCAAAAGCCGTTGCTGAAGATATAACGGCAGATTTTCAATCTGATAAAAGATGATCGTTCCATGATTTGCCCGCTGCAGTTCCCCAAACCGGCTGAAAAGAAACTGTTCAAAAAATTCCCGGTATATACCGCAGCAATAGACATTCACCATGCCCATGGCACTGCGGTCGGAATAATTACACATGGATTTTGCCGCAATCTCACAAACCTCCAGCTGATCTCCCTGCACTAAGACGGGATGATCCGTTACGGCCAGACTTTTCGCCCGGTCGATGCTTTCCTCCGACAGAAGCCAGCCGCGGCACCACTCCATCGTCACCATGGAACCGCTTCCCGCAGCACTGGCATCCGCCCAGATATTCTTCACCGAACGGAAGGTAAAGACCAGATAACGGACATCTCCGTATACACAGATCTCCTTACAGGACAAAAAGCCGTAAAACTGATGCGTTCCATGTTCCAGAGAAACCTTCAGGCTCCGGATCTGAGTACGTGTCTGGATATATTCCCGGAGGATCCGATGCGGCAGAAGCGCCAGCAGGTTTTCTCCCCGCCCGTTCTCTCCAATTCCAAACATCTCTGCAAACGCCCGGTTGTAATATTGAATATTTCCCGTTATATCTGTATAGACCACACCTTCATCAATGCAGTCCAGAACTTCCTCTTTTTCCAGACTTTGGCGTTTCACCAGACTGAACTCATCATTGTGACACAAGCCGTCTGTCAGAAGCTCCGCCATACTCTCCAGATAATCCGCTGTATGTTCTGGCTGACGGAACGCTTCCTGGATCCGGTCTTTCGGAAAAATCAGGGCAATCGCTCCCACTGCCCTGCCATCAAAAAGCACCGGTACGCCGATCATTCCCTCGATTCGGCAGTCAGAACAGGACAGACAGCGCTTACAGCTCTCCAGCACCTGCCTGTCCTGTACAATGACCCGTTTCTGACCGATCAGGATCTGACCGATCACACAATGGATATCCACATGGGCATTCAGACGGAAATAAAGACTGGTTTTTCCGATCACATTCAGATTATTGTCCACGATCAAAACATCGCCGTCCAATGTCTTCGCAATCACCTGAGCAAACCGCTGTGCAGTATCCCGGATGGTTTCCAAAAGCGTCTGATTTACCAGAAAAAAGTCCCGTTCCATCTGTCCCCTCCTTACCGGTCCTGTTCACAGAGCCGGGCTTCGAATTTCTCCGCCCGGCCCCGAACCTTTACAGTTTTTCCTTTACGCAATCCATAAGAATCTCGATCTGGTAAGACATCGTTACCGCACCGGGATCCAGATGACCGACACCCTTATCTGCCTGATAGGTTGCACGGCCGCGGACAGCCTCCATTCCCTTTGTGCTCTCGGCTCCATCGATGGCTGCCTGCTTTACCTTGTCAGCAGTCTCTGCCTCGGATACGCCATCCGCAATGCACTTCTTATAGCATTCTACTGCCGGATACAGCGTATCGATCATGGTCTTCCAGCCAGGCTGTGCATTTCCTCTGGACATGATTGCTTCCAGCATGGCAGCCAGCACACCGCACAGTGCCTCATTATTGATGGTTTCCTTTTCCTTTAAGGTCTTTGCAGCAGCCAGATAAGCACTGCCGTAAAGGACACCTGAGGAGCCTCCGATAACAGACATCATCGTTTTCCCGATCTGCTTGAACAGCTCAAACAGATTTAACTGCTCCAGCTCATCTGCCATTTCGTTGAGCTTTCCAAACCCGCTGTTGATGTTTGCCCAGTGGTCGCCGTCTCCGGTAGCCGCATCCAGCTCAGTGATATAATCACCGCTCTCATGAATCTTTACGTACGCTTTTTTCAGATATTCCACATAATCCTTGCTTGTTAATTCAAATGCCATAATAACCAATTTCCTCCGTCTTTATACTCTGAATCCAGGTGCTTCGCTGGGTGCATCGAGAAGCTCTTTCAGCTCATCATCCAGCTTTAACAGGGTCAAGGAGCAGCCTGCCATTTCAAGCGCTGTCATATAATTGCCCACAAAGGTCTTATAAATCTTCACACCTTTTTCTGCCAGGTATGCCTGTACATTGCCATTTAAAATATAAAGCTCCATCAGAGGTGTTGCGCCAAGGCCGTTGACCATCAGAGCCACTTCCGCACCCTCCATCTCGATTCCGGAAGCCTTATAGTCATCCAGGATCTTATCGATCAGGATCTTTGCAATTTCTTTTGCAGGCTTGATCTCTGTTTTCTCGATTCCGGGTTCGCCATGGATCCCCATGCCGATCTCCATCTCATTCTCGCCAAGTTCAAAACCGGGCTTTCCGACAGCCGGGATCGTACAGGAGCTCATAGACATCCCCATACTGCGCAGGTTCTTGATTGCCTTTTCTGCAGCAGCCTTTACCTCCGGAAGCGATGCGCCGGACTCTGCCTTTGCGCCTGCAATCTTATGAACAAAAACGGTTCCTGCGATTCCGCGGCGGCCGGTAGAGTAGGTGCTGTCCTCAACAGCAACATCATCCTTTACCACAACAGAATCCACTTCGATATCGTCATCCATCTCCGCCAGCTCTGCTGCCATGGAGAAGTTCATATTGTCGCCGGAATAGTTCTTGATGATCATCAGAACGCCCTTGCCGCCGTTCGCCTGACGGATACCTTCCTGAATCCGTTCGGGATCAGGGGAAGAGAATACATTTCCGGCCACTGCTGCATCCAGCATACCCTTTCCGACATAACCGGCATGTGCGGGTTCATGGCCGCTTCCGCCTCCGGACACCAGGCCAACCTTTGCGCTCTTTTCTTTTCTGGAAATTACTCCGAGTCCCTCACTGTGGATCACAGCAGGATTCGCCATTGCCAGTCCATGGAGCATTTCTTCTACTACATTTTCCGGATTGTTAATAATTTTTTTCACTGTTTCGTCTCCTTTCGGTCGTTCATCCGTCCCTGCGATATTTGTATCATAATAATACATTATTATTCTCTACCTATTATAGCATATTAGCCAGCTTTATCAATAGATTTTTTCTTTTTCTGTAATTATTTCACATTATATCAGAATGAACCTCTTCATTTTTCTTCAGCGAAACACTTCTGTCTCAAAGATGTCTCGGAAAATTCCCGTCGATGTGACATCCTTCATTGAAAACGATAAATGCGTGCGGATCAATCTCCTTCACCAGACGCCGCATCAGAGTTGCTTCATATTTTGATAGCACTGCATAAATGATCACGGTATCCTTATCGGTATAGCCGCCTATACCTTTCCAGATGGTCGCACTCCGGTTAAAGGCCCTGATCACCCGATTCGAAATCTCTTCACCATCCGTTTTCGTAAAGATCATAGCCTCCACATTAATGCTCTGAGTATACCCCCGGTCAGCTACCATGGAAACGAATACGGTATAAATAATACTGTAGATTGCCACTGACACATCAAACAGCCAGATGCATACACCATAAATAACTCCATTGACGATGAGCGAAAGCTTCCCGACGCTGAAATCGTGACGCTTCTTTACCATATAAACACCGAGAATATCCAGACCTCCGGTGCTTCCTCCCGCCTGCAGGGTGACACCGGTTCCAAAACCGCAGAAGATTCCGCCAATAATGGCATTGGCCAGCCGTTCTTCCAGAAACGGGACTGCCGGGACCGGAAGGATTCCCATGATCAGTGCGGTAGCCAGTACATTGATCCCTGTCTTCAGAATAAACTGCCGTCCGATACTCTTAAATGCCAGAATAAACAACGGTAAATTTAAGGACAAATAAAGAAATGATGTTACATTAAAATTCCCCACCGGCAGATGAAGCTTATCTACAATCACGGAATTTAAAATCTGGCTGACACCCATGACGCCGCTGGCGTAACACTGCGCCGGAGTGACGAAAAAATTCATTCCCACAGAATAAATCGCTGCCCCCACCAGACACATCAGATACTTTGTCCACTGCTTCTGCTGCATGTACACTTCCACTGATTCCATTGCTTTTTCCTCCAACTGCACTTCTTTCCTAATATATCCTTTTCACTTTTAGACGAAATTATCAGCTTTGTCAACCCCTGTTTCCAAATCCCTGTTTTTTTATCTTTTCCGGGACAATTTCTTTATTTTCATTGGAAGATCTTATTTTCCGTACCTTTTTCACTTCACCGCGACACCGGAAGAAACAAGGTTCTGTTTTGTCTTTAAAGCCTTCTGCATAATGCTTTTACCTGTTCCAGCGTTACTGCTCGGTGCCCTTGGATCTGTTCCGCCCGATCGATTCCCTCCGGTGCCTCTGTCCGATAGGCACTTCCGATTTTCTGATTCCAATTCCAGGTATCATCTTCCAACTGTTCCAGCACTTGAAGATAATTTTGCTTTGCCGCCTGAAGATCCTCTTCCGCAATCCGATCCGATGCAGTCCGGATCACTTCCTCAAAAACGGCTTTCGCCTCCTGTGCCCATTCCCGCCTGACCCAGAATGATACTCCAAGGAAAAGCTGATCTTCCCGCTTCCGCAGTTCCAGTTCCAATTCATCGGTATAGCCATGGGCTTCCCGCAGCTCTATTCCCAGATACGAACCGTCTCCCTCCGCCAAAATGCTTCCAAGCAGGATCGCCGGAAAAACCGTGTTTTCTTCTTGCTTTATGGACAGCATCCATTCCATCCGAACCGACTTTTCTGTTTCTTCCCGTATTTTCCAGAACGCTGACCCGTCTTTCGGATCAGATTGTTCCGCGTTCCAATCTGTTTCTCGGTCCATCAGCATTTCCTGCTCCGCATTCGCCATTCTGATCCAGGTATTCACAATCTGTTTTAACCGTTTCTCCTGTTCCCCGGTATAATTACCCGTAAGAACAGCGATTCCTCTTTTGACCGAAACCGTCTCCGATATTCTATCCGACAATAACGTTATGATCCGTTCTGTATCTTCCGTTTTCCAGGAAAGCACGGTTCTTCCGCCGGTTTCTCCGCAGACCTCTTCCATAAGAAGATCTTCCTGCCCCAGGCATGCTTTCTGTTCTCTGGAAAACAGCCGCTTTTCCGGCTCACCGGATTCATAATATATTCCCAGTTCCACCGTAGGCGCATGTTCAGCCCGCTCCGCTTTCCATACCATGTTTTCTTTCATGACAACTTCTCCCACACCTGATATATCCTCTTCCGAAGATTCGTCCGTTGGCTTTCCGTGTAATCTCCCGCAATGTAAATACTCAGATTTCGGTTCCGAAAAAGCTTCTGCACCATCTCATGCGCTCCATCCTTTCCCGGCTGTTCCGGGTAAAGAACTGCCTCCGCGAACTCCCGGTTTCTGATCTCAGAACAATTCTCTGCATAAATTTTATAATAAGAAAACGTTTCCCAGCGGCTGATCTGTTCTTTCTCCCGTTTCAACCGCCGGAACGCACCAATGACCTGTTCGATCACCGATACTGCCTCCTCCCGGCCGGCACAAAAATCGATCTGAAAAACAGAATGGGTTTCCCGGCCATGCCACCGTCCTTCCAGTTCTTCCGCTTCCGGCACCATGCGCCACAAGTAAGAATCTTCCCGGATCCCGATTTCCCGGCAGATCGAATGTACCACACTTCTCGGAAACGTTTTCCCGTCCACATCAAACAGCAATGAAATATCCGAATACTCCGATTTCATGTTCAGTACCTGAATATCTTCCTCTGTCCGATGTCCAAACCGCTTTGGTCTGATTTCCTTGCTTACTAACGGCTTCTGCGGATTCAATTTAAATTTTGATAATTCCATTTTCGTCATTTCCCGGTCGTTTTCCGAAAAATTTCCGGTCAGGACTGTCCACACCGCCTTCTCACAGAACAAACGCCGTTTCCACTGTTTCAGGTCTTCCATGCTGATTGCTTCCAGCGTCTTATCTGTTCCCATGACCGACGCCCGGCCTCTCCGGCTTTCATACCACTTTTCCCGAACATAGTCACCGAAATACACCGTGTTTTCCCGTTCCGTTCGCTCTATCTGCCGCCAGATCACTTCTCTTTCTTTCCGTAATGCCTCAGTTCTCCAGCTTTCCACAGACAATACCCTCAAAAACAGCCGCAGACTTTCCAAGTACCGTTCCCGGTCACAGGTGATCCCCCAGCATATATAATCCGTTCCGGTCTCCCCGAAAAATCTTGTCCCCATCCGCTCCATCTGTTCATACAGCATACGCTGATCGATCCCGTTTCCACCCCGGAATATCATATGCTCCAGCAGATGGCTGATTCCAAGATGACGGTAACACTCATAATTTTTTCCGCCCCGCACATAGAAACTGAACGTCACACTATGGGAATATTCCTGCCGTTCCGTGCAGAATAACAGCCGATTTTCCAGCAAGATTTTCTCCCGATTATCTCCTCTCACCCTACCCACTCATCCACCTCCGGATCCAGTTCAATCCCCCATTCCTCCATCTTCTGGAAAAACAGATCCTTGTCTGCATTATAATCTAGCCCTTTCCCGCTTATTTTTATGCTTTCTTCCGTTTGGAAACAGAACCAGACTGTAGAAAATGCTCTTTGTCTCCAGACAAAACGAGCTCCCCAGCATTTTTTCATATTTATCACCCTTAACGGCTTTCTGGAAAAAATCACTCCTTCCTCATACAATTTTATATATTTTCTTCCCCATTTATTTTTATGAAACCGTTCCCTTCTCTTTATCTGGTATTCCTCCCAGGAATAAAACTTTTTTATAAAAAGAATGGATATCACACAGCCAATTACAAACGGTCCCTCTTCCGTTTTGATTATCAATTTCTCTTCCATCTCCGCACCTTCTCCATACTTTCTTTCACCCTATCATACTGTCCTATTTATTTCAATCTATTTCATACTATTTCTCTATTTTTCTGTCTTTTTTGATTCTGATTCTTCCATCTTGTCCCCTCTTTCGTTTTCTGCTATACTCGCTTTCAGCGGCTTTGCCGCAGAGGGGAGTTTTTTCATGAAAACACATTCTGATCTGGGGAAGGACCCCATTTTTTCACTGGTGCTTCATCTGGCAGTGCCTGCCATGATCGCAAATTTTGTCAATGTCCTTTATAACATCGTAGACCGTATGTTCATCGGAAACATTCCCGGTGTGGGAAGCCTGGCTCTGGCAGGCGCCGGGATCTGCGGACCGGTAGTAACACTTCTTACCTCCTTCGGAACCCTCATCGGTCTCGGCGGCTCGATTCTGTTTTCCATGCGCCGCGGCGAGGGGAATGATAAAGAAGCGAAGGTGATCCTTTCCAACAGCTTCCTCATGCTCTGCGTGGTCTCCGCCGTTTTGACGGTTCTGTTTCTCCTGTTTAAAAACCGGCTTCTTGTTCTGTTCGGAGCCAGCAGCGAAACGTTTCCCTATGCCAATACCTATATGACCATCTATACCCTGGGAACCTTTTTTGCCCTTATGGCCATCGGTCTGAACTACTTCATCACCTGCCAGGGCTTTGCCGCCGTCGGCATGTTCACCGTCCTGATCGGCGCCGTTTCCAACATCATTCTGGATCCGGTGTTCATTTTTGTATTCCGCATGGGCGTCGCCGGGGCCGCCATTGCGACAGTACTGTCCCAGCTTTTCTCCTGCCTGTTTGCCCTCTGCTTTCTCTTCGGGAAATCTGTTCCTATTCGGATTTCCTTCGGAAGCTACCGGCCGGCACTGATGAAACGGATCGTTTCCCTGGGCTTTTCACCGTTTATGATCCTGGCAACAGACAGCGTGATCACCATTATCTTAAATGCCTCCCTCCAGCACTATGGCGGCCCGGAGCAGGGAGATCTGCTCATTGCTGCCTCTACCATTATCCAGAGCTGGCTTTTAATGATCACCTCCACCATGCTGGGAATTTCCAGCGGAACCCAGGCGATCCTCAGCTACAATTACGGCGCCGCCAATAGCTTGCGCATCAAAAAGGCAGAGCGCACCATTCTGTCACTCTGCCTGATTTTTACATCCATCATGTTTGTTCTTTCCCGGATCTTTCCAGCTCCCTTTGCCGGAATCTTCACCCGGGAGCCGGATACGGTTTCCATGGCCGTCCGCGGAATTCATACCGTAACGCTGGCCATTATCCCGCTGAGCCTCCAGTACTGCTTCGTGGACGGCTTCACCGCCATCGGACGGACCAAAACTGCCCTGGCGCTTTCCATGCTGCGAAAAGGAACTTATGTCCTTTCCGTTCTGTTTCTTCCGCTGTTTTTCGGAGCCGCCAATGCCTTTTACGCGGAGCCCATCTGCGATGGACTGGGCGCGGCTGTCTCGACCATCACCTTTCTTCTGGTATTCCAGAAGCATCTGGACCGGCGGACAGCTCCCACTGATATCATGGTTTCATGACAGCTGTCCTTTTGTATGAACGAATCTGCGCCGGCATATTGCCGGCGCACCGTTCTTTCTTTTAATCTCTTACCTTAATATGAACCTCACGAAGCTGCTGTTCGGTCACTTCATTAGGTGCGCCGCACATCAGATCCTGAGCCGTTCCGCTCATGGGGAATGCGATGATCTCGCGGATGTTCTCCTCGTTGCGCAGCAGCATGATCATACGGTCTACGCCGGGTGCCATGCCGGCATGAGGCGGAGCACCGAACTGGAATGCATTATACAGCGCTCCGAACTTGCTCTTTAAGGTCTCTTCATCATAGCCGGCGATCTCGAATGCCTTTACCATGATATCCATGTCGTGATTCCGCACGGCACCGGAGGACAGCTCCACACCGTTGCAGACAATATCATACTGATATGCCAGAATGTCCAGCGGATCCTTGGTATTCAGTGCTTCCAGGCCGCCCTGAGGCATAGAGAACGGATTATGGGTAAAGCCGATCTGCTTTGTCTCCTCATCCAGCTCATACATAGGGAAATCGTTGACATAGCAGAAACGGTATGCGTTCTTTTCAATGAGATCCAGACGCTCACCCAGCTCGTTTCGGATCTGTCCGGCATACTTGGACGCACGCTCCTCATTGTCTGCGATGAAGAAGATCACATCGCCGGCTGTCAGTCCAGCCAGGGAAGCCAGCTCGCTCTTCATCTCATCAGGAATGAATTTATCGATGGGGCCCTTGTAGGAAAGATCCTCTCTTACCTCCAGGTATCCCAGGCCGCCCATACCGATGGACTGTGCAAACTTCAGAAGCTTCTCATGGAAGCCCTTGGAAAGCTGTGCATGAACCTTTAATGCACGAACCGTCTTCTTATGGAACGGCTTAAAGGTACAGCGCTGGAAAAACTCGGTCACATCCATGATCCGGAGCGGGTTTCTCAAATCCGGCTTATCGGAGCCGAACTCCAGCATGGCCTGCTTGTAGCTGATCACCGGGTAAGGAGCTTCCGTAATGGAATAGCCTTCCGGTGCAAATTTCTTAAAGGTGGCTGTCAGCACTTCCTCACCGGCGCGGAATACTTCCTCCTGATCAGCAAAGCTCATCTCAAAGTCCAGCTGATAGAACTCACCCGGAGAACGGTCGGCTCTTGCGTCCTCATCACGGAAGCAGGGCGCGATCTGGAAATACTTGTCGATGCCGGACACCATCAGAAGCTGTTTGTACTGCTGAGGTGCCTGGGGCAGCGCATAAAACTTGCCCTTATACTTTCTGGACGGAACAATATAGTCTCTCGCACCCTCAGGGGAGGAAGCACAGAGGATCGGAGTCTGGATCTCCACAAACCCCATCTCCGTCATCTTTTCCCGTAAGAACCGGATCACCTCAGAACGGAACAGAATGTTGTCCTTTACTTTGTGGTTTCTCAGATCCAGGTAGCGGTACTTTAACCGCACATCCTCGCGGATTTCCTTGGAGGTCGGAACCTCAAAGGGCAGATCCCGGTATACTTTTCCGAGAATCGTGATCTTATGAGCCTCAAGCTCGATCGTTCCGGTGGGAATTTTCGGGTTGTAGGTTTCCTCATCCCGGTGCTCCATGAGTCCCTCAACGGAAATACACTCCTCTTTCCGGATTCCCTTTAACAGCTCCGTATCACGAAGCACTACCTGCATCATGCCGTACATATCCCGCAGATCGATGAAAGACACGCCGCCATGGTCACGGATATTTTCTACCCAGCCTGCCAGCTTTAAGGTGGCTCCCACATCGCCTTCGGTTACCTGGCCGATGTTCTTTGTACGATATAACTGTGACATTTGTTTTCTCCTTTAAATAAGTTTTTTCTTTGTATATCGGATTGCTCCGCGCGGCACGCTCCCGCAATCCTCGGCTCATTCGTAATCCGCTCATTTTTCTTTGAAAAATGGCTTCTTACTCATGATCCGGCGGGTCTCAAGGTCCATGGTTTCTGCAGGCAAGCCTGCGAAACTCCTGGACTTTGAGACCCTGATATACAAAAATACGGCAAATCAAGTCCCGCCTGTCCTCTTCAGGACGAACAGTTTCCTGTCCGCGGTGCCACCTGATTTACCGTTTTCGGTCTCTCTTCTCCCGGTTTACGCCCGGATACGTCGCCCATACTGCCCTGCCTTCCGCAGGGGTTCCGTTTGCAGCTCCCGGGTGTTATTCAGATCCATTCACTTTACGAAGCTCCCACCTTACCTCCGCTCTCTGGAAACGATAATGGAACCTACTTCTCCCGATCAACGCTTTTCTTCCATATTTTAGCCTACTGCTTCTGCTTTGTCAACCCCGGAAGTTTGCTGTTTCCTCCTTGATCTCCTTCTGCATAAGCAAAAGCACGAGCAGGTTCGGCACCGCCATCAGTCCGTTGAACAGATCTGACAGCTGCCAGACAAGCCTCATGGGGACGATGGCTCCGCAGAAGACCGAGGCCAGATAGAAAAGCCGGTAAATCAGGATTCCGCATCGGCTTTCCGGAAACAGATACCGTACTGCCTGTTCCCCGTAAAAATTCCAGCCAAGGATCGTTGCAAAGGCAAAGGCCGTCAAGGAGATGAGAAAGACCAGATTTCCCGTCCTTCCCATCAGGCCGAACGCCTGCTCTGCCAGATTTCCGGGTTCTGTCACTGAGACGATCTGAGGTGCGTGAAGCATCGCTGCCACAACTAAAATGCCGGTCACAGCACAAAATACCACGGTATCCCAGAAGGTTCCGGTCATGGCCGCCAGCGCCTGGCTCACCGGACTGCTGGTTTTTGCCGCTGCCGCTGCCATTGGTGCGGTTCCCAGGCCGGATTCATCGGAAAACAGCCCTCTGGCGATCCCCTCCCGTGCTGCTTTAAATCCCAGAGAGGCTGCAAGCCCGCCTGCCGCCGGACGAAAGGAAAACGCTGATTTAAGGATCAGGGAAAGCGCCGGAAGAAGCTCTTTTCGACAGATCACAAGAAGTGCTGCCGCACCGCCCAGATACAGAGCCGCCATGGCAGGGATCAGCCCCTGGCAGACCCTGGTGATCTTCTTTGCACCGCCAAGGATCACCGCTCCTGCTGGAATCGTAATGGCCATACCAATGATCCAAAAAGGAATTTCTCCGCCATGCCCCAGTACCTCACCGATGGCATTGGACTGGACGCTGCTCCCCGTTCCGAAGGAGGCTGCAATGGCAAACAGCGAAAACAGTACTGCCGGCAGCTTTGTGGAAAACCGCTTTTCCATCACATACATAGGTCCGCCCGCGAAACCGCCCGTTTTCGTCCGTTTCCGGTATTTCACCGCAAGAAAGGATTCCGCATATTTCGTTGCCATACCGAACAGGCCGGTGATCCAGCACCAGAACACTGCGCCCGGCCCGCCAATACTCACCGCCAGTGCCACTCCGACAATATTTCCCGTTCCCAGGGTCGCCGCCAGTGCCGTTGCCAGTGCGCCAAAGGGACTTACCTCCCCCTCCGCGCCTGTCTCCTCCGTGACGGACAGACGGATTGCCCGCGCCAGCTTTCTCTGGGGAAACCGAAGCCTCACCGTAAAAAAAAGATGGCTGCCAAAAAGGAGTGCCATAAGCGGCACTCCCCATACAAAGTCACTGCATGCAGTAAGAAGAATTTCCAGCTTTTCCATGGAACAGGATATGAACTTAGGAGGTATCTTATTCCTGTTCCGTGAAAAACCGGTTTTCATTTCATAGGAAAGTGCATCCTATGAAATAAAACGCTTAGTGACGGAAATGTCTCATTCCGGTAAATACCATGGCAATTCCGTACTCATCGCACTTGTCAATAGAAAGCTGGTCACGCATGGCTCCGCCGGGCTGGATGATCGCGGTGATTCCTGCCTCATGCGCTGCTTCCACACAGTCGGGGAAGGGGAAGAACGCATCGGAAGCCAGTACCGCACCCTTTGTCGCATCCGGTCCGATCAGCTCTGCGGCATGCTCCATGGACTGCTTTGCTGCCCAGATCCGGTTTACCTGTCCGGGTCCGATTCCTACGGACTGCTTGTTTTTCGCCAGAGCAATCCCGTTGGATTTCACATATTTTACCATCTTCCAGGCAAACATGAGATCCTCCATCTCCTGATCGGTAGGCTTTCTTTTGGTTACGGTCGTCACTTCATCACCAACCAGCCTGTTATCAATGCCCTGAACAATCAGGCCGCCATTCACCTTCTTTAAATCAAGCGCATTTGCTCTCTGGGGAACCGTGATGTCAGGCAGGCGAAGCACACGGACATTTTTCTTTTCCCGGAAGATCTCAAGTGCTTTTTCTTCATAAGAGGGTGCCACAACCACTTCCAGGAATACTTCCTTCATCTTGGCTGCCATGGAAGCCGTTACTTCCCGGTTAATGGCTATGATCCCGCCGAAGATCGACACTTTATCAGCCGCATACGCCTTATCCCATGCTTCCTCAATCGTGTCTGCGCTGCCGACACCACAGGGATTTCCATGCTTGCTGGCAACTACCGTAGGCTCGTCAAATTCCTTCAGAAGCTCCAGAGCACCGTTGGCATCGTTGATGTTATTGAAGGACAGCTCCTTGCCGTTTAACTGCTCTGCCATATCGAGGGTGCCCTTCTTCTTTCCAACCTCACGGTAGAAGGCTGCCTTCTGATGAGGATTCTCACCGTAGCGCATGTCCTGAACCTTTTCAAAGGTCATGGTCAGAGTCTCCGGCAGGCTCTCGTCATGGCGCTCTGCCTTCAGATAATCGGCAATCATGGTATCATAGTTGGAGGTGTGCATGAACACCTTCTGCATGAGATAAAACTTCGTATCCAGAGATACGCTTCCGTTCTCCTTTAATTCCTTTAAAACAACGGCATAATCTGCAGGATCCACCACAACGGCAACATCCTGATAATTCTTTGCCGCCGCGCGGAGCATGGTCGGTCCGCCGATGTCGATATTCTCCACCGCATCTGCTCTTGTCACACCATCCTTCATGATGGTTGCCTTAAAGGGATAGAGATTTACGATCACCATGTCGATCGGCTCAATGTGAAGCTCCTTTAACTGCTTCATGTGCTCCGGATTGGAACGCATGGCCAGAAGTCCTGCATGAACGATGGGATGAAGAGTCTTTACCCGTCCGTCCAGGCACTCCGGGAAACCGGTCAGCTCCGAGATCTCGATGGCCTTTACGCCCTCGTCCTTTAACTTCTTATACGTTCCTCCGGTGGAAATGATCTCCACACCAAGTCCTGTGAGTTCCTTTGCCAGCTCCACGATTCCGGTCTTGTCCGATACACTGATCAATGCTCTCATGAGGATGCTCCTTTCTTTTTCTGCAGATTTCTGCATACAAAAACGCCTGGGTAACCCATTGTTTCCATCAGGCTGCCCAGGCGGTCGGCTCTTTTTCTATGTTCCGTGCTTCCCGTAGGTGCTCCTACTTTCCGCCAGTCGCACGGCCTTTCGTTTCACTAAAAATTCTACACTAAAACTTATCGGTTGTAAAGACCTAATTTCTCTCCGGCACGATTTCCAGCCAGTATCCGTCAGGATCTGTAATAAAATAAATTCCCATGTCAGGATTTTCATAGCAGATACAGCCCATTTCTTCATGAAGCTTATGAGCCGCCTCAAAATCTGCAGTCCGGAACGCCAGATGGAATTCACATTCTCCCAGATCATACCGCTGCGGATGCTCCGCCAGCCACGTCAGCTCCAGTTCAAAATCATTCTCCTCGTTTCCCACATAAACAATGATGAAGCCATGGCCGTTCTTCCGGCGTTTCTCCGTAAGGCCCAGCGCCTTCTCATAAAACGCAAGGGATTTTTTCAGATCCGAAACATTGTAATTTTCATGAATCATCTTAAAGTTCATCCGCATTCTCCTTTCCAGACTGGGTGTGCAGGTCATTTCTTTTATTATACTAGAACATGGCGGTGGTGCGCAAGCATAAATGCATCTCCCACCGACAAAAACGCACGCCTCATCGGCGTGCGCTTCTGTTTCCTGTCTTTCTTTTATTCAATACTCTCCAAAAGAGCCGTTTTGGAGCTTGTTTCCTTAGTCTTCTTTGCTGATGCCTGCAGTCTTATAGATAAATTTCACAGAGCTGCTTGCGGCTGCACTGTCATTAGCGAAGGTCTTGTACTGCTGTGCCGCGTACACGGTTGCACGCAGATCCTTTGCCAGCTTATCCACATCGTTGTCCATGATGTCAACCAGCTTCTCGATGCCTTCTTCATTGAACTGCTTCAGGCCATCAGACAGGGTCATGGCGCCGTCCTTTAACTGGGTTACGCCATCGGTTAAGGCCGCACCGCCGCTTGCCAGCTGGCCGATTCCGGACCGGAGCGTGCCGGTTCCGCTTGCCAGGGTGGAGCTTCCTGCATAGAGGGAATTTGCTCCGCTTGTCAGGGTATCGGTTCCGTCTGCCAGGCTGTTTGCACCGTTTGCAAGAGCGGCTGTTCCGGATTTCAGGCTGCCAGCGCCGGTAAGAAGCTCCTCAGAACCGCTCTTTGCGGTGGCAACGCCTGCGGTGTATTCCTGTAAGCCTTCATAGAAGGTATTATAGCTGTCAAGCTGTTCGATCAGAGCCTTTACGCTGGTCGCACCGTTCTTGGCGCTGGCAAGGGAGTCGCTCAAAAGCTTCTGAACCGATGCGGAAGCCATATTTTCTTCGATCTTCTCCTGTACGACCGATTCGATCTGGGATGTGATCGTCGCCTGGATTCCCTCTGAAGCCATCTGAGCATCGATGGCAGCACTGATCTGTGCCTGAACCTCCTCGGAGATCTGTCCGGCCTCTACGGCTGCCAGATACTGTTCATACGTCATGTTAAGGCCGACTTCTTTCAGAACTCCATTGGCTACCTGTGTCTTTACTGCTGCCTGTACACCACCGGAGATCAATGTCATATTGTCTGCGGAGCGAACCTGTGCTTCCACGCCTGCACGCACCTTTGCAGTCACGGCATCTTCATTCAGCTCACCCAGCACACCGTTTAAAACGGTCTTGTAATTGTCAATGGTCAGAGCCGGAACATCCAGTCCCGCTGCCTTTAACTGGCTCTGTGCCGCAGCAAGAAGAGATTCAAATACCTGCTTTGCACCACCGTTTAATTCCTCATTCTTGGAGGTCAGCTTTCCGAGACCTTCATCAAGGCTGTTTACCCCATTTTTAAGTTCTCCTGCTCCGGCATCCACAGATGCAGCTCCGCTCTTTAAGGAATAGGCACCGTTATTTAAAGTTGCTGCACCGTCCGCCAGAGTTCCGGCTCCGGTCTTTAACTGATTTGCGCCGCTTACCAGATCGCCCGCGCCGCTGTTTAACTTGTTAACACCTTCAATGAGCTGGCCGGACTTGTCAAGAAGGGTTGCCAGACCGTCATACAGCTGAGAGGAACCATCCATGAGCTGGTTCATGGCATCAGTCAGCTTGTTCATGGATTCATGAAGATCGTCCAGACTCTTCACATCGTCCACATCCAGATCACCGAACACCTCATTGGTCGCCAGTGTCATGGTGGTGGACAGATCAAAGTTTGTGGTATCTGCCGTTACTTCTACATAATCGGGAAGCTCCAGCTTCTCCTTGTCGATCTCCAGATTCTCCTGCAGTCCGGGAAGACCGAAGCCGACTACGATGGAATGGCTTCCGTCGTTGATGATCTTTCCGTTGTTCACCTGAACATTCGAGAAGTTTTTATTGTCGAGGATCATACCGGTCAGCATTACGAAGGGAACGTTAACCTCCTTCTCCTCACCATCAACCGTTACGGTTTCCTTCTGCTTGTTGGTATATTCAAACCGCATGGTCACCTTACCGCTCTTTCCGGCAAGCTCCTCCGGTTTGATTTCCTTACCGTCCAGCATGTAAGTTACCTTTACTTCTACAGGAAGCTCCTTTTCCAGAGATTCCTTGCTGTAGGTATCTGTTCCGCTTGCATGGTCCCGCAGCCAGTCACTTGCCACAATTTTTGTGGGATTTCCGTTGGCATCCGAGATCACATATACGGTCTCGTCTTTGGATAAATCTACGGTATCACTGTCTTCTGTATTTGTATCGGTTGTCTGCTCTGCCAGCACGTTCCGATAAGAAGCATTCCTTCTTCCGGCTGCATAGGACAGAGCTCCGGTCGTTCCGAATACCATTGAGGTGCAAAGCACAACAGTCATGATTTTTACGGTTTTCTTCTTCATTTTATACAACCTCCGCTTTCTTAAGCTTTTTCTTTCCTATTCGGTTTAAATCCAAGGCTTCCTGCCACGATGAGCTTATCAAACAGCATGAACATGGCCGGCAGGATCAGGATGACGCAGAACATACTGATGATCGCGCCTCTTGCCATTAAGTTACATAAGGAACTGATCATGTCGATATCGGAGTACAGGGCCACACCGAAGGTCGCGGCGAACAGTCCCATGGCACTTACGATGATGGACGGGATCGATGTTGCAAGAGCAATATTCACAGCTTCTCTCTTTGTCTTTCCCTCATGGCGCTCCGTTTTATAACGGGTCGTCATTAAGATCGCATAATCGACGGTGGCGCCAAGCTGGATCGTACTGATACAGATCGGTGCGATGAACGGCAGCGACACACCGGTAAAGTGGGCAAGACCCAGATTGATGAAGATGGCTAACTCAATTACGGCCACCAGGATAAACGGCAGGATCAGGCTCTTTTCCACCAGTGCGATGATAAGGAAAATAGCTGCGATGGAAATACTATTGACAACCTTGAAGTCCTTGTCGGTGATCTGGATCATATCCTTGGTACAGGGTGCTTCCCCGATCAGCATTGCCTTACTGTCATACTTTTTAATGATGGCGTTCAGCTCATCGACCTGGGCATTGGCCTCATCGGTGGCTGTTTTATATTCGGAGCCGATCAGTGTCAGTTCCCAGTTATCACTCTTTAAAATCTTTTCAATGGAATCGGGTATCATCTCCTCCGGAACCAGCGGTCCCACGACAGCTTCCATTCCGAGAACCGTCTTGACACCTTTCACCTGCTCCAGCTCCTTGATCATGGCCCGCATGTCATCGGAATCCAGGCTTGCATCGGTTAAGAGCATATCGGTGGCGCCCATATCGAAGTCCTCCTGGAGCTTCGTGTTTGCCACCACGTTTGCCATATCCTTGGGAAGACTCTCGGACAGATCGTAATAAACCTCATTATTGGTCTTCTCATATCCGTAGAAAAACGGAACAAGAAGAGCTACAAACAGTACCAGGAATAAGGGGAAGATCTTTGTCACACCCTTTGCCAGCTTCTCTGTGCTGGGAATCAGGGACCTGTGCATGGTTCTGGAAAGGATCTTATCCAGTGCCAGGATCATAGACGGCAGCGTCGTTACACAGCCAAGCACACCGAGGATAACGCCCTTTGCCATAACAATACCGAGGTCTTTACCCAGTGTGAAGCTCATAAAGCACAGAGCCGCAAAACCGGCAACCGTTGTCACAGAGCTTCCGATTACAGAAGTCAGCGTCTTGTTGATCGCAGTTCCCATGGCTGCTTTCCGGTCACTCTCATACTCCAGCTCCTCACGGTAGCTGTGCCACAGGAAGATGGAATAGTCCATGGTGACGGCCAGCTGAAGAACGGCTGCCAGCGCTTTTGTTAAGTAGGAGATCTCTCCCATGAAATAGTTGGTTCCCATGTTTAACAGGATCGACATTCCGATACTAATCAGGAACACAAAGGGAATCAGGAAATTATCCATAAAGATCATCATGGCGATGCAGGCAAGGATCACGGCAATCGCCACATAAATGGCCTCCTGTTCCTCACAGAGCTCTTTCAGGTCTGTAACCATGGCGGACATACCGGATACAAAGCACTGCTCACCGGCAATCGCACGGATATCTTCAATGGCATTCATTGTTTCATCGGCAGATGTCGAGGTATCAAAGAACACGGCCATAACCGTTTCATCCCCGGAATTAAACGCGTTGTAAATCTTTTCCGGAAGCATATCCATAGGAACCGACAGGTCTAAAAAGCTGTCATACCAGAGGACGCTGTCCACATGCTCCACCTGCTCGATCCTGGATTTCAGCTTCGAAACATCTTTGTTTTCCATTCCTTCCACAATAATGAATGAAAATGCACCTTTGCCAAAGTCATCCATCAGGATATCCTGCCCCTCGACCGTATCAAGTCCTGAGGGAAGATAGGTCAGCATATCGTAGTTGATCCTTGTTTTGATCATGCCGATCACCGACGGGATCAACAGGATGATCGAAAGGATCAGGATCGGAATCCGGTACTTGACTACCTTTTTTCCAAACTTCATAATTATTCTCCTCCTAGAAAATTAATCAATGTCTATAATATCCGGCTTTGCCTTCTTTACTACCTTGACGGCATAACCGGCAACACAGAGATTTAAGATTCCTTCACACAACAGGGTGATTCCCATGAACCGGAGAAGCAGCACCGCGCTTCCGAAGGGATTCACAACTAAAAGCAGTCCGAACAGAACCGTAAGCAGGGCAGTCACGCCGATGAGCCACCATTCCGTAAGCCCGAACCGTTTCGCGTCCAGGGTCGTCTGAACCTTCAGAAGTCCGTCCATCAGAGCCAGGATCCCGACAATAAAATGAATAAAGGAAACAACACCGTCCGGATGAAGTACCATGATCAGTCCGACTACAACGGTCAGGATCCCGAAGGCCAGATCAAACTGAAAAGCCAGACGATACAGATCTCTGGAAAAATATCCGACGATCCGGAAGATTCCGCCGAAGATCAGAAGAGCCCCAGCCAGATAGCAGATCAGCTTCATGGAGAAGTTCGGCCAGATAAGCAGGATCAGTCCTACTGCCAGGATGATGGCTGCCGTGATCATATAACCGGTCTTTGCCGCACGTATTGTTTTCATAAAATCGCTCCTTTTCTATCCCCGGCCCGGCGCCGGAGGCCACAGTTCCTGTGACATGGTATATCCTATCCGATTCTTCTTTTCCTTTCCACGGATAAAAAAAGAACAGTGCACAAATTTTATGCACTGTTCAAACTTTATCCAAAATTTAGGCAAATCAGCCCGAATGCCTAAAAATCCGCTTTTGAAACACGAAGAAGCGCGTTACGGATCTCCCCATCCAGCATCTTTCCCAGACGGCGGATCATCTCCCTGGCATCGTATTTCATGCCGGTCCCCAGCCATTCTACCACAAGTCCGGTGAGTGCCGAACAGTAAAAGGTAGTTAAAAGCCTTTTATCCTCTTCTTTCACCGAAAGCCCTTCTGCCTGCTGATCTACAAACCGGCCGATGACATCC
The DNA here is from genome assembly GCF_052118925.1 of Candidatus Paralachnospira sp. LCP21S3_A2. Classification (NCBI taxonomy): domain Bacteria; kingdom Bacillati; phylum Bacillota; class Clostridia; genus Candidatus Paralachnospira; species Candidatus Paralachnospira sp. LCP21S3_A2. The sequence goes on from NZ_JBQKGG010000001.1 coordinate 374,914, forward strand.
CGTCCGATCTGATTTAAGTATTGTTCAAAGACCTCACGCTTCGCGGAATTATATAAATGGAACACACTCCGCTTATTATCCAGAGCAAACTCTACCGCAGCAATAAATCCCTCTTCCCAGGAATCAGCTCCCAGATGCTTTCCCAGGACACGCTCTGTTTCCTCTCTTAAAATTTCCTCCATTAAGGCAGGAATATCATCGAAATGATAATAAAAGGTATTCCGGTTGATCCCGCAGTCTTCAACAATGTCCTTGATGGTGATCTTCTCCACCGGCTTTTCCTTTAACAGTTTTAAAAATGATTCCACAATTGCTTTTTTTGTAAATGAAGACATTTTACTCCCTTTCGTGCCTGTGCGTTCTGCTCTCCATGTCTCATTTCCCCCGCCGGATCACCGGTGCCTGGGCATTATACTGACTGTTATGGAGGAATTCCCGACTGATCTCCTCTCCGTTTTTATAGGTTACCAGATCCGTCCTGACCTGATAGCCTTCCTTTCCGTGACTTTTATATTTCTCTTCCCCCGGTGCCAGAGTCTCATCGTCCACATACTCCGGATCGGGAATCGGAAGAACCTCCTCGATCTCCGAATCCATGGCAACCGTGATTCCATCCTCCAGGATCGGAATCCCATATATGTAACAGGTGACTGCCGCACCGTCTGCCTCCGTCAGCACCAGGATATTACCATCGGAATTGTTTTCAAATTTCAGATCCGAGTAGCCATAGGCAATCATGGCATCTTCCCCGAGAGGCACATAGGCCACGGTCATGCTGTGACTTTTCCGCTCGGTAGTATGTAAGCCAGCCTTTACCGCCGCATTGTAGATGGTTGAGGAAACCTGGCAGACTCCGCCGCCAAACTCCGGCACCACCTGTCCCTTGGCATAGGTCGCCGCCTGCCTGTAGCCCTGCGCCTCACTGGTCTCACCGACGATCCCGTTCATGGAAAACTCTTCTCCCGGTGCCAGCAGCGTATTATTGATGGTATCGGCCGCCAGCTTCACGTTATGATCCCGGTCGGCATTGTTGACACTGGCCTCTGTCCGAAACTTTGCCAGACAGGTATAAGCCTCCTTTGCCTGCTCCACATTTCTCTGCGGCTCCGTCTCGGAAACAGCTCCGGTAAGCACCGCACCGTAATTGCCTGATTCAAAGGCTGCCTTTAACTGAGCCAGCAGATCTTCCGTGTCCACCCGGCGTCCCTTTGCTTCCTCCGAATACTGAAAGCCTTCGCCTTCGATATATCTGACAAGCGCCGCGTCCTTCGCCTCCACATCATACTGAGCCGCAATTTTTTTTACCGCCGTCTGCGCTGCGCTCTCCTCATACCGGTCAGCCACGGTATAATACTGCGGCTTCCGCTTTAACTGTGAAATCTGGGATAAACGCTGCGAATCGCTTCCCTCATGGCCTGGCTTGAAGGCTTCTGCCAGAACCTCATCGATATTATGCTCCAGAATATTTTCCACCGCATAGATCTCTCCACCGCAGTCTGCGGTCATACCCCAGGTATTCCGCGCCGAAACGCTTTCCTCCACCCGGGCCTTTGCCTCCGTCATGGTAAGCCCGCCCAGCGGAATGGCTTCCACATAAATCCCTTCACAGAAGGTCTCCTGGTTGGCCAGAATTTTTCTGTGCTCCGCTGATTTTTTTACCCGAAACACAGTGATCACCAGAAGCACCACCAGGATTGCAGCTGCCGCCATACAGAAGATCGGCGCCCGCTCCCACAAATTAAATCGTTTTCTCTTTTTTCTCCAGTCAGGCTGTTTACTGATCATGTCATTCCCCCTGTTATTTCCAATTAACCAACAACCCCTGTTCTATTTATCATATAAAATTTTCTGATTTTTGTCCATAACATCTGTGTTTCAATTTTATGTCAATTCTATAATCGGCGGCTTAGCAAACAGCCTGCCAGCCGTCCCGGTCATATATTCTGTTCAGAATTCACATTTCTTCGCGGATTCACTGCCCAGGCCAAACAGAGGCAACTTCTATATGTGCCGGCTGGCTGGCCTGGGTGGAGCCGCGAAATGCGAATTTCCGCAGCAACGATATGCCGGGACGGCATGCAGATCAATCTGGTGCATTTTTCGGTTGCGTATTTCTCCTTTTTCGTATATACTTGTACAAAACTATGCAATTACATCACTCATTTCGAAAAGGAGGATTCTTTCATGAGACATCTGCTTAGTCCTCTGGACTTCTCGGTTGAGGAGCTGGATCAGCTTATGGATCTGGCCAATGATATCGAAGCCCACCCGTCAAAATATTCCCACGCATGCGAGGGTAAGAAAATAGCCACTTTGTTTTATGAACCAAGCACCCGCACCCGTTTGAGCTTTGAAGCCGCAATGCTGAATCTCGGAGGCAGTGTTCTTGGTTTTTCTTCTGCCTCTTCCAGCTCTGCTTCCAAAGGCGAAAGTGTTTCTGATACGATCCGGGTTATTTCCTGCTACGCTGACATCTGTGCCATGCGCCATCCCAAGGAGGGAGCTCCCATGGTTGCCGCCAGCAAATCCGGCATTCCCGTGATCAACGCCGGTGACGGCGGTCATCAGCATCCGACCCAGACCCTGGCAGATCTCTTAACGATCCGTTCCCTGAAGGGACGCCTGAATGATATCACTGTTGGTCTCTGCGGCGACCTGAAATTCGGTCGTACTGTCCATTCCCTGATCAATGCCCTGGTGCGTTATCCCGGTGTGAAGTTCGTTCTGATCTCTCCTGAGGAGCTGCGTGTTCCCAGCTATATCCGGGAGGGAGTTCTGGATAAGAACCATATTCCCTATGAAGAGGTCAACGATCTGGAAACCGCCATGCCGAAGCTGGATATCCTCTACATGACCCGTGTGCAGAAGGAGCGCTTCTTCAACGAGGAAGATTACATCCGCATGAAGGATTATTACATTCTCGATATGGCCAAGCTTGCCTCTGCAAAGCCGGACATGTATATCCTCCATCCCCTGCCCCGTGTCAATGAGATCTCCGTGGAGGTGGACGACGATCCCAGAGCGGCATACTTCAAGCAGGTTCAGTATGCGGTCTATGCCCGCATGGCTCTGATCCTCACGCTGCTGGATATTCATGTAGACTGACACTACTGTATTCGATCTCGATAGAAAGGATAATCAATATGTTAAATATCGGCGGACTGAAAAACGGAATCGTCCTCGACCATATCCAGGCCGGAAAAAGCATGGACATTTATAAATATCTGAAGTTAGACAAACTGGACTGCCAGGTTGCCATCATCAAAAATGCCCGCAGCAACAAGATGGGACGAAAGGATATCTTAAAGATCGAGGGTGATCTCGATGTGGTGGATCTGGATGTGCTTGGCTACATCGACCATAACATCACCATTAACATCATCAAAGACGAGCAGATCGTGGAAAAGAAAACGGTCAAGCTTCCCAAGCGTCTCACCAATGTGATCCACTGTAAGAATCCCCGCTGTATCACCTCCATCGAGCAGGAGCTTCCACACATTTTCTTCCTGGCCGATGAGGAACAGCAGACCTATCGCTGCCTGTACTGCGAAGAAAAACACAAATAAAATACGGTCCCAACGCAGCAGGCCTGCGTTGGGACTTTTTCTAAAACTGACAAGTATCAAACACAGGATCATAATATTCCCGCTTGCCAAGCCAGGCCAGTAAAAACCGCTCTGCCAGGCTGTCGTGGCAGATTGCTTTTCTGGCCTCCTCCGGCGTGTACCATGCTGCTTCGTCCACCTCATCCGTTTTATGACTCAGATCATCGGAATCCGCCCGGCAGGCAAAGTTCAACATAAGGGTATTGCTCTTTTCAAAATACTCGCTCTTATTAAAGCAGCACTCTGTCACCGTCAGGCCGATCTCTTCCATGACCTCTCTGGCCAGCGCATGCTCCGCCGCTTCTCCCTTATTAACATAACCGGCCACCAGAATATTCCGGTCCCGCCCATACTGCTTGATCAGAAGGATCTTCTTTCCGTCCGGACTGTAGACCATGGTGCTGATCGCCACGTTATACATGGGGAACCGAAAGGCCTTACAGTTTTCACAGTAAGGGATCATTCCCTCGTTTTCCAGATATTTTTCCGTCAGTTCCCTTCCGCATTCCATACAGTGTTTCATATTCCACGTTTCCTCCCCAGATTTTTATTCAGATTTCCTGTCATCCCGTCGGTTTTCCCACCAGTTTAGCCCCCGGGCCGCCAGTGCCGAGCTTAAAAAACCGATAATTGCCCCTGTCAGCACATCGGTCGGATAATGCACTCCCACATACAGCCTTGTCCAGCCGATCCATGCTGCAAATAACAGTGCTCCTGCTTTGATTCCCTTCCGATTTTTCGGAAGCGAAAAGAAAAGCGCTCCTGCCGCCGCAAAGGCACAGCCGGTATGCCCGGACGGAAAGGAAAAATCCTTTTCCGGTCCCACTAACGGGATCAGATCCGAATACCGGTCATAAGGCCGCATCCGTGCCACTATCGGCTTGATCCCAAGATTTAAGATCAGAAAACTCACCAGCAGCGACAGCAATACCGTTGCCCCATATCTTCTCGTTTTCGGATATGCCAGAAGCACAACTCCCAGAACAATAAAAAACCAGCCGCCGTTTCCCAGAAAGGTAAACGCCTTCATGATACCGTCCAGCCATCCCGCGCGCAGATGATTCTGAACAAACAATAAAAACGAATGCTCCCAGGCCATCGTCAGTTCCTCCCGTGTTTTTCCGTTTTATGTGATCATTATACCTTATTTTCCCGGGGTTGCGCAAGTGTCCAGATACTCTCTGAGTTTCCGGAGGGCCCCTTTTTCGATCCGGCTCACATAGGAACGGCTGATGGACAGCATGGCGGCAGCCTCCCGCTGGGTATGCTCCCGTCTGCCGAACAGTCCGTAGCGCATGGCGATCACCTGCTTTTCCCGCCCGCCGAGCACCGTGCGGTATCCCTCATACAGCCGCCGGATATCCTGTAACAGAGAAATCTTCTCCATCACGTCTGCCGTCTCCGCCTCGATCACCTCCACCAGACTGATCTTATTTCCCTCTTTGTCCGTTCCGATCGGTTCGTACAGCGAAACATCCCGCCCCCGCTTCTTTTCGGCCCGCAGAAACATCAGCACCTCATTGTCAATGCACTTGGCTGCATACGTTCCCAGCTTTTTGGCCCGCTCCGGATCAAAGGTGTCTACCGCCTTGATCAGGCCAATGGTACCGATAGAGATCAGATCCTCCATATCACGCTCCGACTGGCTGTATTTCTTCACCACATGGGCCACCAGCCGCATATTCCGCTCCACCAGAACAGCCCTGGCCTCTTTCTGTCCCGCTCTCAGCATTTCCACATAGCGCCGTTCTTCTGCAAGGGTCAGGGGTTTCAAGAAAGTCTCCATAAAAAAGCTGCTCCGACAGGTCTTTCTATTACCTTATGCCAAAGCAGCTTTTCCTGTGCTTTTACAATTTTTTCTCCGATAAAAGAAATGCGATCTCCGATAAAAGAAATGCGGATTCCTCTTGTAAAATCGCCCCAGTCTGCTAAACTAGAAATAATAAGCACAAAAGAAAAGGAGTATCATTTTGAATATTGCTATTGTTGATGATGACCCCATAATGTCCACGCAGCTTCACACAAACCTGTCTGACCTTTTGGGCGATGATGCGAATATAATCTGCTTTCCCAGCGGCGAGGCGTTCCTCGCTTCTTATAGACCGGGACTTTTTGACCTGATCATTCTTGATATTTTTATGAAGGAAATTACGGGCATGGATGCCGCAAGAAAGATCCGTGAATCCGATCAGACTGTGCGGATCGTGTTTTCCACCTCCAGCAACGATTTTGCCAGCGAAAGCTATGAGGTGAACGCCTGTTACTATCTGAAGAAGCCCTACGGAACGGATCAGCTGCGGTCCATGTTAGACCGGCTGAACCTGGAGGAAATGGAACGGATGCGGACTATCAGGCTCCCCGACGGAAGCCGCGTGGTCCTGCGGCAGATCATCTATGCCGATTTTGCCTCCCGTCGGGTCACCCTTCACTGCAAGGATGGTGAGAACCGGCTTCTGGCCTCTCCGTTTTCCGAGGTGGAAGCACTGCTCTGTGCCTATCCCTGCTTTATCAGTCCCTTTAAGGGCATTATCGTAAATTTTCATGAGGTTGAATCCCTGACCCCCGACATGATCCGCCTGTCGGACGGCAGTCCTATTCCCATCAGCCGCCGAAAATCCAAGGAGGTACTGGAGGCATACTTTAACTTCCGGTTTGACACCATGCGGCGGCAGAACCGCTAGACCCCATTCCATCTATCAGGATTTCCTCACGTACCATTCCCCATGACATGTCCGTTTTGAGCCTGTCATGGGGAATTTTTAATCAATCCGATCCGTATTTATTCACACACCGTTGTCGTGATCGCTCCGTTCTCGCAGGTAAAGAAAACCGGGGCGGAGCTGGCGGTATTGTCCATGGCGTCCCACATATCAAAGAACATGGCAAACTCTCCGTCCGGCAGCTCCGATTCATAAAACGCCGTATCCGGTGTCACCGTAAAGGACTCTGCCGCATACGCCTCGAACTCATCCTCACTGGAATAGGAGGTCAGATACCAGATCGTTGAAACCGTGTCTCCCGTCTCTAAAAACCGCAGCTCCTTATCGGCCATACCGCTGTCGTCGATTCCCTGGCGGGCGCCGAGAATATTCCATTTTTCTTCCGTAAAATCATAGGCAACCTGAAGATTGTATTCCTCTCCGTTTAACAGGATCGGAACGGAATAGATATTATAATCCTCACCCTCGAAGCTCAGCTCCATATAAACCAGATGCCCGTCCAGACTTCCCCATACACCGCGGAAGTTATCATAAAACACGCCGTTTTCCCAGTCTGCTGTCATGTCGTTGTCTGTTCCCAGGAACATCATCCGATCATTTTCTTCATCTACATAGTATAAAGAAATTCCGATCCCGGCCAGGATCCGGTCTGCATCCGGCCCAAGAGTCATAAACGAAGAGCCTTCTTCATTGACATCAAGCGGCGCTCCCTCCCATCCTGCCGTCAGGAGATTCTCCACCTTTGGAAGCTCGGTGACACTCCTCTCTGCCAGATAATCCATGCCCCCTGCACTGAGTTCTCCGGTAAGCTGATACTCATAAAAATATTTGAAGGCTGTTCCTGCACCCAGCCATGCGTAGCTGTTATAATCGTCCAGATCTCCGTTGTAGGAATAGTAGCAGGACAGGCCGGTAGCCTCTGTACGGTACTGGCCGTTTACCCGGTACAGCACACAGCTTTCCAATGCATCCAACACTGCCGCGGCACTTTCCATGGTATCGGCATTCTGCCGCGCCAGATGCCCCAGATCCACCATGTTGGTGTAGCCCTGCTCTCTGGTATTTCCTCCGTAATTTTCACTTTTTGCCGCTGTACGGCCGAACCGGGAGAAAAACGCCGGATCCTCGCACGCTGATAACAGTGCTTCCTCACCAAAGGCTTCATATGCATCCAGAAGTTCGCCGATCTTTGACAGATCCGTAAGGGAAAGTGTTACGTCGTCCTGGGTCTCCACGGCTTCACAGCCCTTGTAATACGCATCGCAGATCACCTTTCCGAGCTCTTCTCCGTCCATGGAGGGATCCTCCGCCAGAGCACCAACCCATTCTGAGTACAGCCAGCCGTTGGCAGGCTCTGTTTCCTCCGATGCTACCAGATAATGTGCCAGATCCGAGAACGTATAGGCTACATCCACGGTTGCCATGAGGCAGGTATCAAAGCCGACCAGCTCAATGGGCGGCTCGCCGAAGGACGGATCCCAAACTCTGGTAAACGCCTCATACATTTCATCAACGGTCAGAGAATCCAGGCCATAGATCTCATCAAAAGCCGCTCCCGAAACAGAACCGCCTCCGTGGTTCCAGAACAGCACTGCCGTTTTGTCCGCCGGATAGGATTCTCTGGCAAAGGACAGGAAATCGGCCAGCGTATCGGCCTCGCCCATGCTGGCAGAGGGAAGTTCTTCCACCAGAGATAATCCGCTGCTGTCATAGACCCAGCGCTGCAGCTTTTCCGCATCGACGATTTCATTCTGCCACTGAGACGCACCGCCGGTCTCGATGACCACCTGCACGTTCTCCGGAAGCTCCACCTCCATCAGCTCCTGCAGATCAGTGGTGGCGAATCCTCCGCCGGATTCCAGGTCGCTTCCGCAAAGATACCAGTACACGGCCCAGCTTTCATCCCCGACGGGGTTTGTTTCTTTTGTCTCTGCTGCTTCCGTTTCCTTCACCGATGGAGCCGTTCCGCCTGAATCATCCGCCCCTCCGCAGCCTGTAAAAAGCGAAACTGCCAGGACACCGGCCAGAAGACCGGAAGCGATCCGCCGCAGGCTTCTCTTCGATTTCTGATGCTTCTCATACGTTTGCTTTCTCATTCTGTGTTACCCCCTTGGATCATCATTTCATCTCCGGCAGTGACAGCCTTCGAAGCTCATTCTCTGGCAGCTGCCGGAACATGGAAAGGAGCGTCTTTCCTTCTTCGGAAACGGACGCTCCTTTTTTGTTTTCATTTCAGGTTTTATTTATTCTTCCGCTCTTGCCGCAATCTCCTTTGCCTGAACATCAGAGGGTGCCTGCTCATAGCGGGCGAATTCATAGGAGAAATTACCAATACCGCCGGTCATGGAACGCAGATCCGTAGAATATCCGATCAGGCAGGACATGGGAATGTCTGCTTCGATGATCTGGTTGCCCTTATGATCAGGATTCATGCCAAGAACACGGCCTCTTCTCTTGTTGAGATCGCCCATGATATCACCGGTAAACCGATCAGGAACAACTACCTTTAAGGACGCGATAGGCTCTAAGAGCACCGGCTTTGCATCCGGCTCCGCAAAGGCTTTCTTTACGGCAAGAATCGTTGCCATCTTGAATGCCATTTCCGAAGAATCTACCGGGTGATAGGAACCGTAAACCAGAGTTGCCTTCAGGCCTACAACGGGATAGCCCGCAAGCGGCCCCTTGAGCACGGATTCCTGGATTCCCTTTTCCACTGCGGGGAAGTAATTCTTCGGAACCACGCCGCCAACGATCTTTTCCTCGAATACATAAGGCTTATCCAGATCTCCGGAGGGCTCAAATTCCATCACAACATCACCGTACTGGCCATGGCCGCCGGACTGCTTCTTATGCTTGCCCTGAACCTTTACCTTGCCCCGGATGGTCTCGCGGAATGCGATTCTGGGCTTCTCCAGAACAATCTCTACCTTATAGCGGTTTAACAGCTTGCTTACAACCACCTCCAGCTGCTGATCGCCGATACCGTAAAGGAGGGTCTGGCGGTTTTCCTTGTCATTGACGCTCTTCAGAGTCAGATCCTCTTCCATGAGTTTACTGAGAGAGCTTGCGATCTTATCTTCATCGCCCTTGTTCTTTGCCTTGTATGCCATATAGGTATAGGGCTTGGAAATTTCAGGACGGTCATAGGCGATCGGCACCTTCTTGGTGGAAAGAGTGTCACCGGTTCCCGTTACGGTCAGCTTCGGGATCGCACCGATATCTCCGCTTCGCAGCGCAGAAACCTCGATGGCTTCCTTTCCGCGCATCACATACAGCTTGGAGATCTTTTCCTCCACCTCTTTTGAAGTATTATATAACACACTGTCGGCACGGAGCACACCGGAGCATACCTTTACATAGGAATATTTTCCGATAAAGGGATCCACAAGCGTCTTCCATACCTTGACGCTTAACGGATTTGCATCCTGATAATTGGCCTCGAAGGGTTCCTCTGTTTCCAGATTCGTTCCCATAACCTCCAGCTTTTCGGGAGAAGCAAAATATTTTTCAATCGCCTGCAGGAGCATGGTCGTGCCCTGGCCGTTGACGCCGGCGCCCATCAGAACGGGAACGATTGTTCCGTCCATAACGTGCTGGCGCAGTGCGATAGAGATTTCATCATAAGTAAATTCATCACCGGCAAAATACCGGTCCATATATTCTTCACTGGTTTCTGCCACAGCCTCCATAAGGGCTTCACGGCACATCTCCAGGTTTTTCATGGAATAATCAGGAATCGGGCATTCCTCATAATCACTGAGGCTTAAGAATTTTCTGCCCTTCATCTTTACAACATTTACAAAGCCCACAAACCGCTCGTTTTCACGGATGGGAAGATGGAACGGCGCGATCCGTTTTCCGTATAAGCCCTGAAGATCCTCGATCACCTGACGGTAGCTTGCATTATCATCATCCATATTGGTGACAAACATGATCCGGGGCAGATTGTACTTTTCACAGAAGTCCCATGCCTTCTGGGTTCCGACCTCCACACCTGCTTTTCCGTTTACTACGATCACAGCGGCGTCTGCCACGCTTAAGGCTTCCTCTGCTTCGCCGACAAAATCAAAATAACCGGGGGTATCTAAGAAATTGATCTTTACGCCCTCCCACATGATCGGTACAACTGTTGTGGAAACAGAAAACAGACGGCGGATCTCTTCTTTATCAAAATCGCTGATGGTATTTCCATCGGTGATCTTTCCCTGACGGGAGGTAATTCCGGTCACATGTGCCATAGCTTCAACTAAAGTTGTCTTTCCGGCTCCTCCATGTCCCAGTAAAACCACGTTACGAATTCTTTCTGACTCAAACACATTCATAGATACTTCCTCCCTTTTCGCTATTAGTCTTCCCAGCCGCCGTCAGAATCAGACAATCCTTCTCTTTCTTTTTCCGATTTCTTCGTCTTTTTACCCTCGGCAGCAAGATGTCGGTGTTCCATGACTTAGGTATATTGTACTAAAAAATTCCAATAATAGCAACAAAAATATCAAAATTGTATAATATTCTTTATTCTTTTTCGCGTTAAAGTGGGGAAGTGTTGACAAGTAGCTCATTCTGTCCTAAAATAACAATGGATTTTTTCTATCTGAATAAAGATTTCACAAAAAACAGGACTTTATCGAACACAAAAGGGGAATCGATATGAAAGACATGACCTTTGGTTTTATCGGGCTCGGACTCATCGGCGGCTCCATCGCAAAAGGCTTGAAGCGCGCCAATCCAAACCACTATATTATGGCTTATGCACGCCACCGGGAGACCCTGGATGCAGCCCTTGCGGACGGCGCCATCAACGAAGCACTGGACGGAATCGGAGAACGGCTTTCCGCCTGTGATTATATTTTCTTATGTACCCCGGTTTCCTTTAATGAAGAATATCTGACGGCGATCCGTCCCTATCTGCGCAAGGATGCAATCCTCACCGATGTGGGAAGTGTCAAAACCAATATCCATGAAGCCGTGGAGCGTCTTGGCATGGAAGCCAACTTCATCGGCGGACATCCCATGGCCGGCTCCGAAAAAAGCGGCTATCAGTATTCCACTGACCATCTGGTGGAAAATGCCTACTATGTGATCACGCCGACAAAGGCTTCTCCTGCCGGAAAGGTCGATGAGCTTCGGGAGATTGCCCTCTCCCTCTCGGCTCTGCCTCTGATCCTGGATTATCATCAGCATGATTACATCGTGGCCGGGATCAGCCATCTGCCCCATCTGATCGCCTCCAGCCTGGTAAACCTGGTCCGGGACAAGGACACGCCGGAGCAGATCATGAGGCTGGTGGCCGCCGGAGGTTTTAAGGATATTACAAGAATCGCCTCCTCCTCACCGGTCATGTGGCAGCAGATCTGTCTGACCAACAAAGAAAATATTGCTTCGATCCTGGGCGATTACATTGATCTGTTAAGGCAGGTAAAGACCGATGTGGAAACCAGTGACGGTGCCGCGATCTATAACCTGTTCGACACCTCCAGGGAATACCGGAATTCCCTTCCCAGCCGTTCATCCGGTCCCATCAAAAAAGAATATGCGTTCTATTGTGACATTGTGGACGAAGCCGGTGCGATTGCCACCATCGCCACAATCCTTGCCGCTCATCAGATCAGTATTAAGAACATCGGCATCATCCACAACCGGGAATTTGAGGAAGGTGTATTAAAGATTGAATTTTACGATGAAGCGGCAGTCAATGCGGCGGTGGAGCTTCTGACCCAGTGCCGTTATACCATTTACCGGAAATAAAAATCAGCGCACAGACTGCTTTCGCAGTCAAGAAAAGGAATTGACTATGACCATCAAACCGTTACACGGGGAAATTACCGTCCCCGGAGATAAATCCATCTCTCACAGAAGTATTATGTTCGGTGCCCTGGCAAAAGGCACTACCAGAGTCCGCGGCTTCCTGCGCGGCGCAGACTGCCTTTCCACCATCGACTGCTTCCGCGCCCTGGGAATCCGCGTGGATTCAGACCGGGAGGAAATCCTGGTTCACGGAAAAGGCCTCCACGGCCTTACCGTTCCCTCCCACCGCCTCGACTGCGGAAACAGCGGAACCACCACCAGGCTGATCTCCGGAATTCTTTCCGCTCAGCCCTTTACCACGGAGCTTACCGGCGATGCCTCGATCCGGAAGCGTCCCATGGGCCGGATCATAAAACCGCTCTCTCTCATGGGTGCAGACATCGAAAGCCTGGCCGGAAACGGCTGTGCGCCTCTGCGGATCTGCGGCGGCCCGCTCCATGGAATTCATTATGAATCTCCCGTTGCTTCGGCGCAGGTGAAATCCTCAATCCTGCTGGCAGGTCTTTATGCCGACAAAACCACCAGCGTCACCGAGCCTTACGTTTCCAGAAACCATACCGAGCTCATGTTAAAGGGCTTCGGCGCAGCAGTTTCCACCGAAGGAACCACTGCTTCCATTGAACCGCCTGAAGAACTGTTTGCCCAGGATATTCTCGTTCCCGGCGATATCTCCTCCGCCGCTTACTTTCTCACGGCGGCAGCCCTGATCCCCGGCTCCGAGCTTCTCATTAAAAACGTTGGGATCAATCCCACCAGAGACGGAATCATACGTGTCTATCGGGAAATGGGGGCCGATATCACCCTGGTAAATGAAGTGCTTCATTCCGGTGAACGCAGTGCCGATCTTCTCGTCAGATCTGCTCCGCTCCACGGTATCACCATCGGCGGCTCCGTGATCCCGACTCTGATCGATGAGCTCCCTGTCATCGCCGTGGCTGCCTGCTTCGCCGAGGGAACCACCATCATCCGGGATGCAGCTGAGCTAAAGGTCAAGGAATCCAACCGGATCGCCGTCATGGTGGAAAACCTCTCCGCCATGGGTGCCGACATCGAAGAAACTGACGACGGCATGATCATCCGCGGCGGAAAACCGCTCCATGCCGCAAAGATCGACAGCCGCCTCGACCACCGCATCGCCATGAGCTTCACCATCGCCGGGCTGATCTGCGGTGACATGCCCGACATCAAGGGGAAGGACTGCGTGGATATCTCCTACCCCAGCTTCTATGAGGATCTGGAGCGTATGTAAAAACGGTCTGTTCTACGCGCCCCACCCCTGCTTCCCGGCGGCAGCTCTGATATGTGCCGGCCGGGAAGCAGGGGTGGGGCCGAGTAATCCCTTCTTTATACTTCCGCCTTCAGCTCTTTCAGCTTTTCCAGTCTCCCAAGTGCCTCATCCAGCACATCTTTTCCCCGGGCAAAGTGAAACCGGACCAGGTTATTGACCGGTTCGCGGAAGAAGCTGGAGCCCGGAACGGCAGCGACGCCGATATGCTCCGCCATCCACTCACAGAACTGCAGATCGCTCCAGCCTTTAAACTGCGGCAGCTCCAGAAATTCACTGATATCCACCAGAACAAAATATGTTCCCTGGGGAATGTTATGCTTTAATCCGATCCGGTCCAGACCGGCAAGAAAATAGGCACGCTTCTCCGTATAGGTTTCCAGAAGCTTCTGATAATATTCTTCCCCGAAGCGCAGGCCGGTCACCGCCGCTTCCTGAAGAGGCGCCGCCGCTCCCACGGTCAGGAAATCATGGACCTTTTTTGCTGCCTCAATGACCGGTGCAGGCCCGATAAGCCAGCCAAGCCGCCAGCCGGTGATGGAATACGTCTTAGAAAGGGAATTACAGGTGATCGTATGCTCATACATGCCCGAAAGCGATGCCATGGCGGTATGATGATACGGCGCATAAACCATATGCTCATACACCTCGTCGGTCACCACAAAGGCATCGTACCGGACTGCCAGCCTTCCGATGGCGAGAAGCTCCTCCTCGGTGAATACCTTTCCACATGGGTTGGAAGGATTGCAGACGATGATCGCCCTGGCTCCGTCCCGAAACCCCTGCTCCACCAGCGACAGATCAAAATCATATTCCGGCGGAACCAGCGGGATATAAATGGGCTCTGCCCCGGAAAGGATCGCATCTGCCCCGTAATTTTCATAAAAGGGAGAGAACACCATAACCTTGTCGCCCGGATTGCAGATCGTCATCATGGCACACATCATGGCCTCCGTTCCGCCGCAGGTCACGACGATCTCCGTCTCCGGGTCGATGGTGCGCCCAATGGTCTTTCCCTGCTTTTTGGCCAGAGCATCACGGAAATTCTTGGCTCCGAAGGTGATGGAATACTGATGCGGTCCGACATCGGCTGCCCTTGCCAGCGCATCCCGCATTTCCTTCGGCGGATCAAAATCCGGAAATCCCTGGGATAAATTGATGGCTCCGTATCGGTTGCTGATTCTGGTCATTCGGCGGATCACCGAATCGGTAAAGGTTGATACCCGGTCACTTAATGCTGGCATAGCTTGTTCCTCTCTTTATCTTTACTTGCATGCTCTTATCTTTTATCTATCCCCCTGTGGAAACCACAGACAGATCTTTCCTTTACATTCTTCTTCCATATCCCCTGCTTCGTTCGGCGCGCTTCGCGGCCGCTTTGAGGCGAAGCCGTTTCAACTTCTCCTGGAGCCACTCCTGAAGCATGGTCAGATACCGGAACACCGGTTCTGTGGCAATGGAAAAGACTGCCAGAAGCATGATACACTTTCCGGACATCCTTGTCAATGCAAACAACTCCGGCATAATAAAGCTTGCCGCCAGGAATCCGATCACACAGCCGATCCAGATGGCGATCCGCAGATAATTAAAGGGACGGCAGATCCGGAACAGAAGCATGAAGCCCACGACAGCTAAAAGCGCTGTGGCTGCTGTGGCAATGTCCTCCGCTTCCACTTCAAATACCTGTCCAAATAATACCAGCGCACCAACGGCAATCACATCGGTCAGTCCGCCCGGCAGCGCTTTCAATAACACGTTGGACAGGAAATGTCCCCTGATCCGCTCTCTGTTTGGCTGAAGGGCCAGGAAAAACGCCGGAATTCCGATGGTAAACATACTGATCAGAGAGATCTGCGCCGGTTCCAGCGGATAATTGATCATCAGCACTGCGGAGAACAGTGCCAGTAATAACGAAAAAATATTCTTGACCAGAAACAGGCTGGCCGAACGCTGGATATTATTGACCACCCGGCGTCCCTCCAGTACCACCGACGGCATACAGGAAAAGTCTGAATCCAGCAGTACCACCTGGGATGCCTGTGCCGCAGCTTCACTCCCTGACGCCATGGCAACGCTGCAGTCCGCATCCTTTAAGGCCAGCACATCGTTGACGCCGTCTCCGGTCATGGCTACCGTCCGTCCCTGGCTCTTTAATACCTGAACAAACTTCCGTTTCTGCTCCGGCGTCACCCGTCCGAATACCGTATATTCCTTCATGGCCTTTGCCATGTCCTCTTCGGTTTTCAGCGTCGCCGCATCCACATACCGCTCTGCTCCCGCCACACAGGCCTTCTTCGCCGCCTCGGAAACCGTCAGCGGATTATCACCGGAAATAACCTTAACCTCCACGCCCTGCTCGGCAAAGTAAGCAAAGGTATCCGGGGCTTCCTTTCGGATGGGATTGGACAGCAGTACATAGGCCAGCGGTTCTGCCTTCTCTGTCAGCGGCTTTCCGTCCGGCTCCCCGTCATAGGAGGCAAATACCAGGACACGATAGCCTCTCGCCGTATGCTCCTCGATTTCCTCCCGATGGGCCGGAAAATTCTCTCTGAGCACAAACTCCGGTGCCCCCAGAACATAGGAACAGACTCCCGTTCCCTGTTTTATTCTCTGATCCGGCTCCGCTTCTGTCTGCGCATCCGCCGGCCGCACAGCTGAACGCTCCCACAGGATCACACCGCTGTATTTCACCGTGGACGAAAAGGGAATTACCTTCTGAACCGCAGCCCCGGTGCCTTCCCTGAAATATTCCTTCAGTGCCTCCATGGTAATATTATCCTTACTCATGGCGAGGGCAAAATCACCCAGCTTTCCGGAAACCTCCTCCTTCGTTCCCGCAACCGGGATCACATCGGAAACCGACATGGTATTCTCTGTAATAGTTCCCGTCTTGTCCACGCAGAGCACATCCACCCGCGCCAGGGTCTCGATACTCTTCATGTCATGGAGCAGAACGCCGCTTTTTGCCAGCCGCATGGTACTTACCGCCAGTGCCACGCTGGTCAGCAGGTACAGTCCCTCCGGGATCATGCCGATGACCGCCGCCACCATAGACGTCACACTGTCCGCAAAGGACGCATGATTGAACCAGAAGCTCTGGACAAATAAAATCAGCGCTATGGGGATCAGCGCAATGCCGACCACCAAAAGCAGCTTGTCCAGGGAGCGGATCATCTCCGACTGCTCCTCGTTTTTCATGGCCTTGGCTTCCAGGGTCAGCCTGGAAATATAGGAATCCTCTCCCACCGCCGTAAGCCTTGCATGACAGGCACCGGACACGATAAAACTGCCGGAGATCAGACGGTCCCCCGGCTTTTTTGTGATCTCATCGGATTCCCCGGTCAAAAGAGACTCATTGACCTGAACCTCCCCTGCCACGACCACGGCATCTGCCGGAATTTGCCCGCCGCCGTGAAAGATCACGATATCGTCCCGCACGAGCTGCTCCGAGGCAACGCTCCAGCGCTTTCCGTCCCGCACCGCTGTCACCTTCGGCGCATTCATCATAGTCATCTTTTCCAGAACATTCCGTGCCCGGATCTCCTGAAAGATTCCGATTCCTGTATTGACAAGGATCACCGGAAGAAACGTCAGGTTCCGAAAGGATCCCACAATGATCAGCAGCACCGACAAAATCAGAAAGATCAGATTAAAGTATGTAAGCACATTTTCCCGTACGATCTGTCCCACGGTTTTCGAGGCCGAATCCACCGGCTCGTTGCCGAGGCCGTTCTCCATCCGTACCATGACCTCGTCCCGGGAAAGCCCCGTCCGCCAGTCCGTCTGCTTTACCGGTATTTCCATCCATTCCTCATTCATTTCCTTCATAAGCAAAAGACCTCCGTATCTTTTTTATTATACGATGGTCTTCTGCATTCTTCTATAAGTATTTTGTGAAGATTATCTTAAACTTTTAATGGAATACCGATGTTAAATCTGATAATCATACTGTCCGTCATCCCAGATTCCGTAGAAATCCCCAAAGGACAGATCAAAAATCTTTTCTTTTTTATGACTCAGATCCACCTGGTTCTTAATGAGATACTGGTAGATCCCGGTGTAATCAATGTCACCCTGGAACAGAATACTGTCCAGCCTTCCGTTCCGCAGAATCGCTTTCCGGTAATTTCTCTGATCCTCGCGCACCAGAACCTCGTCGCCTTCCTCGGCAACACCGCGGCCCAGGGAAAGAGTCGTTAAGCCGTAAAAGTTCATGGTATTTTTCATGGCATAGGTATCCAGGTACTGGATCGGCTGTCCGCACATGTTATAAGCGGCAGTTTCACCCTGCTTCATGGCATTGGGCCAGATTCCGGAGCGTCCGGTCACATCTCCGGCGGCATAGACATCTGCCGCAGTAGTCTGCATATAGACACCGGTCTCAATGAAGCGGTCGGCCTTGATCTTTCCGTCTCCGGCGAGACTGATGGCCGGACGGACACCTGCTGCCACGATGACCAGATCGCAGGGAAGCTCGGTTCCGTCATCGAGGATCACGCTTCGGATCATCTGAGTTTCGTCCATCCTTGTTTCCGATGCTTTTCTTCCCAGGATAAACCGGCAGCCGGCCTGTTCAAACAGCCTCTTGTAGGCCGCCCCCGCCGTCTCATCCAGCTGGATCGGCAGGATCCGGTCTGCCATTTCCACCACAGTTACCTGTTTTCCCCGCTCCAGAAGCGCATATGCCGCATCCATGCCGACCAGACCGGAACCGACGATAAGCACGCGCTCTCCCTGCTCTGCCATCCGGTCAATGGCAAGGGCATCCGACAAATGGCGAAGACCGAAGACATTTTTTGCTGTAGGGAAATCCCCCACCGGCGGGATAAAGCTGTTGGCTCCTGTGGCAATTAAAAGCTTGTCATAGGACACGGTCTCAAAATCCGCCAGCTGGACATTTTTTGCCGCCGTCCAGATATTTTCCACCGTTGTTCCTTTGATCCAGGTAATCCGGTTCTTCTCAAAAAAATCCTCCGGCACAAAATTGATCCCGGCCGCATCCCGCTCATGGCTCAGTACCTTGTGGAGCATGCACCGGGAATGAACTGCCTCGTCCTGGGAGATCATGACGATCTCTGCCTCCGGCTGAAGCTTCCGAATGGTCTTTGCCGCCGTAATTCCAGCTGCACCGACTCCAATGATCACATGCTTCATCGTCATACCTCCTCCACATAGATGGCCTGCTTGGGACAGGCCTTGACACAGCTGGGTTCTCCGCCGCTTCCGATGCAGAAATCACACTTGATGACCTTCGTTCTGGTCGCTGTATCCGGCTTCAGGGTTCCGTAGGGACAGTTCATGACACACATAAAGCAGGAACCGCAGCGCTTCTCCTCATACAAAACAAGCCCGGTCTCCGGATCCTTCGTCAGCGCCCCGCTCATGCAGGACATGACACACTCCGGCATATCACAGTGGCGGCAGAAGATGGGCTTGTAGCTCCCATCCTCCATCCGCACGATATGGTTCCGTGATTCATTTCGGATATCTGTCAGATCCAGGTCATAAATGGTTCCGGTATCGTTCCGGTGTGCCTGCATACAGGCCACTTCACAGTTCCGGCAGCCGTCGCATTTCTCTGCGTCGATCATAATCCGTTTCATGACGCACCTCCTAAATATTTAAACCAGCACGCTTCTCCATGATGATCTGCTCCAGGATATCTGCCGTTTCCTTTGCATCCGAATTGATGATCACCTGTCCGCCGGTCAGCTCCTTCATGTTCTCAGTCAGTACCTTCACCGCCACGGGGCTTCCTGTAATGAACGGCGGCAGTCCAAGATGAAGCGGAAGTCCGAGTGCCAGTCCGAAGGCTCCGTCTGCCAGCGCCTGCTCCTCCAGCCACTGTGCTGCAGAAAGCACCAGAGGCAGCTTCGGAAGATCCACACCGACTGCTTCTGCCAGCTCCGTTGCCACGATTTCCAGACGGCCAATGGCAAGGCAGGGACCGAAGTTCAGTACCGGCGGGATTCCCAGCTTTTCACAGACAGCCCGCAGCTTCGGTCCGGCGTATTTTGCAGCTTCCGGCGTCATCAGACCGCAGTTTTCAATTCCTCCTGAGGAGCATCCGGCTGTCAGCACCAGGATATCCCTGGCGATCAGCTCCTTCGTCAGATCCACCGTCAGTACATCATGACCGCCTGCCGTCAGGTTTGAACAGCCGACCACACCGGCGATTCCCTTGATATCGCCCGATACCAGAAGGTCAATAAGCGGTTTCCAGTTTCCGCCCAGGAAATCCTTTAAGGAGCCTTCACTTACACCGGTCAGGGTCCGGTCGTTTCCATGCTCAGGGAAGAGGTTCAGTTCTACCTGACCGCGGCGCTCCCTGTAGGCTTCCACGATCTTATCAATGATTTCTTCACTCTGTGCCGCACGGTTCTCAAAATCAAATTTCATCAGCTCTGCATTGGCCTTCTTTGCCACATCATCCAGGCAGATCTGTTTGATCTTCAGCGCATCGCAGATGGGCTCGATTCCGGGCAGCGTGCAGTTAAACTCAGACAGTACCGCATCAATGGCTCCTGTCTCCAGAACTGCTTCACTGGTATAATTGTTTCCCGCATGACCGTCAAAAATCTCGGTGTAATGGCTTCCGCGAAGCTGAAGATCCTGGCCCACACAGGTGCAGCCCACCAGCTTGAAGCCCTTTGCTCCGGCTGCCTGTGCCTTTGCGACCGCCTCCGGACTCTTTAACCGCTCCTGGAGATCCACAAAAATCGTATGCTGATGGCCGGTGATCATGATATTGATATAATCAGGGTCGATGACACGAAGTCCCACCGGGGCCAGCCGAAGCTCCGGCTCACCAAGAAGTACATCGTTTAACAGATTGGTTAAGGTCAGACCATAAACACCGGTGGAAATTCCAAGGCGCAGACAGTCCACCAGCATATCCACGGGATCGGAATTCAGGTTGGTGGAACATTTCACCACGCCCTTGAACACCTCGGATTTGGCTCCGCCGGGCATGATCCCAAGCTCCTTCCACCGCTTGATCCGGGGTGCATAAGCCACCTTTTCGGTCAGCTCCATGGGCACATATTCCGGCTTGTAGAGATCCGCCAGAACTGCATCTGCCGCCATCGCTGCACGCTTATGATCGTCCTTCTCTTCGATTCCGAACATCCTGCAGAGACGATCCAGAGATTTTAAACCCTTTAACTCTCCGCCGCTTTCCGCCGTCTTCTTTAAATTCAGAGCCGTATTTTCCACCACATGGATATAACAGCCGGAGCCGGACGCAACCGCACGGAGAAAATTTCTTGTCACGATCGTATCTGCATTGGCGCCGCAGATCCCGCGGGGAGATTTCGGCGTGATCCGGCAGGGGCCGTTGGAGCAGAGCCGGCAGCAGACGCCCTGAAGCCCGAAGGCACATTTTGTTTTCTGAGTATCCACCCGATGATGAGATGTCTCCAGAGGCAGGCTCTTAATATAGCCCTCCAGAGGCTTGTCCGCGCTTTTGCAGGTATTGCAGCCATAACACTGATTCATTTCATTTCCTCCTATATCTTCCTTGATTGGTTTCCGGGCTGAACATATCCGACACCGGTTCATACACCGTTCTCTGCCGTCAGAATATCTTTCAGCGTTTTTCTCCTTAATTCCTTCACCAGGATCGCCTGGATCCGGCAAAGCTCTTTATGTACCATGCAGGGGGTATCCGCCGGATTCCTGCTGCATACGTAGCCCTCTTTCATACAGTCGTTTAAAAACAGGTCCTTATCCACCGCCCGGCAGATTTCATAAAGGTTAAGCTCTCCCGGATCCTTCACCGCAGCATAACCGCCCCCGGCCCCTCTGCAGCTCGTTAAGATCCCAGCCTGCTCCAGTTTTCTTGTCAGCTTATAGGCAATGGCGGTTTTCAGATCCTCTGATCGGCAGATCTGAGCCACACTTTTCATCTCTCCGTCTGCCAGCGCCCGCAGAATCCGAACAGCATAATCACATTCCCTTGTCATCAGCATGACGCTTTCCTCCTGTTCTCAACTTGACAACAGTTTAACATACTATACCATTTTAGTCAAGATTAAATGAGTATCTTTTTTCATTATCCCGGAGAAAAACGGTTTCTCAATGCCGTTCTTCATTTTCCACAGTTCACTCCGAAAAACATGCCTTTCGCGAAAATTCCATTTTTTTGTCTTATTATCTGATATTATAATGATCTGATTGAGACGCACCCTGTGAGAATCAATCCGCAATCATTATATCTTTATGGAGGAATTTGTATGAAAAAGAAACTCTCGATTCTGTTATCTGTCCTGATGGTGCTTTCCCTGCTCTGCCTCGCAGGCTGCGGCGGAAACAAGAAAAAGCAGGAAGCGGTTGACGCCTTCAACTCTGTCAGCAAGGATTTCAACGAAGTGGCGAACATGATCAACGAAAACAAGGATCTCCTGGATGCGGAAGTGATCACTGCCTGCCAGGATATGTCCTCTGTTCTCAATGAATATTCCGATCTGTTAAACGGCAAAGACGAAATTTCCGATGAGAAGTATGACGAAATGATCGAATGGTTCGGAAGTGTCAAGGACTGGGTAGCCGCAGTCAAGGATGATGTATCAAACACCATCGGCCAGTAGCCGGTGGGTCAGGATATCACTTTCCATGGGGGAAACGTGAGAAAGCGATAGATTGAACGTGCCGCAGAGTCATCGACTTTGATGACCCTGCGGCACGTTTCTTTTTCTCTCAGCAGAGAATCCTGCAGGCAGAATTCTTATTTATTTAAGCTGTCAACTGCTTTTTTTAATTTTCCGAAGGCTTTTTCCAGGGTGGATCTCTGGCAGGCAATATTAAACCGTTCAAAGCCCTCGCCGTCCACACCGAAAATGGCGCCGGAATCCAGCCACAGACCGGCTTTCTCGATGATCAGCTTCTCCAGCTCTGCTTCCGGAAGTCCCAGCGCCCGGAAGTCCAGCCATAACAGGTAGGTTCCTTCCGGCTCGATCATCCTGATCTGAGGTAGCTGCTCCTTTAAAAAGTTTCGGACAAAATCCCGGTTTCCGGCCAGATATTCCTTTAACTGAGTAAGCCATTCTTCACCGGTCTCATATGCCGCCTGGCAGCCCACCAGTCCCAGAGCATTGACCTGGCTGTAGCCTGCTGCCTCAATTTCCTTTAGGAACCTCTCCCGAAGCCCGTCATCGGGAATTAAAATGTTGGACACCTGCAGTCCCGCCAGATTGAACGTCTTGCTGGGAGCTGTGCAGAGCACACAATGCTTCGCGAACTCCGGTGACAGGGATGCAAAGACATGATGCTTATGACCGGGATATGTAAAATCATTATGGATCTCATCGCTGACCACGGTAACACCGTGCTTCATGCAGATCTCTCCGGCTTTTCGGAGCTCTTCCTCCGTCCAGACACGGCCCACCGGATTATGGGGGCTGCAAAGGAGAAAGAGCTTCACGTTCTCCTTTATAATCTTCTCCTCCAGATCCTCAAAATCCATTTCATAATGACCGTCCAGAAGCTTTAACGGGCTGTTGATGAGGCGGCGGTTGTTGGCACCGATCACCTCACTGAACGGATAGTAGACCGGCTGCTGGATCAGCACGCCATCCCCCTCGTTCGTATAAGCCTTTACCGCCATGGCAAGTGCAAATACCACACCGGGCGTTTTCACCAGCCACTGCGGCTCCAGCGTAAAATCAAAATGCTTCTGATACCAGCCGTTCAGTGCGTCAAAATAATCCTGCTTGCTGTCGCTGTATCCAAAAATCCCATGGGAAACCGCTTTCTGAAGGCGTTCGATGATTCCCGGAGCTGTCCGGAAATCCATATCAGCCACCCAGAGCGGCAGAATATCCGCCGGCTTCCCCCGCTCCACCGCAAAATCATATTTTAAGCAGCCGGTTCCATGACGATCCACCGGCGCATCAAAATCAAACTTCATCGGTTTTTCCTCCTGTATCATATGCTGTAGCTTTAACCATTGATCGCCTGATCCAGATCTTTGATCAGATCCTCACAATTCTCAATCCCCACTGACAGACGCAGGAATGTTTCTGTAATCCCCAGACGCTCTCTGGTTTCCACCGGCACATCACCGTGAGTCTGAAGCATGGGATACGTAATCAGGGATTCCACACCGCCAAGACTCTCTGCAAAGATGATGAGCTTCACCCGCTCCAGGATCCTTCTTGCTGTCTCCTCCGTATCAGTCGTAAAGGAAATCATACCGCCGAAACCGGTGGTCTGACGCCTGCTGACTTCATAGCTGGGATGATCGGGAAGTCCCACATAATAAACCTTTTTGATCTTCTTCTGGGATTCCAGCCAGGGCGCAATCTTCATGGCATTTTCCTGATGGCGCTCCATACGGACAGACAGGGTCTTGATTCCGCGGAGAATCAGAAAGCTGTCGAACGGTGACAGGCAGCCGCCTGTGGTCTTGTACAGGAAACGGACACGCTCGGCCAGCTCCGGTGTTTTCGTGCAGACAAACCCTGCGATGGTATCATTATGTCCGCCAAGATATTTTGTTCCGCTGTGAAGCACAATGTCAGCGCCCTCTTTGATCGGCTTCTGGAAATAAGGGCTTAAAAACGTATTATCCACGATCAGAAGCAGATGATACTGATCCGCCAGCTCCCGCATTTTTGCCAGATCCGTCACCTGCATGGTAGGATTGCTGGGCGTCTCGATATAAAGTGCTTTTGTATTTTTCCTGATGGCTTTCTCAACGGCATCTGCATCTGCCGTATTGATATAGGAAAATTCCATGCCGCGGCGCTCGCCGACTTCTTTGAACACACGGACAGAACCGCCGTAAAGATCCTCCGTACAGATAACATGCGAACCGCTGTCAAACAGCTCCAGGCAAAGAGAGATTGCCGCCATGCCGGACGCACAGGCTACCGTATCCTCCGCACCCTCCAGTGCAGACACGACGGTTTCCAGCTCCGTTCTGGTTGGGTTACTCTGTCTTGTATAGTCATAACCGGTGGACTCTCCGATTCCACGATGAGCAAAGGTTGCCGTCTGGTAGATCGGCACACTGACAGACCCGTAGGAATGTTCCCCTACAAGATCCGTTACACCATGACAACAAAGAGTATCATCCCAATAATTCATAATTCCTGTCCTCGATTCTTTTGTTTTTGCAATAAGCCTGCATATTTTTGTTTTTGCAATAAGTCCGCATATAATTCATAGCTGATTAGTAGGATTATAGCACCTGTTTTCTTTCTCTGTCAACCAAGAACAAACATTTGCTTCTTTTGCGGCTCCACCCAGGCCAGCCAACCGGCACATACATAAGTTGCCTCTGGCTGGTCTGGGCAGTGGATCCGCAAACACACACATATCTTACTGTTCTTGAATATAAGCAAGGAACTCAGCCGCTGCTTTTGGAAGCTGGCGGTTTTTATTCCAGATCAGAATATAGGTGGCTTCCACCTCCGGATTGACGATCCGCCGCACCACGCTTCTCCTGCGGATTCCGATCCGCCCCACCGATGCGGGGAAAATGGCAATCCCAAGCCCCTGCTCTGTCAGCTCATAGGCATTGATCATGCTGGCGATCCGGCACCGTACCGTCGGATGCAGTCCGATGGTGGCAAACCAGCCCTCGATTTCCTGAAGCCTGGATTTGCGGGACGGAATGATCAGCTCGTAGGGCGCCAGGGCTCCCAGCTCTACCTCGTCTCCGGTACTCTCTGCCAATGGGTGATCCGGCGGAAGCACTGCCACCCACGGCTCACGGTAGACTGGAAGCGCCTCGACACCCTCGGCATTATGGGGCTCTGTGATGATGGCAAGATCACATAAACCTTTCATGATCCGATTTACCACATCGTCTGAATTACCATTCCAGAGATTGTATCCCACATGGGGATTTTTCTTATGAAATCCGGCCATCCACTGAGCAAACAGATGGGGACCATATCCCTCCACCGTAGCAAGATCGATCGTTCCGGTCAGTCCCTGCTCCAGCTCCCGCACATCGGCTGCCGCCCGGTCCACCAGCTCCAGCACCTGAACGGCATACTGGCGGAATACTTCGCCTTCCTCCGTCAGATGCAGTGCATGGGGCTTCCGAAGAAACAGCTTTACGCCAAGCTCCTCCTCCAGGGCCTGGATCTGGCGGCTCAGAGGCGGCTGGGCAATGCAGAGCTTTTCTGCCGCTCTGGTAAAATTCAGTTCATCCGCCACCGTAAGAAAATAGCGGATATGACGCAGCTCCATAGGCTTCTCTCCTTTCCGTTTCTACTTCTGACTTTCTTCTGTTTTACAGAAGCTGCAGCACATAACACTTTGTTTTTTATCCATTTTATGTTATTACCGGATGTTTTTCAATACCTTTAAGGTATTGTTTCTCATTCATTATATGTATTTCACATTTTCTCCCCGCTGCGCTATACTTAAGCCATCAAGAGAAAACAGAAACCAAAAACGGAACGGGCCCTGTTTCAGACAATCTTAACTGTTAAAAGGAGGAATTATCATGAAGAAGATGTTAGAAAAGTTAGACGTGTTCTTAGAAGAATATTATGCAAGTTTCTCCGTAGGTCTGGATAAATAACCGCCCGGACACGAAACAGACATATTCTCATCTCATGTTGTGATAATATTAGAATTGGATCGAAAAAGGACGCTGAAAGGCGTCCTTTTTCGATGCTCTCTTATTTCACAGGAAAGTCCGTCCTATTTGATCACCGTTAATTCCTTCGGCAGCTTATGGAGCACGGTCGTTGTTCCGTCCAGCTCGATCATGACCTGATCCTCGATCCGGACACCAAACTCACCGGGAAGATAAATACCCGGTTCACAGGAGAATGCCATGCCGGGGCGGATCTCAGTTAACTCGCCCTCTCCGGCGGAGGGGCCTTCGTGGCAGTCAATGCCGATCCCGTGGCCGGTGCGGTGGATAAAGTAATCGCCGTAGCCTGCCTTTGTGATCACAGCACGGGCTGCGCGGTCCACATCCTGAAGCGCGTTTCCGGCCTTCGCCGCCTCCTCACCTGCCAGGTTTGCTTCCAGAACGATATGATAGACCTCCTTGAACTTGTCAGAGGGTTCGCCGAAATGATACGTTCTCGTCATGTCAGTGTTATAATTTTTGTAGGTTCCTCCGAAGTCGATCAGGAGACATTTTCCCATTTCAATGACCGTATCACCGGGGTTATGATGAGGAACTGCCGCGTTTGCACCGACCGCAGCCATTCCGCCGCAATCCGGAATTCCAAGACAGGTCATCTCATAAACCAGCTGTGCCCGGAACTCGGACTCCGTCTTTCCGATCCAGTAGGTTCCCCGGTCCATGCACTTTTTCAGAGCAATGTCAGCACGCTTCGTTGCCTCCCGCATCAGCTCCAGCTCCGTGCTGTCCTTGTAGATTCGAAGCGGCTGAACCAGAGGGCTTCCGTTTACCAGCCTTGCCTCGGGATAAAGATCCTTTAACTGAATGGTAAAAAGCGCCGGCATCGCTGAATCTACCGCAATCGTATCGGTTTTAATCCCGCGGGCCGAAAGCTCTTTCTTTAATAATGCAAAGGGATTATCCCCATCCGGCCAGTAGGTGAACTCCTCCACCGGAGTCTCTGTCACCTGAAGCTCATAAAGAATATTTGCAATGATGAACGGCTCATGGCCCGGTGCCAGCACCAGTGCCAGAAAGCGCTCATCTCCGTGGATTGAATAGCCGCAGAGATATTTCATATCCGAGGACGGTGTCACAAGGAAACAGTCGATTCCCTCTTTTTTCAGGATCTCCTCCATTCTTGCGGCACGGGAAGAATATACCGATGCTTTCATAATCGTTACCACCTTTCTTTTCAACCGGCCTGTCTGCTCTCTTCTGCGGAGCAGACAGGCCATCATTCACTGCTGTTTTCCGGTCAATTCCTGCTTTTCCTGCCTTTTGTCTGCTGAACCGCATTCATGGCAAGTGCCACAAAAATGATTCCGTAGGCCAGGAATACACGGAAGTATTCACCGATCTGGCTGTCCGCGAACAGTGCTGTTCCTACCTGAGGAGACACCGCAAACATGGCATGGAATAAAATGATTCCGAGGATTGCATTTTTATTGGAGGCTCTGGTAACCGATGCACCGCCTACCAGGAGCGCTGCAACCGCGAGAAGCGCGATCTGCTCATGAGCGGAATACGTATTCATGGTTCCGATATCCTGAAGACGGATGATCTGGCCCCAGGCTGCAAACACCGTAGAAAAGATCATGGCGATGATTCTGGTCTTATCCACATTGATGCCGGAAACCATGGCTACCTGCTGGTTTAAGCCAACCGCCCGGAAATCATGCCCCAGCTTCGTTTTAAAGATCCAGGTATTAAACAGGCATAACAGCAGAATGCACACCAGTGCCGAAACCGGAAACGTTACTGCCAGCATGACTCTCCCTGCTGATGCGCTAAACCAGGAAAGATAGATCAGCACCAGCGCCGCCAGAAGCACAAAACCGCTTTTTGCCCAGAAGGTCTTCTGAATGGCTTCGCCGTTCTTTTTGTTCCGAAGAAGCGCCCGGATCACAAAAGCGATCACGAAAACAATCATGACTCCTGCTGCCACCAGAACAAAATCTGCCAGGTTCATATTCCAGACATTGGTCAGGGAATACTTAAAGGTTCCCTCAAAGCCCAGGGAACTCTTGATTCCGATTCCGGAATCATTCATCATGTCCTTGTTGGGAAAAGGGATCACCGTTCCGATGAGGATCAGATAAATAAACTGATAAATACCATTTGCCAGATAACCAAGGATCATGGAGGTGATCATCTCATTTCCTTTGGTCTTATTGAGCACCTTGCCCACCAGAAATCCGAACAGGATCGCCAGAGGCGTACTGATAAGTATGCTTACCAGGAACGACGGAAAGCCTGTGATTCCAAAGCCAACCGTATGTATGATCGCCATCTGCCCTGCCATGGCTCCGATCACAATACTGAAGTTTAATCCGAGGCCTGCCGCCACCGGAATGATCAGTGCCAGTACCTGGAAGGTATTACGGCAGAACCGGGACGCGATCTCCTGTAAGAATACAGAAGGAGCCACACCGGACACCACATAAAACACCGCTGCCAACACCACAAAAAACAGAATGACCTGATTCTTTTTCAGTGCAGCCACGACTGTTAATTTCTTTTTCTGTTCCATGACTACACCTCCCGTCTGATTTTCGTCAGTGCATAGACGATGATTCCGTTGCTTACAATGATCCGGACGATTTCTGCCAGATTGCTGTCCGGTGCAAGGGCATTCGCTACCGGTGTGGACGTTGCCAGAATTCCGTTAAAGAGCAGGCTTCCAAGAATCACGTTTCCGATGGACGCCTTTCTTGTGGTCGCACCTCCGATAAGCACGGCCGCCACAGCCAGGAAGCTCATCTTGAGGGGCGCCGTATAAAGCTGCAGAAATCCGTAGCTCTGGGCATAGAATAAAATTCCGATGGCACTGAGCACCGTGGAAAGCACCGTTCCAAGGATCCGGTTCTTATTAACATTGATATCCAGTGACTGAGCAAACCGGGGATTCTCCCCCGCCACCTGCATCAGTCTTCCGGTCCGGCTGTTCAGGAATAAACGAAGCACCACACAGAACGCCGCGCAGACCAGCATAAATCCAAGAGGCACCGTCACACCACCGATCTTCACCGCCAGGAAATTGTTGAGCAGATGGCCAAACGTCGCGGAAAGCTCCACATTGACCCGGACGCCGCCGCCCATGGCAAGACGCAGGGTATCATTGGTGATGGGAAGGAAGATCCAGACAATGCACATGAGGGATACAAAGGCAAATCCCACATAGGTCGCGATCATCATCTCCGAGCCTTTGATGTAATTTAACAGTTTTCCGTAAATGGTTCCGATGATCACCGCAAATGCACTGCCGAGCACAGCTGCCATCAGGAGGCTGGGAACTCCCGTAAAACCGAATTCAATGGACAGCACGCCGCCGAGAAGGCCGCAGCAGATTCCCAGGGTCGAAGCAAAGTTTAATCCGCACCCGGAAAGAACACTGGGCACCATGGCAAGCACCAGCACGAAATTCATGCACCAGCGGGTCATGACATCGGAGATCGTCGCCTTAAACGACAGATTCATCACAAAGGTGATCACCAGAAGCGCGATAAAAAACAGAGAAATAATCAGTCTTGCGGACCCGAACTGCTTCAGACCCTTTTTTATTTTTTCCGTCATCTTCCAGCCTCCTTTCTCTGTTTAGACTGATAGCCCATCATGCACAGACCGTAATCGGTATCTGAGGCATCCGGCTTTAAGATTCCTTCCACCTGGCCGTCAAACACCACCGCGATCCGGTCACAGACAGACCGAAGCTCCGCCAGCTCCGAGGAGGTAATGATGACCGTCACGCCCTTTTCCCGGTTTAACTTCACCAGATAGTCCAAAAGCAGCTTTTTTGCACCGATATCAATGCCTCTGGTAGGCTCCGATACCATTAAGATCTCCGGCTCCAGCGTCAAAGCTCTTGCCACACAGACCTTCTGCTGGTTGCCGCCGGAAAGCCGCCTGGTATACTGAGCCGGTCCGGTGCAGCGGATATCCAGTGTCCGGATCATCTCATTGGCATGAGCACGGATCCTCTTTTTATCGGACTGTCCGAACACGCCGAGCCGCTTCACGAACTTCTTATCCACCTTCATGGCCGCAACCGCAATATTATCCTCGATGGAGCTGTCCAGAAGCAGGCCCATACCACGACGGTCCTCCGAAACAAACGCACATTTTTTCTTTAATATGGTCTGAGGCGTCCGTTTTTCGATTTTCTCTCCGTTGATAACCAGTTCGCCCTCTGACGGATAAATCCCCATGATCCCATTGGCAATGGAGATCTTTCCCTGACCGGCCAGTCCGGCAAGCCCCAGGATTTCTCCTTTATAAACCGTCAGATCAATATCCTTTGTCTGCTCGCCGGGCATATCCACCTTAAAATGCTTTAACTCCAGTGCAGGAGGACACTCCGGATCCGGTTTGAATTCCCGGCGCATGGCCGATGCTTCCATTTTCCGTCCGATCATCATCTCGGCGATCCTGGTGGTATCGGTCTCCGACGACGGCATGGAATCCACCAGCTCACCGTCACGGAATATGGTAACCTGATCCGCCACCTCCATAACCTCGTCCAGACGATGGGTGATAAAGATGATGGCGATTCCCTCTGCCGCAAGCTTCTTCATGATCTTTAATAAAACTGCCGCTTCGCTCTCGGTCAGCACTGCGGTAGGCTCATCAAACACCAGAAGACGCACCTGATTTTTATCGATCTCTCTGGAGATCTCCACAAACTGCTTATATCCAACCGGCAGGTTCTCCACCAGGGTGTTTTCATCAATATCCATGCCGACCCGCTCCAGTGCGGTTCTGGCGTCCCGTCCCATCTGGTCAAAATCAATGACAGAAAGGTATTTTCCACCGATTTTTCCCATCAGGTTTTTTTTCAGCGGTTCACGGTTCAGCTTGATATTTTCCGCGATCGTAAAGCCGGGGATCATCATAAATTCCTGATGTACCATGCCGATCCCGACCTCCATGGCCTTCAGCGGAGAATCGATTTTTACCGGTTTTCCCTCCCAGAGGATCTCCCCCTCGAATCCTCCGCTGCTCTGGATCACCGGCATTCCGAACAGAATATTCATCAGCGTGGATTTTCCTGCACCGTTTTCTCCCAGAAGCGCATGAATCTCATGCGGCTTCACGGAGAGCTCCATATCCTTCAGTACCGTGTTTTCCCCGTACTTTTTCGTGATATGCTTCATTTCCAGCAAATATGTACCCATAAGCGTTTCAGCTCCTTTATTGTTTTAAGCCTTACGTTTGACACCGGACTGTTTTCTCCGGCTGTCTATAAAAATGCAGTACAGCCCGAAGACTGTACTGCACATTCATGCCTTATGCTTTACAGCATTGCCCACGGCCCGAGTACCAGAGCGAAATTGTCATACTTCTTTCCATTGACATCATAGGTTGTGAAGCTGATTCCCTCTGAACCGCCGGTTGCGGTCTTGAATGCTTCCTCAAGGGCTGCCATATCAACCTTACCGTCGGTCTCTCCGGTCAGATACAGCTTTGCGTACTCAACTGCAGTGTTCATTTCCATGACTACCGTAGGGATCTCACGGGTAGAGAACCGTCCGTTGTCGCCTGTTTCCTTTAACTTATCCTGAAGTGCACCGATCATCCACTCATAATCGCTGGTCTTATCCTCCGGAACAGAAAGTCCCAGTGCTTCCGGATAGCCGCAGAACGGGGAGGACTGGCTGGGATTCATATAAATTCCCTTGCCTGCCTTGTAAAGTGCCTGGATAACAGCCGGTGTAGACATGGTATTGGTATCAAAGAATGCGGTCTTCTCACCGTAGGTCTCCAGCTCCTTCGGAACATCCTCAACGATGAACTGCTGAGTTCCTGCGGTTCCTGCATCAGACTGAGGATCCGGAATGGTCACACGAACGAATTCCATGCCCAGCTCCTTGGCCTTCGCCTCACACTGATTTCCCTGATAAGCAACCTTCTCATAACCCTGATGTCTGGGGAAAGAGTAGTACACGATGGTTTCTGCGCCCATTTCCTTTGCACGCTCTGCCATCTGATTTCCTGCGGAATAGTTGTCATAGTCAATGCAGATATCGGCTGCTGCACAAGCTACATCCGGATCTTCATTCGGGCCGCCGTTGATATAAAGAATATCA
Source organism: Candidatus Paralachnospira sp. LCP21S3_A2 (assembly GCF_052118925.1). NCBI lineage: Bacteria > Bacillati > Bacillota > Clostridia > Candidatus Paralachnospira > Candidatus Paralachnospira sp. LCP21S3_A2. The sequence goes on from NZ_JBQKGG010000001.1 coordinate 407,010, forward strand.
GGACGGGTCTCCTTTGCCTTTGCAATCGCCGCACTGGCTCCGGGAACACCCTGAACAAAGATCACAACCTTGATCTCAGGATCGGATACGAGGGACAGCATGTTGGAGATGGTTGTCTCCTCCTCGCTCATGAAGTTATCGGGATACGTCTGGATCACGACCTCATCAGCCCCCAGCTTCTTCTGCCAGGACTCTGCGGTCCGGTACTCTTCCTCACTGATAGCTACAGTCCCGACCATCAGACCGATTTTTCCGCCGGCAGCCTCTTCCTTTACGCTCGTCTCGCCCTCTGCCTTTGTCTCTGCGGTCTTGGTCTCTGCCGCCTTGGTTGTCTCCTTTGTCGCCGCTCTGCCGCAGCCGGCAAGAGAAAGCGCCATGACGGAAGCCAGGGCTGCCGCCATCAGTTTCATTCCACCTTTTTTCATAGTCATTTCCTCCTGTCTCGTCAAATCCGTCAACTACATTTCAGTCATTTTCCTCGACTCATTCCTATATTTTACACGAAATATAGAAGATTAGCAAGTTGAATATTCGGAAAATTTCTTTTTACTTCTCTTTATATAAATACAGCTAAAATCTTTACACTGTCTTAACAGTTATTTAGATTTTTTGAGCAATTACTGCTTTATGCCTCTTATTTTGTCAAATCCTTAATCACCTCTCCGGCAATGATAAGCCCCGCCACCGACGGCACAAATGCCACACTGCCCGGAATATCCCGCCGCTCCGTGCATTTATGCTGTGCTCCCGGCGAACAGATGCAGTGCGTCCGGCAGCTGATGCTCATGTCCTCCAGAGGCCTTACGGGCTTTTCTGTGGAATATACCACCTTTAGCTTCTTTACACCGCGTTTTTTCAGCTCCCGGCGCATGACCTTGGCAAGCGGACACATAGTCGTTTTATAGATGTCTGCCACCCGGAAGCTGGTGGGGTCCAGATGGTTTCCTGCTCCCATGGAGCTGATGACCGGCACACCTGCCGCCCTGGCCCGCATGATGATCTCCAGCTTCGCCGTCACTGTATCCACCGCATCTACCACATAGGAATATTCTCCGAAGTCGAATTCATCGGCATTCTCCGGAAGGAAGAAGCACTGGCGAAGCTCCACCCGGGCCTCCGGATTGATCTCCAGGATCCGTTCCTTCATGACTTCGGTTTTATATTTTCCGACAGTTTTTCTCGTTGCAATGATCTGGCGGTTCAGATTGGTTAAACAGACCTTATCATCATCAATAAGAACAAACGCTCCGACACCGCTTCGCACCAGTGCCTCCACCACATATCCTCCGACGCCGCCGATCCCGAACACTGCCACCCTGGCGTTTTTAAGCTTCTCCATATTTTCCGCTCCGAATAAGAGCTGGGTTCTTGAAAACTGATTCAGCACAAACCATTCCTGCCTTTCTTTTTTTAATCCTTTCCATTATACCCGCCATTTCGGCTGACTGACAAGTCTTTCTGTGCAGAACCTGCTTTTGCAGAACGATTATCCCGGATACAGAACCTGCAAAAGCTTTTCCACAATCTCAGTCACCGCCTGCTTATCCAGCTGATTCTGGATATCGATCTTGTTTACATTGCGGTCGTCATCATAATCTGCAAGGATCCGTCCAATCACATCTCTTACTTCGATTTCCGCTGTCTGTTTCATTTCTGTTCCTTTTCGTGAACATTCTCTGCCTTACAGCTGCGTCCATGCGTTTTGCAGGAATTCTGTTCGATTACATAAAAGCTGCCGAAAAACAGAGCTCGACTCCATTTTCCGACAGCTTTCCTTACTTCCTGTGAAGCATTATGATTTCACCCCACTGATGGTTTTCCCATGATCAGAAACTGCCTTTATGATCGTATAGGCAATCTCCTCGATCTTCGCACCAGTATCTTCATCCTTCTCCCCATGGAGCCATTTCCCAATCTGCTCCTTCAGATATCCATCTGCATACTCTGCAAACGAGGTCAGACACTTTTCCAGAAATCCGCCCGGAGTTGCATGATTTTTGGTATCCTTCATGAGCTCCTCTCTGGGCTTTAACTGTGCCTCCATGAGATACGTTTCAATGCTTCCGCAAAGCATCCGGTCCGCATCCGCCAGAGGGATCTTTTCCTCCGCGGCAAACCGAAGAGCCCCCGCTCTCCAGGACCGCAAAAGCACATCCATAAACTCCGCCAGGTTTTCATCGATTCCACCCTTCTCATATGGAATCACTTCCACCGACGGGTCATTAAAGTATGTTCGGAATACGGTTCGGAAGGCACTTCCGGATACGGTAAGCGGAACCCGTTTTCCACACGCTGCCGTCACATCCTCTATCAGATAATTCACCTCAAACATCAGATGACTGGACGAATGCAGCGACAGGAACGGAATTGCCTTGTCCGCATCAACCGTAACCACGGTACCACTGGGAATCATGAACTCCAGTGCCCGCTTCTTTTTCTCCGCCGGCCATTCCCTCCGGGGATCAAAAGAAATAAATGCAACGCCAACACCGGACACATCCTTCCCGGCAATCTGATCGATCTCATTGGGGAGCAGATTTGCACAATTCACATCCCCGCCGAGAACGTCATAATAGTAATCCACCGTAGGATCCGGTGCAAGGGAATACAGATCCGGAAGCACTTCCCTCTTCTCTCTTAACATCTCATAATAAGGTGCCAGCGTCTTTTCCGTCATCTCCGCGATCTGATGGGGTCTTACTGCCAGAATGATAATGTCCGGCCGCTGCTCTTCCAGAGTCTCCCGCACCCTTCCGACGATCACCGGAAACGGACATTGTGCCTGCTTCTCCGCCAGGCCTCTGTCACTGCCCTTGATCCCGACCACATTCGTGCTGAGAGCATCCCCTAAAAGCCGCCTGTAACAGGGCATGAGAAAGGTTGCAATAAACCCCATTCCGATAATTACAATCTTTTCTTTTTTCATGTTTTTCCCCTGTTATCTCTTACTTATTTGCAGAAATCTCGGTCACTGCCTTGAATGCACTTGCATCCTTGTCATACTTCAGCCAAACGGTAGGACGATCTGCATCACCATCTACGAATGTCAGTGTTCCAAGTGCGGTTTCCTGCTCACCGTCTCTTAAGTAAGCGCGAAGAGTTTCCTTATCATCGGGACCAAACTGGTCAATTGCCTTGCAGAAACGATCCGCTGCACAGTAAGCAAGAATAAACTGATTCATAGCTGCACCAAAAAGACCGGTTACAACCATTTCCGCAATCAGTGAGAGCGGATACGGCAATGCCATAAATGAATACATGGTCAGCACCAGATACCCTGCCATCACATAAAAGGAACCATGTGCAAAGTTTACCAATTCCAGCACACTGTACACAATGGAAATCCTACTGTTACCAGCGAGTATGTTGCTCCGATGGTAATTCCGTTAAATAACTGCTGAAAAAACACTCGCTCCTCCTCCTTACATTTCAAATATAATCCTTTTGATCCAAGTTATTTCAATGACATCGATTTCATATCTTTTTCTTCTGCCTTTTCGCTGCTCCTTTCTCTTTTTCCTCTCTTTTCCCTTTCTGCTTGTGTTTGTGCAAGTATTATAAATCAATTTTGGTTTATTGTTTTACGCTTGAATATTATGCACAAACAAATTCACCTGATTTATGTTTCCATTATAATGGTATCGTTATCATACGTCAATATCCTTTTCTTTTTTTGTAATTATTCACCAATTTTTTGTTCTGTTTTTAACAATTTGCCCTGTTTATTTCGTCATTTTTCCCCTCTTCTCCTGAGTCTTTAGCTATTTTAGTCTTTTTATTCACTTTTTACTTTTTACTCTCTTAATAGTAAAAAGTAATTCACTAAATTTTAGTTGTGTTTTCTTATCGCATTGTTATTTTTTATCTTATGAATTATGATAACGTTATCATAGTATCTTTTTCTCATTCGCCGTTCTGTTTTTGGGTTTCTATTTCACAGGGCCTACGTTCCTGTAAAATAACAAAAAAACGGAGCTTCTGAAAACGAAACCGTTCCGGTTCCGTTTTTCAGTACTCCGTTTTTCAGTATTTCCTCCTGCAGATAACGCCCTTTAACCCAGAAGCTCTGTCACCTTTTTCGTAAATTCTTCCGCCAGCTTCTGATGCCCCTGCGGCAGAAGATGCAGGCCATCCCCTCCAAGATCTTCTTCTGTAAGGACCTCCTGTGCATTAAAAAACGCACACCCTAATTCCCTGGCGATATCTTTGTACTTCATCGGCAGTTCCCGGATTTTCCGGCAGGACTCTGCATCAAACGAAATATTGTCCGGTGCTGTACGAAGCGGCGCCGGTGCTGCAATCAGAATTTTCGGCAGCTCATAATATTCTGTCGGATAGTAAAAGCGCAGTTTTTTTATAAGATTTTTCATTCCATTGGCAATCTCTCCGGAAGAAACCTGATATCTGCACTTCGTGTCATTTGTTCCAAGCATAACAATTACCAGATCAAACGGCGCATGAGTCATAATACAGGGCGCCACATAATCCAGTCCGTTGCGATAAGGCTCCAGGTAATCCTGAAATGCGGTCGTACGTCCATTCAGCCCCTCTTCAATTACATGATAGTCTTTTCCCAGTTTTTGAGCCATAAGTCCGGGCCAGCGAACCGACCTGCCATAGCGGGTACGCTCCACCGGAACAAATCCCCATGTATTGGAATCTCCAAAGCATAAAATAGTTTTCATCACAATCCCTCCCTTTATTTCTCACCACGGCAGCTCGCTGTGGATTCTCTTATGATCAGCTCCGGTTCCATTTTTACATTTTCCACCTGATATCTGTCCTTCATTTCGATTTCCTGGATGATCATCCTAACTGCTTTTTCAGCCATAGCTTTTCTCGGCTGTGCAATGGTCGTCAGCGGCGGATACACCATATCGGTAAGTGCCATATTGTCCATGCCAACCACCGAAATATCCTCAGGAACCCGTATTCCGAAATTTTTCAATTCTTTTATGATCCCCAGCGCGATCAGGTCATTATGGGCCCAGATCGCCGTAGGAATCTGTCCCTGTGATCTTCCATTGATCAGCTTATGAACCGCCTCCTGTCCGCTGATTTTGCCGGGAACCTGATAGTTAAAATCACATTCAATAATGTCCCTTTGTTGAATTCCAATCTGATGCGCTGACAGGCCGTCCCGGAATCCACAAAACCGCTCTCTTAAATATTCCATTCCCTGCGGTCCTATCGTACAGGCCACATGCCTGTGTCCAAGCTTCGCAAAATATTCCGCCACCATGTATCCGGCCCGATAATTATCAAACTGAACCGTTCCCATCTGATGATTACTGAAGCTATGCCCGTACAATACCATAGGAACGGTTGTATATTCTCTCAGGGTACTGTATATGTTCTGCACATCGATCACCGGCTGTATGATAATTCCGTCCACACTTCTTCTTTGAAATCCATCAATCAGCATCCTGCCCCGGTTACAATCATTCCGATGCAGTCCGATCAGCACGCTGTACCCTCTCTCCTCACTGGCAGCTTCAACATACTGTGCAATCTCCGCGTATGCTTCATGACCCAGCTCCGGAAGAATCAGGCCAAGCAGCCGGCTGTTCTTTACCCGCAGGCCATATGCGACAAGATTCGGCTTGTAATTCAACATTTTAATTGCATGATTAACCTTTTCTCTGGTTGCATGATCAACCAGTGAACTCTCATTTACAACTCTGGAAACCGTTGAAACCGATACTCCGGCCAGCCTCGCCACATCTTTCAGTGTTGCCATTTTCTCTCCTTCTTCATTTTCTCTCCTTCTTCATTATCCCCTTCACTTGATTCCGCTCACCGTCTCTCCATGATCTGAAATGGTTTTTGCCACGAAAAATCCAAGTTCTTCTATTTTTTCCCGGATTCCGGGATCTTTGTCTCCATTCATCCATCGATCCATCTGAGCTTCTATATACGCATACCCTTCCTTCTGAAATGCAATCATACACATTTCAAGATATCCGCCCGGTGTCGCATGATTCTTCGTATCCTGAAGCAATACCTCCTTCGGCTCCAGCTGTGCCTCCATATGGATCACCTCAATGCTGCCGCCTACCATCCGTTCTGCCGCTTCCTCCGGAATCTCCACACTGCGCGCAAACCGAAGAACTCCCTGATACCAGGATCGCTCTGCCAGCTCCATAAATTCCTTCAACGTTTCATCGGAAACCGCATTCTCACTGCAGGGCAGCACCTCCACGCAGGGATCATGAAAATATTTATGCCATAATGCACGGTATGCAGAGGCCGTCTGTTCCAGTGTCAGAACCATCCCATGCTTTTTCGCCACATCCTGGGCGATATAATTAAACTCGAACATCAGATGGCAGGCAACCTGCAGCGCTAAAAACGAATTTGCCTTATTCCCGGCAATCTCAATCACGGTTCCCGTTGGCGTTAAAAACTCCAGTGCCCTCTTTTTCCTGTCCTCCGGCCAGATTCTTCTGGGATCAAACGCTGCAAACGACACTCCTGTCTGCGATACATCATGGCCTTCAATCATACTCATCATATTAGGGAGCAGATTTGCTGCATTGACATCCTCTCCAAGCGTATCATAGTAATAGCTTACCGGTGGATTCGGTGCAAAGGAATACAGATCCGGAAGTTCTTCCCCCTGTTTCCGGAGCATTTCGTAATAAGGCTTCAGCGTTCCCTCTGTCATTTCTGCAATCTGATTTGGTTTCACTGCCAGAATAATCAGATCCGGTCTTTTGGCCTCCAGTGCTTCACGAACCCCTCCTGCCTGGACCGGGAATGGGCATTCTGCCTGTTTTTCCTTTAATCCCCGCTCACTTCCCTTGATACCGACCACATGGGTGCTGATGGAATCTCCAAGAAGCTTTTTGTAGCAGGGCATCACATAGGTTGCTAAAAATCCCATCCCGATTATTACAATATTCTCTTTTTTCATTTTAATAGCCTCTCTCTTAATTTGCTTTATATTTTTATGCTAAATTGGGAAAATAGAGAATTTCAGATTCTTTAATAGATATAAAAAGAAAGCAAATGTATTATCATCATCTGCTCAGAAACGTATATGAAATCGACTTGCTACTATTATAAGCTATCTTGATCATTTTATCAAGTTAAATCCACTAAATTTACAAGATAGATGATTTTCTCTGATTTTCTGTTTCACAGGACGAACTTTCCTGTAAAATAAAAAATCCTACAAACAGAATTCAGCCGGCTGACGTTCCCTGCTCTTATGGGGATTGGTCAGCCGACTGAATTCGGGACTCAAACATATAACCGCATTTCTGTTTTTTTATGTGCAGTCCTGCACCTGACAGTTAAAACCAGGCGTTCCTTATTTCGCCGCATACTGTTCATACAGCTTCTTTGTTTCTTCGATGCTTCGAAGTCCGCTGACAGAATCACCCGCGGAAAGGTTTGCCGCTGCGGAGGCTGCTGCAATCTTCAATGCTTCCTCCATTGGCAGCTTCCGATAAATGGAATACAGCACTCCGGCGCAGAATGCGTCTCCTGCTCCGACTGCTCCTACGATATAGCCCTTCGGCAGCTTCAGTGACGGAACCTCACAGTATGCTCTGGTCTTATCCACGCCGCAGCCAGCCTCCGGTGCATGAACCACTACAGCCTCCCTGACACCTGCTGTCATTAACTTCTTTGCGGTCGCTTCCATGGCTCCCGGGATCAGCGCACCGTTCTCATCTCTTGCTTCGATGTCCGCCAGCATACCGCCCTCGGTTTCATTGACGATCAGATAATCAATATAAGGCAGAGAGGGAAGCACCAGACGCCGCATTTCTGCCGCATCGTTGATGCTGGCCACATCCATGGCCGTCATGATTCCTTTTTCCTTCATATCATGACAGAGCCTTGCCATGGCAGTTCCGTACTGTTCATCCGGCCGGTTAAGGGCATCCAGAAGTCCGCCGTAGCCTAAAAGCACCAGTTCCGCATCCAGTTCCTCCAGCCGCATATGCTCCTGCCCGAACAGACGGCAGGCTCCCCGGTTATGGAAAAAGGTCCGCTCTCCGGTCCCCTCCAGCGTCATCACATCCGAAAACGCTGTCACTTCGCGGTCGGTTTCCTGAACCAGAGAAACATCGATCCCATATTCACTCAGCTTCTCCTTTAAAAAGGCTCCCGTATCATCATTTCCCGTGAGCCCGATACTCTTCACCTCAATAGACGGATCCAGACGCTTTACGCCAACAGCTGTATTGGAAACACATCCGCCGATCCCGTAAGTCACAGACGAAATGTCCGCTAACATTCCTTTTTTCGGATAAAGATCGATCATTTTAATAATATCGGCAACCAGAGTTCCCGCAACTGCCACACCTGCCATGATTCTTCCTCCTTCTTCTGCTTTCTAAAGCTCCTGCTCGGTTTTCTGCACCCGCTCGTAAGCATCCTTCAAAAATGCCGGATCTGCCGGATCAAAGCCCTCCGTAAAGGTCGCATTCATAAACGCATCCGCCATCTGAACCGCACGGTACTTTCCGGTGATCAGTCCACCCATGGAAAGAACATTGCAGTTGTTGATGATCCGGCACAATCTTGCCGTTGTCACACTCTCACACAGTCCGCAGTACACACCCTTAAACTTGTTTGCCACAATATTTACGCCCATGCCGGAGCCGCAGAAAATAAAACCACGGTCAAATTTCTTCTCGGAAATGGCCTTTCCAACCTGCTTTCCGACTTCTACATAATCCAGCCCATCGGGTCCGGAAATATCCTCAATTTCATACCCCTGCTTTTCCAGGTGCTCCTTTACCGTATTCTTTAACTCTACACCAAAAGGATCTGCACCCATGATAATTCGTTCTTTCTTCATCACCAATATCCTCCTTCTGAAACAATCGTTTCTTTTATTCTTATTTGTAAATTTATTATACTAATTTTCATAAAAAAGTCAATATGTTTGCCGTGCTTTTCAAAAAATCTTTTCTTGAATTTTATTCCGTGATCCCGTTCCGCTTCTCCGGCACTTTTTGTTTTTCCAGCTTTGCCAGAACTCCGATCACCGCCAGGGTGATCACCTCGGAGCACAAAAAGGACAGCCAGACACCGTTCAGCCCAAAGATTCTGGACAACACAATGGCGCAGATGGTGATTGCCACAGCGCCTCTCAGGACAGAGCCGACAATTGCCGGTCTTGCATGATCCACAGCAGAAAAATATGCTGCCAGCAGGATATTTATTCCGGCTGCCAGAAATCCGAGACCATAAAGGCGGAGCCCTGTGTGGGCATAGGCCAGAAGCTTCAGATCCTGTTCGGTATTGAAAATGCCAACCATTCCATCTGTCCAGAGCCAGATCGCGGCCACCATGAGAAGCTCCAGCGCACCGCAGATAGCCAGGGCCCCGGTCAGAAGTTTCTTTACCATATCCTGCTGTCCTTTTCCGTAGCAGTCGCTGATCATGGGCTGTGTTCCCTGGGCAAGTCCGTTAAAAATACACATTCCTACCATAGAAATATTCGCTGCCACACCATAAGCCGCAACGCCCACATTTCCGGCCAGTCCCAAAATCAGCATATTGAACACGATGGTAATGACTGCCGAGGAGATTTCTCCTACAAATGCGGAAATCCCCAGCTTACAGCAGGAAACCAGCCCGGACGCTGACAGTTTTGTAAACCGGACAGTCACCTGACTTCTCCGGCTCCGAAAATGAACGGAGCACACTGCCATAGTCACTACAGGACTGAGTGCCGTTGCCAGAGCTGCCCCGGCAAACCCCATCCCCATAGGAAACATCAGCACATAGTCAAAGACAATATTGAACATGCTGCCCGCAATGGACGCCCACATGGCAACAGCAGGCGCATGATCGTTTCTGGCAAAGGCCGTAAACGTATAATTACACATAAAAAACGGTGCTCCGGACAGCACGATGCGAAGATACGGAATTCCAAGAGCTGTCAGTCTCTCATCTGCACCGAGAAGCTCCATAAGCGGCTTTGCCGCCAGCAGTCCGCACAGCATGAACGGTACCGAAAACAGCAGATTCCACTCCAGCGACTGGCCGAAATACCGGTCCGAAGCCTCTCCCTTCGCCCTGTTTAACCGGTAACGGGTCGCGGAACCAATTCCGATCATGGCGCCGATCGCGTACATGACACCGTAAACTGGCAAAATCAGATTTAAAACCGCCAGGCCATCTGTCCCGGACTGGACAGAAATAAAGAAAGTGTCCGCCAGAACATATATGGAAATTCCAATCATTCCGGCGACACTCTGCATGATATATCCAATAAATTTCTTTAACATTCTTACTCCCACAAAAGTTTTCCGCTGAATATCTGATCTGCTACAATGGATGCCGCGCCCAGCACCAGCGCATTTTTTCCGAAATAGGATTTTTTAACCGAAACACTCTGAATTCCGCGGATCATGCTGTGCTCATTGATCAGCATTTCCAGCCGTTTTACATCCCGCTCTTTCCAGTCGATGCAGTCATGCCCCAGAATAATCATCTGCGGCTCCAGAAGATTGACCACTCCGGTCAGAACGATAGCCATTTCCTCCATGACCTCCGAAAACACCTGATCAGCCGCCGCATTTCCTTCCAGGGCGCAGAACTGCTGAAAATCCAGATCAAGTCCCGTTGCCTTCCGAAGCCGCCCAAGCACCGCAAAGGTACTGGCATAAACCTCCAGGCATCCCCGGTTTCCACAGCTGCAGACCGGGCCGTTCCGGTCAATGGTGATATGGCCGATCTCACTGGCGATCCCACAGCTTGTATGGTACAGATGACCGCCGCTTACAATTCCGGAACCGATTCCGTCGGATGCACCTACAAAAATAAAATCCTCCGTCTTCTTTGCCAGTCCGTACAGCTTTTCCGCCAGCGCTGCTCCGTTATTATCATGATCAAAAAAGACCGGATACGGATAGCTGGCACGGACCAGCTCCAGGATCGGCACATTCCGGATTCCATAAAACCGGGTGGGATTTAAGATCATACCGCGGTTTAAATCCGACGGACCAATGGCAGAAATCCCGATTCCGAGAATATTGGATTCTTTGAAAAGCAGCTTATCGATCACAGTTTTACAGTTTTTCACAAGCTCATCTGCGGTCAGGCTGTCAAATCGGATACACTCCCGGTGAAGAATGTTCAGGCTGAGATCACAGATGACACCCTCCACACGACTCCGGAAAACCAGAAGTCCCAGAAGCTTTGGCGCCTTTTTCGCGATCTGAAGCCGCACCGGATTACGGCCGCAGCTTTCGGTGAACTCCATCTCACTTTCTTCTACAAGCCCCAGCTCCATGAACTCGGTAATGATATTGCTGATGGTCATCTTGGTCAGCCTTGTGATCCCGGCCAGCTCCATGCGCTTATCCGCCGCACCGGTAGCAATGAGCTGAAGCAGAAGTCCCCGATTATATTGTTTTGAACTGGTTAAATTTTTTCCTCTGAGATTTTTCATAATATTTTTATTATACCTGCTTCCCACAAAGTTGACAACCGATTTTCTTTTTTCTATAATCGATTCTGATGCCGCCGTTGATTCTGCTCTTACACAGCTCTTCCGGTGTTCTGTACCACCGGCGGCATACGCTAACCCTTATCGGAGGATATGATTTTGCTTTATTTTGAGAACGACTACAGTGAGGGTGCCCATCCGAAAATCATGGAGCGCCTGCTTGAAACCAATCTGGAACCACTTTCCGGCTACGGTTCCGATCCCTACTGCGCCTCAGCAAAGGAAAAGATCCGTGCCGCCTGCAGCTGCCCGGATGCCGATATCTATTTTCTTATGGGCGGGACCCAGACAAATGCTGTTGTCATCGGCTCCCTGCTGAAGCGCTATGAGGGCGTTGTTGCCGCAGATACAGGACACGTGAGTATCCATGAGGCCGGAGCCATCGAATATACCGGTCATAAGGTCTTAACCCTTCCGGGAAAGGACGGAAAACTGGAGGCTGATACACTGGAGGCTTATCTTCGTTCCTTTTTTGCCGATGCCAATCATGAGCATATGGTCTTTCCAGGCATGGTTTATCTTTCTCATCCGACGGAATACGGAACCTTGTATTCCAGGGCTGAAATGACCGCTATCTCCCGGGTCTGCCGCCACTTCGGAATTCCCCTCTATGTGGATGGCGCCCGCCTGGCCTGTGCACTGGCAAGTCCCGAATCGGATCTGTCCCTTCCGGAGCTGGCAAAGCTGGCCTCGGTCTTTTATATCGGCGGGACAAAATCCGGTGGCCTCTGCGGGGAAGCCGTTGTCTTTCCGGAGCATGCTCCTTCTCATTTTCTTACCCTGATCAAGCAGCAGGGAGCCCTTCTCGCCAAGGGCCGGCTTCTGGGCGTCCAGTTTGATGCCCTGTTTACCGATGGTCTTTACGAAGAAAACGGAAGAAATGCCATCCTCATGGCGCAGAAATTAAAAAAAGCCCTCGTTTCCAGGGGCTATCATCTGCTGCTGGACACGCCGACTAATCAGATTTTCGTAATTCTGGAAAATGAACAGAAACGCCGTCTGGAAAACAAAGTAGTCATGAGCTTCTGGGAAGCTTATGACGAGACCCACACGGTTGTACGGTTTGCAACCAGCTGGGCCACCAGGGAAGAAGATGTCGATGCACTGATTTCCCTTTTATAAAAAATATAGCTTTGCATATTTTATAAAAGCTCCGGAGAATTTTCTCCGGAGCCTTTTAAACTTTTTCTTTGTTTTATCTTCCGAAATAATTATCAATGCCATTGGCGATTCCCTGAACGATCCGGTTCTGGCAGGCTGCTGTTGCCATCTCAGCGTCCTCCGACGGATTACTCATGTACCCCATCTCCACAATGGTCACCGGAACCTCACACCAGTTGATCCCGCTCATGGTATCTGTCTCCCAGACACCGTTATTCGGAAATCCGCTCTGGGCAGTCATGCTGTTCACAATACAATCGGAAAGACTCCGGCTTGCACTGTAGATCTGGCTGCACCAGGGATTCGAGGAGGTCGGACAAATCGTCATAGCACCTGTCTTACTGCTGTTGTCAGAGCCGTTGGCATGGATCCGCACAAACGCATCTGCTCCTGCCTGGTTGGCAATGGCAGCCCGCTCGGCATTGCTGATATTGACCTCGTTGGTCTCCCGAATCATGAGAACCTGATATCCTCTGGACAGAAGCTCATCCCGCAGCTTCAGGGAAACCGCCAGATTTAACTCATATTCATCCCAGCCTGATACCGATCCGGCTGTTCCGTAGGATACCTTTTTCTTCATCTCCGATGCGCCCGGGCCGATGGGCTCCTTTTCATTGTTTCCCTTTGCCTGATGACCGGCATCAATGCAGACCAGAGGACCGCTGCCGCTGTGGTAGATCCCCGTTCCGGCCTGTCCGCCGGAGGGCATCACAGCAGGAGCCGCCGGTTCCTCCGTAGTCAGATATTCCGAGGCGATATAACAGTTCCGCCCGTTATAATCCACCCGGCTCCAGGCCTCACCAATCCCGGTCCGCCGGATAGACGCACCGGCGCGGAGCTTTCCCAGTCCTTCCGAGGCTTTATCCGCCGCCGCACGGATATTGACCGTGTCCGTGGCATAAACCGTTTCGTCTACATCAGTAAAGACAGCTTCCGTGGTTTCCGGAACCGTCGTTTCCGGCTCTGTCGTCTCTGTCTCTGTGGTTACTTCTGCGATTGTCTCCAATACATCGGTTTCTTCCCCTGTTTCCGCCGGTGAAAGTGTCACCGCACTGCTTTTCGTTTCCGCTGCTGTCTCCGAAGCACCTGTCCTGCAGCCTCCGAGAAGTCCGGAACAGACAAGCGTCACCATAAGCAGGGCTGCCGCCGTTCCTTTCCTGATCTGCTTTTTCACTCTTTTTCCTCCCGTATGATAGTTCCGCCTCCGGCCACATACTCCCCGTCATAAAGCACCAGCGCCTGCCCGGGAGTCACTGCCCGCACCGGTGTAAGAAATCTGCATTCCAGCATATCCTCTCCGATCCGTTTCACCTGGCAGGGTGCTCCCTGATGGGCATAACGGATCTTTCCGAGAAAGACTTTTTCCTCCGGGAAATCCGGAAGCGCCATAAAATTCAGATTCCTGCAGCGAAGCGTATCCGTGAATACATCCTCTGCCTCGCCGATGACCACTTCATTGGTCTCCGGACGGATTTCCGTCACAAAAACCGGATGTCCCATGGAAAGGCCCAGGCCTTTCCGCTGGCCGATGGTATAATGGATAATACCCTTATGATGTCCGAGAACATTCCCGTCCCTGTCCACAAAATTTCCGCCTCGCACCGGGCAGGCCGTTGTTTTTTCAATAAATCCGGCATAATCGTTATCCGGCACAAAGCAGATTTCCTGGCTGTCAGGCTTTTTCGCCACCGGAAGTCCCTTTTCCTCCGCAATAGCCCGGATCTGCTCCTTTTCATACATGCCTACAGGCATTAAGGTGTGAGCCAGCTGATCCTGAGTCAGGTTATAAAGCGCATAGGTCTGGTCCTTCGCCGCCGTTACTGAACTGCGGATCGCATAGCGGCCGTTCTCCAGCTGCTCCACCCGGGCATAATGACCGGTAGCAATATAATCCGCACCGATATCCATGCTGCGCTTCAAAAGAGCTTCCCACTTCACATAACGGTTGCAGGCAATACAGGGATTTGGCGTCCTGCCGTGGAGATAATCGTCCACAAAATAATCCATGACCTTTTCCCGGAAAATATCTTTGAAATTCATCACATAATAAGGGATCCCCAGAAGCTGCGCCACACGCCTTGCGTCATCAACGGCAGAAAGACCGCAGCAGCCGCCGTTTTCTTCGACAACTGTCCGGTCTTCGTCCTGCCAGATCTGCATGGTTACACCGATTACCTCATACCCCTGTTCCAGGAGCAGGCAGGCAGCCACCGAAGAATCCACTCCGCCGGACATGCCCACCACAACTTTCTGTTTTCCCATACTTAGTATTCTTCTTCCTCTTCGCCCTCGCTGATATCATTCTTGGGCTTTTCCAGACCCTCGATCTTGATATGATGCTTCTCTGCATAGTCCCAGAGCGCCGCATGGATCGCTTCCTCAGCCAGTAAGGAACAGTGTACCTTTACGGGCGGAAGTCCGTCCAGTGCCTCCATAACCGCCTTATTGGTTACCTGAAGTGCTTCGTAAATGGTCTTTCCCTTTACCATCTCCGTTGCCATGCTGCTGGTTGCCACAGCTGCACCGCAGCCGAAGGTCTTAAACTTACAGTCGCGGATCACCTGGTTATCATCAATATCCAGGTAGATTCTCATGATGTCTCCGCACTTTGCATTGCCGACGGTACCAACACCGCTGGCTCCTTCTATTTCACCCACATTTCTGGGGTGCTGAAAATGATCCATTACTTTTTCGCTATACATGGTAGTTCCTCCGTTTTCTGTTGTTTCTAAATTTATTTATGCTCGCCGCCGTGCTTTACAAAGTCCTCATACAGAGGAGACATGGAGCGAAGCTTTGCTACGATCTCTTTGATCTTATCTACGGTATAATCGATATCCTCCAGAGTGGTATCCTCGCCCAGAGTCAGACGTAAGGAACCGTGAGCAATCTCATGAGGCAGTCCGATGGCAAGAAGCACATGAGACGGATCAAGAGATCCGGAGGTGCAGGCAGACCCGCTGGATGCACAGATTCCTGCCATATCGAGCATGATCAGCATGGACTCGCCTTCCACGAACTGGAAGCTGAAGTTTGCATTGTTGGGAAGACGTCTGGTACGGTCACCGTTCAGTCTGGAATAAGGGATCTCCTTCAGAACACGGTCGATCAGGTGGTCACGAAGTCCGATCTCTTTCTTGTTGCGCTCTTCCATGACATCTTCACAGATCTTTGCTGCCATGCCGTATCCGACGATACCGGGTGTATTCTCAGTTCCTGCACGGCGCTTCCGCTCCTGGGCACCGCCGTGAATGAACGAACGGATCTTTACACCCTTGCGGATATACAAAAAGCCGATTCCCTTGGGCCCGTTGATCTTATGGCCGCTGGAGCTTAACATATCAATATTCATTTCATCAACCTTGATCGGCACATGACCGAATGCCTGAACCGCATCGGTATGGAACAGGATTCCATGCTCCCTGGCGATTTTTCCGATCTCGGCGATGGGCTCGATCGTACCGATCTCATTATTGGCAAACATTACGGAGATCAGGATGGTATCAGGACGGATCGCCTTCTTTAATTCTTCCAGATCTACGAGACCGTTTTCATCCACATCCAGATACGTTACCTCAAAGCCCCGCTCCTTCTCCAGATACTCACAGGTATGGAGGATTGCATGATGCTCGATCTTTGTGGTGATGATATGCTTTCCTTTTTTCTGATAGGCTTCTGCCGTTGCCTTCAATGCCCAGTTATCAGACTCGGAGCCGCCGCCGGTAAAATAAATCTCACTGGGATCCGCGCCAAGAACATGAGCGATCTGCTCTCTTCCCTCGGTAATAGCCTTCTTACTCTCCGCAGCAAGGCTGTAGATCGGCGAAGCATTCCCGAACTTCTCACAAAAATAAGGAAGCATTGCATCGAGAACCTTCGGGTTTACCTTTGTCGTTGCCGCATTATCCAAATAAATCAGATGTTGTTCCATAATCATATCCTTCTTTCCTTTTATGTGTTCCATGAGGCCGGAGCTCCGGTCCATGTATGTTATCTTATTCTGGTTTTTCCGTTCCTGCCTGTATGGATCTGCCCTGTTCCATCAGCTCTGCCAGCGTGATCCCGTCAACGGCCTCCTCCATACTGTCGTTGATCCGTTTCCACACATACTTGGTCACACAGGACTTCGCCGCTTTACAGGGGGATTCCTCCTCCAGACCGGAGCATTCTACCGGAGTTAAATCTCCTTCCAGTGCCCGCAGGATGTCACCTACTGAGATCGTTTCCGGATTTCCGTTGATCAGATACCCTCCCTGATGACCGCGGATGCTTTTCACCAGTCCTGCTTTTTTTAACATTGCCAGAAGCTGTTCCAGATACTTTTCCGACAGCTCCTGCCGTTCCGCAATGGACTGGATCGATACCGGACCATTCTCACTGGTCATCGCCAGATCCACCATGGCGCGGAGACCGTATCTGCCTTTCGTTGACATTTTCATCTTTCCATCTCCAAATTCCCAGCGTTTTACTATGATATGACTGACAGTGTCACTATACCATCGGAAGGTATTTTTGTCAAGCCCCTGTCAATATACTTTATCAATAACGATACCAGGAGAGTTCCATGTCCGCAGACAAACAGAACCATTCCCTGCTCCTTGGTACGCTTACGCTGACCGCTTCCGGACTCGCTGCCCGTTTTGCCGGCTTTTTTTACCGGATCTATCTGTCCCGAAAGCTCACCGCGGAGGCCATGGGGCTTTATCAGCTTGTCTATCCTCTTTACAGTATCTGTTTTTCCTTGTGCTGCGCTTCCTTTCAGACTGCACTCTCCCGGTTCGTAGCTGCCGAATATCCGAAGCCTGGCGGCGGACACAGCCTGCGATATCTGGCATGCGGACTGCTCCTCTCTCTTTCCCTTGCTTTTCCTGCATCCATGCTCCTGTTTCTGTCTGCGCCATGGATTGCTTCTCACATTCTGGGGGATCCTCGATGCTGTCCGCTTCTGAAGATCATGGCCTGGTCCGTTCCGTTAAGCGCCGTCCATTCCTGTATCTGCGGCTATTATTATGGGAAGAGCCGTGCCTCGATCCCTGCCTCTGCACAGATCATGGAACAGCTTGTCCGGATCAGCACCGTCATGATCATCCTATTCCGCGCAGAGCAGACCGGAAAAGAAATCACCGCCGTTTATGCTGCCCTGGGACATTTCGCCGGAGAAATGGGTGCGCTCCTCACCAGTTCTTTCTTCTTTCTTGCAGAGCTGCGCAGACGGAACGCTTTCAAAGCCGGCTGCACAGCCACGCCTTCCGGATCGCTGAAGCGTTTCCGCAGGGCCCGGCCAGGGATTTTTCATTCCCTGCTTCTTCTCACCCTTCCACTCATGGCAAACCGGATCTCTTTGAGCCTGCTGCAAAGCGCGGAAACGATCCTGATCCCGTCCAGACTCCGTCTTTTTGGTCTGTCTGCTTCCGATGCCCTGAGTCTTTACGGAGTCTTCACCGGAATGGCCTTTCCCTTTGTGCTGTTTCCCACAGCATTGACCGGCTCTTTATCCGTCATGCTGCTTCCACACATCGCCAGAGCCCAGTCGGAGCAGGCCTATGACAGCATCAGCACCTCCGCCTCTGTTTCTATCCGGTGCAGCCTGATCCTGGGGATCCTTTTTAGCGGATTGTTTCTCCATTACGGCACCGCCATCGGTACAACTTTATTCCGAAACGAGACTGCCGGTATTCTCTTAAAAATCCTGGCCTGGCTCTGTCCCTTTCTCTATGTCTCCGGAACCATGGCCAGTATCTTAAACGGACTCGGCTATACGAAAATCACCTTTCTCCATAACCTGGCCGGTCTTACACTGCGATTTACCTGTGTACTGCTCATCGTCCCGTTTCTGGGGATCCGCGGCTATCTTTACGGTCTCCTTGCCGGTGAACTGCTTTTGACGGTCTGCCACCTGCGGTTTCTCTGCCGAAAAGGCCTGCTGTTCTCCTTTTCCTTTTTTCAGGAGATCTTCCGTCCGGTCTTCTGCGTCTTGATCTCCTCAGGAATCATAAAAGGAGCAGAAACGCTTTCTTTTTTTTCTGCGCTTCCGCCCCTCGGTTCCCTGATCGTATCCGGGTGTCTTTTTGTTTTCTGTTATGGAATGCTTCTGTGGCTGTTAAAGCCAGCCACCTTATTATAAAGAAATCTCTTCCTTCGCCCTTGCCCTGCGGTCATGGAACGACTGGATCAGCGGCACAAGGAAAATGGCCACCAGACCGCCGGCAAATCCGTTATTGTATAAATTCATGCCACCGTACACGATACCCACATTCAATGCAACGGAAGAATGTAAAAAGCCCGCAACGATTCCCCAGAATACACCATACTTGGCACTGATGGGCGCCAGTGTGGTCGAAAGCAGAAGTGCCAGCACCGCCGACGGATCGTAAATATTCCACTGCTTCGTAAGGCTTGCTGCCCAGACTCCGAACATGACCGGTGCAATGCCCCGCAGATGTTTTCCGGTGGCGCTGAAGCCCACCACCGTAAAGATGGCTCCGATGCTGGGACCGTTTAACGCTCCGCCTGTCACCAGCACGAAGCCCATGGCAAACAGGCCGTTGACTGCCATATTGAACATGGTCGGACGGACGCCTTCACTCTTCAGATAATCCGTTCCTCCGCGTCCCTCCGCCTTCCAGATCCGTACATATCCCCGCAGGGTTTCCTTCGGAGACGGAAAGAGGCTTACCACGATCATACTCACAAACAGTACCGCAAGGATCACAGCAAACACCGTTGTGTATTCCGTAGACCACAAAAGTCTCGATTCCACCGTAAGTCCGAAGGACTTGCATAAGGACATGACCACTGTGGCAATGACCCCAGCCGCAAATCCTACATTATAAAGAGAATAGCCGTTGTGGGCAAAATGGGTGTATGTACTCAAGGGAGGCAGGACAAAACCAATGGAAAGCCCCGTCACTGCCGCCAGAAGAAAGCGCACCGGCATGGGAAAATGTCCCAGCTGCATCAGCTCTGTGATGATCGGCGACAAACTGGTTCCGTAGAACCCGATATACAGATACTTAGATACCGGAACCTTATGAAAGCGGGAATACAGCACCACGCCAAGAAGGATCAGCCAGATATTTAACAGGTTTTTCCCAAACAGGGAAAAGCCGAACATCAGGCAGAGGGAGGTTACGGTATGTCCATCAATCTCCATTTTCAGCCCGTAGACCATAAGAAGGCACAGGAGCGTTACCAGACCGGCATTGATCAGTGCCGCCCCCGGACCGCCACTGACAAAATAGTCGGTGATCAGGAAGTCCGGCTCCCGAAGGATCGTCAAAAGTCCGTTTCCCAGCCCGGACAACGGCTGCAAAAACAGTCCGATCACCATAAAATACAAGGGAACCAGTGCCAGAAGAAGGAACTGCTTCTTTCTGGACAGAGGTTTCAGTTCACGCATAGAAATACCATCCTTTTCTCAGTATGACTTCTATTGTAACCGAGAGCCGTGGGATTGGCAAGCAGAAACGTGGTCACCGCAATATCCTTCCTCCGGCGAAATCCGCGCAGTCCCGAATTTCTATTCTTCCCCTACCAGATGTCCACCTGTGCAATCTGCGTTTTCCCATCAGAATCCACGTACTGAAATACCAGGCCGCGTACCTCATCAATATCAAGAATGCGGTTCAGCATCCACTGTTCATGAATCGATCCATCTTGCATAAACACACTTCCGGAACCGAAAGGATATTGTTCATAAATGGTTCCATCGCTCATGCAGAATCCTACCACTCCGATTTCTGCATCCCTGGTCACATGGACCTGCCGTTCTCCGTCCTCCGTTCGATACACTTCATTCTTCTGTTCTGTCTCCGCACTCAGTGTTACGGATACGGAAACCGGGGAAATCTCTGCTCCTGTCAAAACTGCTCTGGATGTCCCAACAGGAAGACTGAGATCCACTTTTTCAATACTTTCGGACGTCCCGGAAAGAATCCAGTCAAACTCCCACGTCCCGGAAATCTTCGTTTCAAATACTCCTGCTTTCTCGGTAATCTGCCCCAGATCACAAAGCTTCAGGTGTGCCCGCTTTCCGAGAAAATATCCTTTTTCCCGGCTCCGCATAGTAACCACATATTCCATCGTTCCATCCGAAAGACGATAATTATTCACCTCCGGATCGGTCTGCATTCTTCCTTCCGCATCGGTATAGCTTCCATTATAAAATTCAAAACCTGCACTGGCTTTCGGAACTTCTCCGTCGATCAGAAATCCGCCTGATTCGCCAAATGCCGGACTTCCCAAAATTGGCTGCTCATATCCAGCCACTGAAAACGTGATTCGAAGGCAATAATTATCCACTATACAATCCTGAAGCGTCACCGTAATTCCCTGATCTTCCGCAACTAGTGCAGGAAGTGACAAAATCTCCCGTTCTTCCAATGACATTTTTCCCGCTTTCGGCATGTTTACTTCCGTTTGCTTCTCAGATACCTCTGTTTGCTTTCCCGTTCCCTGATCCCGTCCGTCCTGCTCTGTATATGTCTTCTGCCCAGACATCATCTGTTTTTCCGTACTTCGTCCTATTTTTCCAAGCGAAACCGCTGCCAGACAGATTCCTCCAACAGCCAGAACTGCAGCTGCTACTGTCAGGATCAGTCGTTTCCGACTTCTTTTCTTTCTGGTTTTCTGTCTTTTCATACTTTCTTTGATTCTATCTGTGGATTTTTCTTCTGCTGTCACATTCTTGCTTCCTGTATATTCTGTACCCCGCCTCCGAATCTCTTCTAATGCCTGATCTGCCTTTTTCTTTACTTGCGATGGAATCACAATCTCTTTTTTCAGTTTCTCAAGAAGTTCCGTTCTGTTCATTCTGTTTTTCCCTCCTTCCCTTCTTCCATATACTCAGCTAATAATTTTTTTGCTCTGGCAAGCCTTGTCCGCACCGTTGCCGCCGGAATATCAAGGATCTCACTGATCTCCCTTGCATTAAATCCCTCCACATAATGCAGTACGACCAACAGCCGATATTTTTCATCCAGCTTTTTCAGAACCAAATTCCATTCTGCTGCTTCATATTCCCTTTCAACACCCGGCTGCTCCGGAATCTGATCCATATATATCAACTTCCTCTTTTTCCGGATCTGATCCCGGCAACGATTCACCAGAATCCGTACCAGCCATGTTGAAAAATAATTTGGCTTCTTCAATTTTCCAAGTCCTTCAAACGCTGCCAGGATGGTATCCTGAATGGCATCCGCCGCATCCTCATCACTCGATAAGATCGCCCGCGCTGTTTTATAAAGCATCTGCATACTCTGCTCCATCAGCTCAGAAAAAGCTTCCGTATCTCCGCTCTGCGCACGCCTTACCAGTTGCTCCAGCGTCATACTCTCACCCCTTTTCTTTCTGTTTATCAATTGGTTTCTATTTATTAGACGGAAAAAGAATCACTTTTGTTTCAAAACCAGCCATAATTTTTTCATTTAGTTGATTGCATTAGTAACTTCTACTGCCATGCTTCAGAAAAAGAATTGCACGACTAACTTCTGCTTTGCCCTGTTTCTCGCCATTTTCAGGTTGTTTTTCATCCCTTTCT